>NZ_JBHVVM010000001.1:0-487788 GCF_042883525.1 Streptomyces sp. NPDC058195
GGGCCCGGGGCCTTCACTCAGGGGGGGGGGGGGGGGGCGGGGGTTTTCGCCCGCGCGATCGGCCCCACCCCCGTCTCCGCTCGGTTCAGCCCGTTCGGCCGGTCAGCCCGCGAGGAGCTTCTTCACCGAGGCGGCCACCCGGCCGCCGTCCGCGCGCCCGGCCACCTTCGGGTTCACGATCTTCATGACGGCGCCCATCGCACGCGGCCCCTCCGCCCCGGCGGCCCTGGCCTCCTCGACGGCAGCCGCCACGACCGCTCCCAGCTCGTCGTCGCTCAGCTGCTTCGGCAGGTAGGCATCGAGGATCGCGCCCTCCGCCTTCTCCCGCTCGGCCTGCTCGGCCCGGCCGCCCTGCGCGAAGGCCTCGGCCGCCTCGCGGCGCTTCTTCGCCTCCTTGGCGATCACCTTCTGCACCTCATCGTCGGAGAGCTCGCGGGCCGTCGTGCCGCTGACCTCCTCCTTCGTGATGGCCGTGAGGGTCAGCCGGAGCGTGGACGAGGTCAGCTCGTCCCGCGCCTTCATGGCCGTAGTGAGGTCTTCCTTGAGCTGCGACTTGAGCGTGGTCATGTGCTGATTGTGACAGGTACGGGGCAGCCCGCGCCCGCACGTTTTCCGCTGGCAGCATGGTGTCTGCGACGATGGGCGCATGCGCGCACGCTACGGAGTCCCCCTGAAAGTCACGGCAGTCGGCGCGGCGATCGGCGCGGCCGGTCTCGCCTACGCCGCCGGATTCGAGGCACGCTCGTTCCGTCTGCGACGGGTCACCATCCCCGTACTGCCGCACGGGGCCCGCCCGTTGCGCGTGCTCCAGGTCTCCGACATCCACATGGTGAGCGGTCAGCGCAAGAAGCGCGCCTGGCTGCAGTCGCTGGCAGGCCTGCGTCCGGACTTCGTCGTGAACACCGGCGACAACCTCTCCGACCCCGAAGCCGTGCCCGAGCTGCTCGACGCGCTCGGCCCGCTGATGGAGTTCCCGGGGGTGTACGTCTTCGGCTCCAACGACTACTACGGCCCCAAGCTCCGCAACCCCGCCCGCTACCTGGTGGAGAAGGCCCGCGGCAAGCACGGTCTCAACGGGAACGCGCCCGCGGTCGGCGTCGTCCACAACCCGTGGGAGCCGATGCGCGACGCCTTCGACGAGGCGGGCTGGCTGGGCCTGTCCAACACCCGCGGCCGCCTCAAGATCGACGGCATGGAGCTCGCCTTCACCGGCCTGGACGACCCGCACATCAAGCGCGACCGATACGCGGAGGTGGCGGGCGGCCCGGAAACCGGCGCCGACCTCTCCATCGGCGTCGTCCACGCCCCGTACCTGCGCTCCCTGGACGCCTTCACCATGGACGGCTACCCGCTGATCCTGGCCGGCCACACCCACGGCGGCCAGCTCTGCATCCCGTTCTACGGAGCTCTGGTCACCAACTGCGACCTGGACACGGACCGGGTCAAGGGCCTCTCCACCCACTCCGTCGACGGCCGCCGCGCCTACCTCCACGTCTCCGCGGGCTGCGGCACCAACCGGTACACCCCGGTCCGTTTCGCCTGCCCCCCGGAGGCGACGCTCCTGACCCTGACGGCCCAGGACTGAGCCACCCGCCCCTTTCCCCGCCCGGCCCCGCAGAAACCGGATTTCGTCTGTGGGCGCGGGTGGGCTAAAGTAATCGATGTCGCCGGGAGACCAGCGACGATCGGGGTGTAGCGCAGCTTGGCAGCGCGCTTCGTTCGGGACGAAGAGGTCGTGGGTTCAAATCCCGCCACCCCGACAGAATAAAGACGCTGAGGGCCTGATTCGAGAAATCGAATCAGGCCCTCAGCGTTTTCCGGGAGCGGAGGGCCAGGTCCGCGCCGGGATGGCGTGATCACATGCTCGCCGCCCTGGCCATGGGTGTTCTGCTGTGGGCGACTGAGTGCAACGAGTGACGGATGTCGCCGACTGGCCGTGAGCGGAAGAACGTAACGGGGACCGGCGCGCAGACCGTATGCGTCGATCGTGTCGAACCCATGACAGAGCTCATTCCCTGGTGTGGCCCCCCAGCCAGGGGCGCGGGGGCGCGCTGCTGGCCGGGGGCGTGTCCGGGAGGGGGAAGACCTCGCTGCTCGGTGCGTTCGTCCGGCGCGCCCGCCATGCCCCATATGTCGCACATGCCTCGTGCGAACGGAACGCCGCTCGGACGCCCGGGGTTCGGCACGGCCGGAATGCTGATCATCAGCAAGGAATTCCACTTCTCCGCCAGCCACGTTCGGGAAAAGCTGCCGTCCTGGCACAAGTGCGCCCGCCTGCGCGGCCACCACTACGTCGTCGTGATGGAGTTGTCGGCCCGCCCCGAGGACCTCACCGAGGCCGGGTTCGTCCGCGACCACGGTGACCTCGACGCGTTCGGACCGTGGCTCGACGACACCCTGGACCACCGGCATCTCAACGACGCCATGAGGGAGATCTCGCCCTCGGCCGAGAACATGGCCTTGTGGAGGTACAGCCACTGGGCGGACACGTACCCGGAGCTGGTGGCGGTCTGGGTCTCCGAGACCCCGAAGACCTGGGCGGTCTTCAGGGAGTCGCCCCGGAATCCGGTGACCTGCGGGCAAGCCGGCCGCTGACGCCCGGCGCGGCGTTCAGCCCGAAGCGGGCTCCGTCCAGGGGCCTAGCTTCTCCGGGTTGCGGATGGCCCAGATGCGGGTGATGCGGTCGCCGCTGAGGTGGAATGCCGCAACGGTCACGGTGACGCCGGTGTGCTGGGCGACCAGGCCGGGACGGCCGTTGACCGACCGTTCCAGCAGCCTCAGCCCCGGGGCCCTGTCGGCGATGTGGATCAGGTACTGGGCGATGCGCTCACTGCCCGCGACCGGCCGGAGAACGGTGCTGACCAGACCGCCACCGTCGGCGGTCAGCTCGGCGTCGGGGTCGAGCAGCCCGACCAGCGCCCTGATGTCCTTGGCCTCCCACGCCTCCTTGAAGTCCCGTACCAGTCCGGCCTGGCCCGCCGCCGGAACGGCCGCGGGCCGCGGCTGCCCGGCCCCCGCCCGGCGGCGTGCTGACGAGGCCAGCTGCCGGCAGGCCGCGGGCGTGCGGTCCACGATCCCGGCGATCTCCGTGAAGCTGTACCGGAAGACGTCGTGCAGGACGAACGCCACGCGCTCGGCGGGTGTCATCGACTCCAGTACGACGAGGAAGGCCATGTCCACCGATTCGTCCAGGGTGACCTGGTCGGCGGGGTCGGCCGCCTCAGAACCCCCGCCCACCGGCCGTCCGCGGGACCATTCCGTGCGGTCGGGCAGCGGGTCGGGGATCCACGCGCCGACGTATGCCTCGCGCCGGACCCGCGCCGAGCCGAGCACGTCCAGGCAGACGCGGCCCGCCACCGTCGTCAGCCAGGCGGCGGGCGATTCGACGGCTTCCCGTCGCCGCGGCGGCATGGCGTACCAGCGGGCGTAGGTCTCCTGTACGGCGTCCTCCGCCTCGGCCAGTGAGCCGAGGAGCCGGTAGGCCAGGTTGATCAGCCGGCGCCGCTCGGCGTCCATCGCCCCCGGGTCCGGGTCCAACGATGTGCTCATGACCATGACCGCCCCCCGTCGCCGCCTCACATTTCGTGGGGCTGCTTCGTCGAATCACCGAGAGATTACTGACCCACCGCCGCGAGGCAGAAGAGGGGAACGTGCCATGACCATACGGACGACGGCAGTACCGGGTACGGCGGAAGCGGGCACGGACGCGGCGGCGGGCGGCCGGGTCACGTTCGTGCGGGTCGCGACAGCCCTGCAGACCCTGACGGTCTTCTTCCAGGCGGTCACGGCCGGGCTGCTGCTGTCCACGTCCTACGGCGGGACGCTGCACGACGTCGGCGCGCGGGTGATGTACGGGGCGTCGATGCTCTACGTGCTCGCGGCCGTCCTCGCCTGGCGGCCGGGCGGCGGTTCGCCCCGCTCGATCCTGTACGCGTCCGGCTTCCTCGTCCTCGCGTCGGTGCAGGTGGTGCTGGGTATCGCGGATGTGCCCTCGGTCCACGTACCGCTGGGGGTGCTGATGTTCGGGCTGAGCGTGCTGGTGCTGGCCCAGGCGCTGATCCGCCGCCCGGAGGCGTGATCCGGAAGGAGTCGCACTCGGCGAATACCACCCGGAATGCACCTTTCGTCACCGCGTGCGAGTCTGGTCATGGCCCATCGTCCGAAAGCCGCAACAGGAGGCACGATCGTGGGCAAGAAGCAGACTCGACAGAATCGCGGTGCCCGCACCGGCGGCCACGAACGCAGCGCCGCTCCGGAGTCGAAGGAGACGAAGGAGCAGCCGCGGCCCACATCCGCACAGGAGACGGTGCACGCGATCTCGGAGCAGGTCTCCCACCGGAAGCAGCGGAGGTTCGGCCACAACTGACCCTCCCGTCCGCCAACCCGTCACAACAACCGCCCTCCGCGGCGGCACCCCCTCCGGGTGCCGCCGCGGAGGGCGGTTCTGCGTGGTGAACCCCTAGACCCGCGCACCACCGCACCACCCCCGTCCGAGGCTCGGACGGGGGTTTATCTACGCGCGGAGCTATGACACTCGAACGATCATTCGGGCATATCAGACTAGTTCTTTCGCAGCTATTACCGGCCGGTACTGATAGCTGCTAGAAACGTGGCGCTCAATCAACCCCCCACCCACCCCCCACATTTCGGAGGGCTGACAGCCATGTCAGTACGGAGATTCTGGGCGTCCGCATCCACTCTGGTTCTCGCCGCCGCAGCCGCTCTGGGCGTTGCCCAGCCCGCTTCGGCGACCGCCTCGGCCGCTGGCGGCTATGTCGCCCTCGGCGACTCGTACTCCTCCGGCGTAGGCGCCGGAAGCTACCTGTCGGACAGCGGTGACTGCCGCCGCAGCACCAAGGCCTACCCCTACCTCTGGGCCGCCGCCAACTCGCCCTCCTCCTTCGCCTTCGTGGCCTGTTCGGGTGCCACGACCAGCTCGGTGGCCTCGACCCAGCTGGGGTCGCTCAGCTCGTCCACCGGACTGGTCAGCGTCACCGCGGGCGGCAACGACGTCGGCTTCGCCAGTGTCATGCAGGACTGTGTGCTGTCCGGCGAGGCCGCCTGTCTCAGCAGCGTCTCCACGGCCGTCTCCCAGATGCAGAACTCGCTTCCTTCCGGACTCAGTTCGCTCTACGGATCGATCCGCTCGCGCGCGCCGCAGGCCCAGGTGGTGGTGCTGGGCTACCCCCGCTTCTACCAGCTGAGCGGCAGCTGCATCGCGGGCCTGACCGAGAAGGAACGGTCGGCCATCAACAACGCGTCGGACGTCCTGAACGGGGTCATCGCCAAGCAGGCCGCCAACGCCGGGTTCACCTTCTCCAGCGTGGTCGACGAATTCACCGGCCACGAACTGTGCTCCGGCGACGCATGGCTCAACAGCGTGACGCTGCCGGTCTACAACTCGTACCACCCCAAGGCCGCCGGTCAGTCGGGCGGTTACCTGCCGGCCCTCCGCTCGGCCGCGTAGGACGCGGACGAAAGAGGCGCAGCGGTGCGGCGGGACTCGGGGGCTCACCCCTGAGGCCCGCCGCACCGCTGTTCACCGGGCGGCGGGGCGGGCACGGACTCAGCACCGCTCGGCCAGGTGCTCCCGGCCTGCCGGGGGCTCGTACGGCCCGGACCGGAAGTCGGTGATCCCGGTGATCCGCCCTGCCTCGTCGAACGCGAAGAAGTGCAGCGTCAGCAGTTCCCCGGGCGTCTCGCACGCCCCGGAACCCGCCGCGGATCTCCTGGGCGCCTCGGGCCGTCCGGGCGCCCCGGAGCCTGCCGCGTTCATGATGAAGCGGGTGCGGACGGCGGCCCGTCGCGTCCCGGCGTCGGCCACCACACGTTCGACGCGCACGCTCCAGGCCCCTGGGAACGCCTGGCTGAACCGGAGATACCGCTCCTTCCCGCGCACCCGCTCGCGGGCCTGCGGCAGCTCGTACAGCACGTCGTCCGCCAGTGTGGCGGCGAGGGCCTCCCAGTCGCGGGCTTCGGCCGCGCTCCAGTACGTCTCCACCGCGGCGCGCAGATCGGCAGTCGTCGTCATGGTTCCGAGTGTGGACCCCGGCACTGACAGTCGGCCCGCGTTCAGGAACCGGCGGCCCGGGAGGCCTTGATGGAGTACATCAGCGGGATGCGCGGTCGGTCGGCGGGGAAGCGGTAGAAGCCGTCGTCCTGCCGCTCCAGCGTGGGGAAGCGGGCGAAGAGCGAGGCGTCGTGCTCGTGCAGGAACTCGATCCGGAGCCCGGTCGCGGCCAGCGCCGAGACCACCTCGCCGATGGGGTGCGTCCACTCGACGCTGCGGTTGTGGACGGTGGGCGCGTCGAAGTCGGCGTACGTGCCCGGCGTCTCGTCCACCCAGGCGTCACGGCTGAAGTAGTCGTACGCGACCTTCGTCCCGGTCTCGTCGTCCAGACTGTCCGTCATCGGGTGGAACTCGGCGAGGTAGAGGAAGCCGCCCGGCGCCACGAGCGAGGCGGCGGTCTCGGCCCAGCGGCCGATGTCGGGCAGCCAGTTCAACGCGCCGATGCCGGTGTAGACGATGTCGTACGAGGAGTCGGGGACGGCCTGCGCGGCGTCGTGGACGTCGGCCGCGACGAAGGCCGCCCGGTCCTGGGAGAACCCCAGCTCGCGGGCGAGGGAGCGCGCCGTCTCGACGGCCGGTTCGGAGAAGTCCAGGCCGACGACCTGAGCGGCGCCGTGCCGGGCCCAGGAGAGGGTGTCGACCCCGATGTGGCACTGGAGGTGCAGCAGCGATCTGCCGGTGACGTCACCCACCTCGGCGAGCTCGAAATCGCGCAGGGCCTCCTTGCCCGCGCGGAAGGAGGCGAGATCGTAGAACTCGCTCCCGGCGTGGATGGGGACTCGTTCGTCCCAGTGCGCGCGGTTCGCCTCGTGCCAGTCGGCAGGCGTCGGTAGATGCATGCCCGGAGGTTATCCACAGGCTGGGGGCGAGGCGAACGAATTGTCGGCGTTCCCGCGCAGAATGGGGGCATGACTGAGACCACTGGCTCGACGACCCCCGCTTCCGCCCCTGCCGACGGCCCCACCCCGGCCAACGGCTCCGCCCCGGCCGCCGCTTCCGCGCCGACGTGGGAGCAGCGCTTCCGGGCACCGCGGGTGTCGTTGCCCGACTGGGCGGAGGACGCCCCCGACCGCGCGCTGTTCGTGTCCAACGCGACGGGCACGTACGAGCTGTACGCGTGGGACCGCGCCACCGGCGAGCAGCGCCAGGTGACCGACCGGCCCAACGGCACGACGGACGGGGCACTGACGCCGGACGGGGAGTCGATCTGGTGGTTCGAGGACACTGACGGGGACGAGTTCGGGGTGTGGATGCGCCGGCCGTTCCACGGCGGCGAAGGGGCCGGTGCCCCGGTCGGCGAGCCGGCGACGCCCGGTCTCGGTCCCGCGTATCCGGCCGGTCTCGCCATCGGCCGGGACGGCACGACGGTGATCGGCCGCTCGACCGACGAGGACGGGACGACGGTCCATGTGGTGCGGCCCGGGGAGCCGCCGGTGGAGATCTACCGTCACCGCGAGTCGGCGGGCGTCGGCGACCTCAGCCATGACGGGACGCTGATCGCCCTGGAGCACACCGAGCACGGCGACGCGATGCACTCCGCGCTGCGGGTGGTCCGGCTGGACGGGACGACGGTCGCCGAGCTGGACGACACCGAGGGCGGTACGAAGGAGCTGGGCCTGAACGTGCTGGGCTTCGCGCCCGTGGCCGGGGACACCCGGCTGCTGGTCGGGCACCAGCGCCGGGGCCGCTGGGAGCCGATGATCTGGGATCCGACGACGGGCGAGGAGACGGAGCTCTCGGTCGGCCTGCCCGGTGACGTGGTCGCCGAGTGGTATCCGGACGCGTCCGCGCTGCTGGTCGTGCACGCCTTCGAGGCCCGCAGCGACCTGTGGCGGTACGAGCCGGGGGCGGACGGCGGCCCCGTCCGGGTCGAAACGCCCCCCGGTTCGGTGTCGGGAGCCACGGCCCGGCCGGACGGCACGGTGGAGTACCTGTGGTCGTCGGCCGCGCAGCCGCCGGTCATCCGGTCCACCTCGGGGGCGGTGGTGCTCGATCCGCCCGGCCCGAAGGCTCCGGAGTCGGTGCCGGTGGAGGACGTGTGGGTGGACGGGCCCGGCGGCCGGATCCACGCGCTCGTGCAGCGGCCCGCCGCCCCGGCCCAGGGGCCCTTCCCCACCGTGTTCGAGCTGCACGGCGGCCCGACCTGGCACGACAGTGACGCCTTCGCCTCCGGCCCCGCCGCCTGGGTCGACCACGGCTACGCGGTGATCCGGGTCAACTACCGCGGCTCGACCGGGTACGGCCGCGCCTGGACGGACGCGCTGAAGCACCGGATCGGTCTGATCGAGCTGGAGGACGTGGCCGCGGTCCGGGAGTGGGCGGTGGAATCCGGCCTCGCGGACCCGGCGCGGCTGGTGCTGTCCGGCGGCTCCTGGGGCGGCTATCTGACCCTGCTCGGTCTCGGTACACAGCCGGAGCACTGGGCCGTCGGCCTGGCGGCGGTCCCGGTCGCCGACTACGTCACGGCGTACCACGACGAGATGGAGGATCTGAAGGCGATGGACCGCACACTGCTGGGGGGTACGCCGGAGGAGGTGCCCGAGCGCTTCGAGGCCTCGTCCCCGCTGACGTACGTCGACGCGGTCCGGGCGCCGGTCTACATCTCGGCGGGCGTGAACGACCCGCGCTGCCCGATCCGCCAGATCGAGAACTACGTGGACCGGTTGAAGGGACGGGACGCCGTGCACGAGGTGTACCGGTACGACGCGGGGCACGGTTCGCTCGTCGTGGAGGAGCGGATCAAACAGGTCCGCCTGGAGCTGGAATTCGCCCTGCGCCACCTGGGCGGAGCGGCGGACCTGTCCGGCGCGTAGGGACCGGACGCCGGGTGCGCGGGGCCGGGCGCACGGCCGTGGGGACGCGCGGGCGGCACCCCGCTCCGGGCGGGCGGAGCGGGGACCGTACCGTGGAGGGGTGTACCGGTTCCTGCTGACCCCGCGATGGTGGGGGATCAACCTCTTCGTCGTGCTGGCCATCCCGTTCTGCGTGTTCATGGGCACCTGGCAGCTCGGCCGCTTCGAGGACCGCGTGCAGACGCACGAAGCGGCCAAGAAGCAGCCCGCCCCGGGCACGCGACCCGTCAAGCCGCTCGACGAGCTGCTGCCCGTGAGCACGGTGACCTCCGGCCGTCCCGCCACCGCCACCGGCCGCTATGCCGACCAGTTCCTGGTGCCCGGACGGAAGCTGGACGAGAAGGCCGGCTTCTACGTCCTGAACATGCTCCGCACGGACAACGGCAAGGCGTTGCCGGTGGTGCGCGGCTGGCTGCCGGGCGAGCCCGGCCGGACCACCGTGCCCACCGCGCCGACCGGCACGGTCACGGTGACCGGCGACCTCCAGGCGTCCGAGACCGCGAGCACCCAGGGGGTCAGCGCGAGGGGCGGGCTGCCCGACGGCCAGCTGGGCATCATCAGTGCCGCGTCCCTGGTCAACCTCGTCCCGTACGACGTCTACGACGCGTGGGTGACGGTCCAGGACACGGGGGGCCCGGGGACCGGAGCGGCGGAGAAGGCCGGGGCGCTGCGCCCCGTACCGGCGGCGGCCGCACAGGGCACCGGGCTCGACCTGAAGGCGTTCCAGAACCTCGGCTACACCGGCGAGTGGTTCGTCTTCGCCGGGTTCGTGCTCTTCATGTGGTTCCGGCTGGTCCGCCGCGAGGCCGAAGCGGCGCGCGACGAGCAACTGGGTCTGGTCGCGGCAGCGGAACCGGCAGCGGGGCCAGGGCCGGAAGCCGGGAACGCCGAAGAGACCGGCGAAGCCGAGGGCACCGGGAAGGCCAGGGGCACCGAAGCCGCGGGGACCTCGTCCGGGGCGGTCTGAGGGCACGTACGCGGTGCGTGCGCCGCGTACGTGGTCAGGATGCCGGAGCCAGCACCCCGGTCCGGTAGATCGTGCCGGAGCACGCGTTGGGGATCTTCGCCTGCGCGACCGGCGCCCCGGCCTCCGGAGTGTGCGTCACGGCGACACTGCCGTCCTGCGTACCGCTGCCACCGCCGTCCTCGCTGCCCAGCTGGGCGGAGGCCGAGTTCCCGTCGCCGCCGCCCGCACCGGCCGCGGCACCGCTCGCCCCGCCCGCGTCCTCGGTCGGTGTCGGGCTCGGTGAGCTTCCGGTGGCCGGACAGCTTTCCTTCGGCACCCAGGCGAACTTCACCTCGTACGACATCGACGGCTTCAGCAGCACCGCCCGCTGCTCCTGCGAGGGGTCGGGCAGCCCGGACGCCGCGTCCCCCGCGGTGTGCTGGACGACCGCGATCCTGTTCGGGTCGGCCGCGCCGATCGCCTGGAAACCCACGCTGCCGCCGGTGCTCACCGAGCACTCCGTGCCGGAGACATTGGAGATCCTGAAGGTGCCGTAGACCGTGCCGTCGGCCCCGGCCGCGCCGGTCTCGGCCGAGAGCACACCGAGCTGCCCCGGATCGCAGTTCGGCAGGGAGTCCGCCAAGGGGCCGCTCGGGTCGGCGGCGCCGCCGGACGCTCCCCCGTCACCGTCCGGGCCGCCGTTGTCTGCCGGGTCGCTGCTGCTCGCGGGCCGGTCCGGGTCTCCGTCGCCCTGCCCGTCGGTGCTGCCGTTGGTGTGCCGGCCGTCGGACCCGGCACCGTCGTCGGCGCCGTTGCCGCCCTGCGCCTGTTCACCGTGCCCGGCTATCGCGGGGTTGGCGGCGTTGGCCCCGTCCGAGTTCGCGACGTGAACGAGGGCGGGAACCGCGGTGCCGATGAGCAGCGCCGCCGCGGCCATGCCGACGACGGCCTGCCGCCGCTTGGCCCGCCGGGCGGGAACCGCGCGCTTGAGGTGGTCGAGCGTGCCGTCGACGGGCTTGAGGTCCTTGACCGCGCCGTGCAGCATGCGGCGCAGCGCGACCTCGTCGAGGTCCGCGCCCCCGTTCTCGGCCTCCGGGTCGCCGTCCGGGCCCGGTCCGAAGAGCCCGCGCAGGTCCCGTACCTTCCGCAGGTCGCGCAGGTCCCTCAGATCCCGCGGATCGCTCAGGTCACCCAGGTCACTCAGGTCACTCAGAACTTCGCGTTCAGCAGTCACACCGGACTCAGCTGTCGCTTCCGGCCCGGCAGTTACACCAGGCCCAGCTGCCGCGTCCGGCCCGGCAGCCACACCGGGCTCAGCTGCCGCGTCCGGCCCGGCGGTCACGCCGGAGTCGGCGGGGCGGCCCGCCTCGGGTCCGTTCCCCGGCCCGTGCTCGCGTCCGATCTCGTGGTCGGGGCCGCTCTCGCGTTCCTGCTCGTGGCCGGGGCCGTTCCCGGATGCGCGGCGGCTCATCCCTGCGCCTCCATCACGACACGCAGCGCGGCGATCCCGCGGGAGCCGTAGGCCTTGACCGAGCCCAGGGATATCCCCAGCGTCTCGGCCACCTGAACCTCCGTCATGTCCGCGAAGTATCGCAGCACCAGCACCTCCCGCTGGCGTCGTTGCAGCCCCCGCATCGCCTTGATCAGCGCGTCCCGCTCCAACTGGTCGTACGCGCCCTCCTCCGCGCTCGCCATGTCCGGCATGGGCTTGGAGAGCAGCTTCAGCCCAAGGATGCGGCGGCGCAGCGCGGAGCGCGAGAGGTTGACGACGGTCTGGCGCAGGTACGCGAGCGTCTTCTCCGGGTCGCGCACCCGGTTGCGCGCCGAGTGCACCCGGATGAACGCCTCCTGCACCACGTCCTCGCAGGAGGCCGTGTCGTCCAGGAGCAGGGCGGCGAGGCCCAGCAGCGACCGGTAGTGGGCTCTGTAGGTCTCGGTGAGATGGTCGACCGTGGTTCCGGCAGCCACGCCCTCCTCAGCACCCTCGCGCTGTGAGGGGAGCCGGGTGGAGCGGGCCGCGGGCATGGGCGCGATCACCGGCATGCCGCCGGGCGCGCGGGGCCGCCGGAGCGGACGCACTGAAGCGCCGCGCAACGGGCCCACCACTGTGATATCGAGAACCTCTGCCACGCCAGTTGGACACATTTCCCCCCGTCAGGGTTGTACGCGCGCGGCACCGCGTTCGCCGCTGTGCGACATGCCCTCATACGTACCTGCTCTTCCCCGAAGACCCCGGATGCCCCGAATGTGCGCCCCGCCGCGCCAGAGGTGACGACAGAGACGCACCTTCCCGGGCCAGTGGTTGCAGCAGGCCGAAAGTCATCGTCGGATACCGCGACACCCGAGCTCAAGAGGTTGAGAGTTTCAACTTACTCACAGAGTGTTCACAGACCATACAAAAGCGGTTCGATCAGGACCGGGGAAATTCCGCGGCCACCGATTCGGCGATCTGGGCCACGTTCAAAGCCGCCCCCTTGCGGAGGTTGTCGCCGCACACGAACAGCTCCAGACCTCGCGGATCATCCAGTGACCTGCGCACTCTTCCGACCCAGGTCGGGTCGGTGCCGACGACGTCGGACGGGGTCGGGAAGTCGCCCGTCGCCGGATTGTCGTACAGCACCACGCCCGGCGCCGTCGCCAGGATCTCGTGCGCCCGGTCGACCGCGATCTCGTTCTCGAACCGGGCGTGCACGGACATCGAGTGCGTCGCGACGACGGGTACGTACACACAGGTCGCCGCGATCCGCAGGCCCGGCAGGTCGAGGACCTTGCGGCACTCCTCACGGATCGCGAGCTCCTCCGAGGACCAGCCGTCCCCGGCTTCCGTCCCGGCCCAGGGCACCACGTTGAGCGCGACGGGCGCGGCGAAGGGCCCGGTCTCCGCGTCGCCCAGGACCCGGCGCACGTCACCCGGCGTCGTGCCCAGCTCCGTACCCGCGACGAGCGACAGCTGTTCACGCAGCGCCGCGACGCCGTCCCGGCCGGCCCCGCTCACCGCCTGGTACGAGGAGACGACCAGCTCCCGCACCCCGAACTCGGCGTGCAGCGCGCCGACCGCGACGATCAGCGCGAGCGTGGTGCAGTTCGGGCTCGCGACGATGCCGCGTGGCCTGATCCGCACAGCGTGCGGGTTGATCTCGGGGACGACCAGGGGAACGTCGGGATCCAGCCGGAACGCGGCGGAGTCGTCCACGACGACCGCGCCCTTGGTGGCGGCGATCGGCGCCCACCGCGCGGAGACCTCGTCGGGCACCAGGAACAGCGCCACGTCCACGCCGTCGAAGACGTCCTCGGTGAGTTCGAGGACCTCGCTCTCCTCGCCGCGCACGACCAGTTTGCGACCGGCCGAACGCGACGAGGCGACCAGCCTCACTTCGCCCCAGACGTCCGCGTGCTGCGAAAGGATCTGGAGCATGACGCCGCCGATCGCCCCGGTCGCGCCGACGACCGCGAGCGAGGGGCGGCGGGCGGTCATCGGCCGGTGCCTCCGTAGACGACGGCTTCGTCGGAGTCGCTGTCCAGCCCGAAGGCGGTGTGCACGGCGCGCACGGCCTCGTTGACGTCGTCGGCACGGGTGACGACCGAGATACGGATCTCGGAGGTCGAGATCAGCTCGATGTTGACCCCGGCGTCCGACAGCGCCTCGAAGAAGCCCGCGGTGACCCCCGGGTTGGTCTTCATACCCGCGCCGACCAGCGAGATCTTCGCGATCTGGTCGTCGTAGCGCAGGGACTCGAAACCGATGGTGCCGCGGTTGCGCTCCAGGGCGTCGATGGCCTTGCGGCCCTCGGCCTTGGGCAGGGTGAACGAGATGTCGGTCAGACCCGTCGCCGCGGCGGAGACGTTCTGCACCACCATGTCGATGTTGACCTCCGCGTTCGCGATGGTGCGGAAGATCGCCGCGGCCTCGCCCGGCTTGTCCGGTACCCCGACGACGGTGATCTTGGCCTCGGAGACGTCATGGGCGACTCCGGAGATGATCGCGTGCTCCACCTTCTGGTCCCCTTGCGGCTCGTTGCTGACCCAGGTGCCGCGCAGTCCGGAGAAGGACGAGCGGACGTGGATCGGGATGTTGTAGCGGCGTGCGTACTCCACGCACCGGTGCAGCAGCACCTTGGAACCGGACGCGGCCAGCTCCAGCATGTCCTCGAAGGAGATCCAGTCGATCTTCCGGGCCTTCTTCACGACCCGCGGGTCGGCGGTGAAGACGCCGTCCACATCGGTGTAGATCTCGCAGACCTCGGCGTCCAGCGCTGCCGCGAGGGCGACGGCGGTGGTGTCGGACCCGCCGCGCCCGAGGGTGGTGATGTCCTTCTTGTCCTGGGACACGCCCTGGAACCCCGCGACGATCGCGATGTTCCCCTCGTCGAGCGCCGTACGGATACGGCCCGGCGTCACATCGATGATGCGCGCCTTGTTGTGGACCGAGTCGGTGATGACGCCTGCCTGGCTGCCCGTGAACGACTGGGCCTCGTGGCCCAGGTTTTTGATCGCCATCGCCAGCAGGGCCATGGAGATCCGCTCCCCGGCGGTCAGCAGCATGTCGAACTCACGCCCGGCAGGGATCGGGGAAACCTGCTCGGCGAGATCGATCAACTCGTCCGTCGTGTCGCCCATCGCGGACACCACGACAACCACCTGGTTGCCGTTCTTCTTGGCATCGACGATTCGCTTGGCGACGCGCTTGATGCCCTCGGCATCGGCTACGGAGGAGCCTCCGTACTTCTGCACGACAAGGCCCACGTGCGCTCCTCGCTCAGTCCATTACTGCGGTCGCCCCAGTCTAACGAGCGACCCGGAAACGCCCCGGCGATACCACATGGTGAGATGTCCTGCTCAACACGTGATCATCGGCGTGTCGTCGGGGCGCCCGTCCGCCACGGCGCTGCCGCTACTGCACCGGGCGCAGCCCCAGCGGGCCCGCGATCTCCTCGGCCATGACACGGCCCGCCTCCTCGGCCAGCACGTCGTCGATGGTCTCGGAGTCGGTGTCCAGGCCGTCCAGCTCCTGGAGGGGCTGGTTGAGGCGGATGTGGGCGATCAGGGACTGGAGGGCGCGCAGCGTGGCGGAGGCGGTGGCGCCCCAGTTGGAGAAGTAGGAGAACTGCCACCACCACAGGGCCTCGGTGGTGCGGTCCTCCTCGTAGTGGGCCAGGCCATGGCGCAGGTCGGTGACCAGGTCGGCGAGGTCGTCCGAGATCCGGGCCGGGACCGGGGCCTTGCGGGGCTCGTACGGGTCGAAGACCTCGGAGTAGACGTCGATCGGCTCCAGCAGGGCGGCGAACCGCTCGCGCAGCCCGTCCGCGTCCGGCTCCGCGCCCAGGTCCGGTTCGTAGCGCTCGTCGGGGACGATGTCCTCGTACGCGCCGAGCCTGCCGCCCGCGAGCAGCAGCTGGGAGACCTGGAGCAGCAGTACGGGGACGGCTTCCTCGGGCTCCTCGACCTTGGACACCTCCGTGACCGCGACGATGAACGTCTTGATCTGGTCGGCGATCTGGACGGCGAAGTCGTCCGGGTCCTGCGTGACGGAGTTCAGCGTGGCGTCGGACATCGAGGGGACCTCCCGCGGGGCACGGTCACAAACGGTGAGTAGAACATAGCGTCGCTGAACGTAAAGCTGCTGTGAGTCGCGGGACCGATCGTGTGAACGGCCGCCGGAAGAACACTGAAGGACGCAACGGCCCCGGCGACGGACCCGGACCCGGACACGGGGACGGGCACGGCACCGGACACCCCGGCGACGTCAGACATCGAGCAGGCGCCTCCCCTCGAAGGCGCGGCCCAGAGTCACCTCGTCCGCGTACTCCAGGTCGCCGCCGACCGGCAGACCGCTGGCCAGCCTGGTGACCCGCAGCCCCATGGGCTTGATCATCCGGGCGAGGTACGTCGCGGTCGCCTCGCCCTCCAGGTTGGGATCGGTGGCCAGGATCAGCTCCGTGACCGCCCCGTCGGCGAGGCGGGCCAGCAGCTCGCGGATGCGCAGATCGTCCGGGCCGACGCCCTCGATCGGGCTGATCGCACCGCCCAGCACGTGATAACGGCCGCGGAACTCGCGGGTCCGCTCGATCGCGACGACGTCCTTGGGCTCCTCGACCACGCAGATCACCGAGAGGTCGCGGCGCGCGTCCCGGCAGATGTTGCACTGCTCCTGCTGCGCGACGTTGCCGCAGACCGAGCAGAACCGCACCTTGTCCTTGACCTCCAGCAGCGCGTGGGCGAGCCGGCGCACATCGGTCGGCTCGGCCTGGAGGATGTGGAAGGCGATCCGCTGCGCGCTCTTGGGACCGACACCGGGCAGCCTGCCCAGCTCGTCGATGAGGTCCTGAACCACGCCTTCGTACAACGGGAACGCCTTCCTTTCCTACCTGCGGTGTGCTGCTGTCGGGACCAGGGTGTCCGGGATCAGAAGGGGAGACCGGGCATGCCGCCCAGGCCCTGGGCCAGCGGGCCCAGCTTCTGCTGCTGGAGCGCCTGCGCGTTCTCGTTCGCCGCCTGGACCGCGGCGACGACGAGGTCCGCGAGCGTCTCGGTGTCCTCGGGGTCGACCGCCTTCGGGTCGATCACCAGGTTGCGGAGCTCCCCGGAGCCGGTGACGGTGGCCTTCACGAGACCGCCGCCCGCCTGGCCGTCGACCTCGGTCCTGGCCAGCTCCTCCTGGGCCGCGGCGAGGTCCTGCTGCATCTTCTGGGCCTGCTGCAGCAGCTGCTGCATATTGGGCTGCCCGCCACCGGGAATCACGGTCACTCCTGGCAATTCGACGACAAAAAGTTTCGGTATGCCGAGCCTACGTGCTCCCCGGACAACGCGCCCCACTCACTCACGCGCAACTCTTTCGAGTGAGATTCAGGCAGCCCTTGCCCCGCTCATATACCTGATCACAGGCCCCGCACAACCGGGAATAACGCGTTATCTACCCCATGGCCCACCATTCGGCGGTAGGAAGGGCACACACATCAGGACACCCGGGCGTATCCGTCGTCACGCAAAGTTACTCGAACGGTACTGTCGGCCACGCCGGAGAGCAGTGAGCACCCCGCCGTCTCGCCCATCGCCACGTCAGGCGTCGCTACGCAGAGGAGTACCCGGTGAGCCAGCCGGAGATGCAGCCCGAGGGGCCGCCCCGCAACGAGCCCGACCCGGGCTCCGGCTCACCAGGCCGGGGCGGACAGGGGCGGGAACGGGGCCGGGGCGAGCGGGGCCGGACGGAACAGGACCGCACGGGACAGGACCGGGGGCAGCGGGGCCGGGGCCGCGATCTGACCGCCGCGCCGTTTCCGCCCGGCGACTGGGGCGAGCCCTCCGACCGCCTCGACGAGGTGTACCGCTGGGTCGAGGCGGACGCGCTGCGCACCGCCGAGTGGTATCTGGGCGACCGGGTACGCAAGCGCCGTGCGGCCAGGACCCTGCGGATGGGCACCGCGCTCGGGGCGGTCGCGGGCGCCGCGCTGCCGCTGCTCGACCTGACCGGGGCGCTGCGCGGGGCGGCGGGCTGGGGCTACCTGTCGTTGCTGCTGGCCGCGGCGTGCATGGCCTGCGACCGGTACTTCGGCCTCACCTCGGGCTGGATGAGGAATCTCGCCACCGCCCAGGCCGTGCAACGACGGCTCCAGGTGCTCCAGTTCGACTGGGCTTCGGAGTGCGTACGGGAGATGCTGGGGCCGGCCGAGGGGACGGCCAGCGAGGCGGCCGAGCGGTGCCTGGGGGTGCTGCGGCGGTTCTCGGAGGACATCACGGAGCTGGTGCGCACGGAGACGGCGGACTGGATGGTGGAGTTCCGCGCCGGGCCCGCGCCCATGGGGATGCAGGCCCTGTCGTCGAACGCCGGGAGCACCGCGCGGCCGGACCCGGGGGTGCTGCCGGGGCGGTTCCCGTTGCAGACGCTGGCCCGGCCGAACATGCCGCGCCAGCGCCCCCCGGAGTCCCCCCGCTGACTCCGGGCCGGAGCACACAAGGCCCTCAGGGGCCTGAACCCGTGCCTGCGGCGTCGCGGTGCCCGGCACCCCTGGGGCGTGTACCGAACGTCCCGTCCGCCCGTCGGGCGGACGGCGCCGCTTCCGCCACACGTCCTAGCCGAAGACGATCATCGACCCCTGGGCCAGGCTCCGGGTCGCCGCCGCGTGCAGTCCCAGCCAGACGTGCCGCTCGCGGGCGAACGGGCTGTCGTCGTACGGCACCGGCGCGGCCGGCTCCTCCAGGGAGGTCGGCGCGGCGGGCGGCAGCGGGGCGGCCGGCGGGTTCGCCGGGTCGATGCCGAGGGACGGGGCGACGTACTCCAGCTCCCGCAGCAGCCCGTGCGAGGAGCCGAGCGGGCCGCCGCCCTCCAGCAGCTCGTCGGCGGTGAGCGGGGCGGCGAAGTCCACCGGGACGTACGCCCCGGCGTGGTCGTAGTGCCAGACCAGGTGGGACTGACGGGCCGACTCCTCGAACATCTCCAGCAACTGCTCGTAGTCACTGCCCAGTTCGCCGACCGGGGTGACGGCGAGGCCGCTGACCTGGAGGAGGAAGGCGCGGCGCAGGAAGTGCAGCGCGTCGTAGTCGAAGCCCGCGACGGGGGCGACGTCTCCGGTCAGGCCCGGCATGTAGGCGTACACCGGGACGGACGGGAGTCCGGCCTCGCCCAACGCCTTGTCGTAGACGGCGATCTCTTCGGCGAACGGGTTGTCGGGGCTGTGGCACAGCACATCGACGAGGGGGACCAGCCACAGGTCACAGGCCACGAGGTCTCGCTCTCCCACGGGTGCGCATCGGAATGTTCGGGATGGTCGGGACAGCGTAATGCGGTGCGCGCGCCGCGCACAGTGGCCCTACGGCCCTTCCGCCGCGAGCCGGTCCGCCCAGCCCAGCGCGTGGTTCTGGTAACCGTCCAGCACCGCGCGCACCGCGCCGGGGTCACCGAGCATGATCGCCGCGACCAGGTCCTCGTGACCGTGCCAGAGCGCGTCCCGGCCGCCGGTGTCGTGGCGCAGGTACGGCACCGCGAACACCCAGGTCTGCACGCGGAGTCGGTGCAGGAACTCGTTGATGTACGCGTTGCCCACGAACGCGCCCAGCTCACGCCAGAACCGCAGGTCGTAGCCGATCAGGATGTCCAGGTCGCCGCCCCGGGCCGCCCGTGCGGCCTCCTGGGCCCGGCGGCGCACGGAGACCAGGCAGTCCGGGTACTCCACCGGGGGCGCGGACGGGAGCCCGGCGCCGAAGTAGACGCTGCGGACCACCCCGTCGATGACCAGGCTCCGGGCCTCGACCAGGGACCGGTAGTCGGCGACGGTGAACTCCCGCACCCGAAAGCCCCGGTGCTGGTCCGTCTCCAGCAGTCCCTGGGCGGCGAGGTCGAAGAGCGCCTCGCGCACGGGGGTCGCGGACACCCCGTACTGCTCGGCGATCTGCTTGACCGTGAATTCCCGCCCCGGCTGGAGCCGTCCGGCGAGCACCTCGTCACGCAGCGCGTCCGCGATCTGCTGCCGCAGCGTGCTGCGGGTCACAGCTCCGTTCGCGCCCATGGCGCCCCTCCCCGTCCTTCTTGCCTGCGGTCACCTTAATCCAGGACTGCGCTGCCCGTATCCGGGCAGAAGGGGCGGGAGAGGGATGAGGGGAGGGACGCCATCGTGTCACGCAGTGTGCTCGTCGGCCACCGAGAGCGCCGCGTCGAGGGCCGCGAGGCCCTCCTTCGCCTCGGCCTCGGTGATGTTGCAGGCGGGTACGGCATGGGTGCGGTTCATGTTGATGAAGGGCCACAGGCCGTTCTTCTTGGCCGCCGCGCCGAAGGCCGCCATCGGCGCGTTGGCCTCGCCCGTCGCGTTGTACGGGACCAGCGGTTCGTGGGTCTCCTTGTCGCGGACCAGGTCCAGCGCCCAGAACGCGCCGAGGCCGCGGACCTCGCCGACCGACGGGTGGCGCTCGGCGAGTTCGCGCAGGCCGGGGCCGAGGACCGTCTCGCCGATGCGGGCGGCGTTCTCGACGACCTTCTCGTCCTCCATCACCCGGATGGTGGCGACGGCGGCGGCGCAGGCCAGCGGGTGACCGGAGTACGTCAGTCCGCCCGGGTAGGGGCGGGTGTCGAAGGTCGCGGCGATCTCGGCGGAGATCGCGACGCCGCCGAGCGGTACGTAACCGGAGTTGACGCCCTTGGCGAAGGTGATCAGGTCGGGCACCACGTCGAAGTGCTCGGAGGCGAACCACTTGCCGGTGCGGCCGAACCCGGCCATGACCTCGTCGAGGATGAAGACGATGCCGTACCGGTCGCAGATCTCCCGGACGCCCGCGAGGTAGCCGGGCGGCGGCGTCATGATGCCCGCGGTGCCGGGGATGGTCTCCAGGATGACCGCGGCGACGTTGGCGGCGCCCTCGTAGGCGAGGGTGTCCTCCAGGTGCTGGAGGGCGCGGGCGCACTCCTCGGCCTCGGTCTCGGCGTAGAACGGCGAGCGGTAGAGGAACGGCGCCCAGAAGTGGACGACGCCCGCCGAGCCGTTGTCGGACGGCCAACGACGCGGGTCACCGGTCAGGTTGATCGCGGTGGAGGTGGCGCCGTGGTACGAGCGGTACGCGGCGAGCACCTTCGTGCGGCCGGTGTGCAGCCGGGCCATCCGGACGGCGTTCTCGACGGCCTCGGCGCCGCCGTTGGTGAAGAAGATCTTGTCCAGGTCACCGGGGGTGCGCTCGGCGATGAGGCGCGCGGCCTCGGAGCGCGCCTCGATCGCGAACGCGGGGGCGAAGGTGGCGAGCTTGCCCGCCTGTTCCTGGATCGCGGCGACGACGGTGGGGTGCTGGTAACCGATGTTGGTGTAGACGAGACCGCTGGTGAAGTCGAGGTAGCGGTTGCCTTCGTAGTCCCAGAAGTACGCCCCCTCGGCGCCGGCGACGGCGAGCGGGTCGATCAGGCCCTGGGCGGACCAGGAGTGGAACACGTGCGCGCGGTCGGCGGCCTTGACGGCCGCACCGGCGGCGGGGTCGGCATGAGGGGTCATGCGGCGAGCGTAGGCCGTGCCGGGAGCGTCCCGACATCACCACGTTGTATGGCGTGGGGCGTTCCGCTGTGCAGGGTGTCGGGTCGCCGGAGGCGCGTCGGGTGCTTCCCGGACCGCAACCGCTCCGGCCGTGCCCCGCGTGCATCCCTATGATCGAGCGGGCATCGGGCGGGCCACGCCGGGCCCGGCCGGGCAGAGGGCCGATTCCTGGGGGAAGGACGTGTCAGCGTCAATGCAGAGCCTGACACCGCAAGATCCGCGCACCATCGGCGCGTACCGGCTGCTGGGCCGGCTCGGCGACGGGGGGATGGGCCAGGTCTATCTGGCCCGGTCCGAGCGGGGCCGGACCGTCGCGCTCAAGCTGGTACGCGGGGAGCTGGCCGAGAAGCAGGAGTTCCGCGACCGCTTCCGCCAGGAGGTGCGGGCCGCCCGCCAGGTCGGTTCCGTGTGGACCGCCCCGGTGCTGGACGCCGATACGGAGGCCGCCGTGCCGTGGGTCGCCACGGGGTACGTCGCCGGGCCCTCGCTGCACGCCACCGTGACCGGCCGCGCGCGCGTCCCGGGCGGCCCCTCCGGCGCGTACGGTCCGCTGCCGGAACGCTCGGTCCACATCCTGGGGTCCGGGCTCGCCCACGCCCTCCGGGCCATTCACGCGGCCGGGCTCATCCACCGCGACCTCAAGCCCTCCAACATCCTGCTGACGATCGACGGGCCGCGCGTCATCGACTTCGGCATAGCCCGCGCCTTCGACACCGCCACCGACGGCGGGGTCACCCGCACCGGCGCCCTGGTCGGCTCCCCCGGGTTCATGGCGCCCGAGCAGGTGCGCGGCGAGCGGGTGACCCCGGCGTGCGACGTGTTCTGTCTCGGCACGGTGCTGGCGTACGCCTCCACCGGCCGTCTCCCGTTCGGTACGGCCGACAGCCGGGTGCACGCGCAGATGTTCCGGATCGCGCAGGAGGACCCGGACCTGACCGGCGTGCCGGCGGGCCTCGTCGGCCTGGTCCGGGACTGCCTGCACAAGGACCCGGCCGCCCGTCCGACGACGGACGCGATCCTGGACCGGCTGTCCGGCACCGACTCCCCCGAGCCCTGGCTGCCCGGCGCCCTGATCGCCCAACTGGGCCGCCATGCCGTCGAGTTGCTGGATTCCGAGGACCCGGAGGACCCCGAGGACCTCACGGGGGCCGAGGGCCCGCAGGACCTGTCGGGCCACCCGGGCGAGCAGCCCCAGGAGCACCCGCGGGAGACCCCGGCCCCGGGCTACGGCCACGGCTTCCCGCAGCAGGCCCCCGCCCCTGGCTACGGCTTCCCGCCGCCCGCCCAGCCGCACCCCGCCGAGGGCTTCGGCCCTCCGCTGCCGCCCACCGGGTACGGCTACCCGCCGCAGCACCAGCAGGCCCCGTACCCGCCCGCCGGTTTCGGCCCCGCGCCGTCCTTCGGCCCCACCTGCGCCGCCGCGCCCCACCCCGGATCCGAACCGGTCCGCCGGGGCAGGGGCGCGACCGTCGCGCTCGTCGCGGTCGCCGTGCTCGTGGCGATCGGCGCGGGCGGCTCGGTCTACGCGCTCATGAACGAGGAGCCGCCCGGCCTCCACCCCGGTCCCACCGGCGCCCCGCCCTCCTCCTCGGACACGGGCGGCAGGGGCGGCGGCCCGTCCTCACCGGACCCCGGCTCCGCCGGGAAGAACGGCGACGGCCCCCTCCCCTCCGGCTACCTCGGCACCTGGTCCGGCACCATCGACAACGCGGCCGGCCGCTCCACCCGGAAACTCGTCATCCAGCAGGGCGCGGTCGGCGAGAAGGTCCTCACCCTCACCGCCGAGGGCCCGCTCGACACCGGCGGCTCGTACCACTGCGTCTTCCGGGCGAGCCTCTCCACGGCTCCTTCACAGGGCGGCCCGGTCAGGATCGGCCCGTCCGAGGTCACGGCCGGCCGGCCGATGACGTCCTGCACCCCGGGCGGCTCCACCACGCTCACCCTGCTCCCGGACGGCACCCTGCGCCGCGAGAACGACGGCAGCGGCGAACAGCTCACGTACACCAAGGGCGAGTAGCGGAACGGACTTCGCGGCTCAGACCGGGAGCGCGTCGGCCGCGCCGGTACCCGCCCCCGTACGGCGCGGCCGACGGCGGCGGCCGCGTCACCCCGGCGGGCCGGACGGTTCACGGGCCGGGGCCGGCCGACCGGATCCCGGCCCCGCAAATGTGTGCGACCTGTGGACGCGCATGCCCTACCCTGCGTGTGGGGCCGCATCCCTTCTCTCGTCTCCGGATGCCTCGGCCCCTCTTACCGTGGGGGTAATTCATTTTGCGTACGCGCAGAATCTCGACCGCGACCACGCTCGCGGTTCTCTTCAGCTCAGTGGTTCTGGTCGGCGGGGCGGCGAATCCGGCCGCCGCCGACTCCAGCAGGGTCATTCCCGCCGCCTCGGTCGGCGATGTCGTCGCGGACGGGGTGCACCACCGGGTCTTCATCAGTGACCCGGTCACGGGCAAGGTCCTCGTCACCGACTACAGCGGCAACGTCGTCGGCACCATCCCGTCCCTGCCCGGCGTGAACGGACTCGAACTCTCCGCCGACTCCGGCACGTTGTACGCCGGTGTGCCCGGCGCCGACGCGATCGCGGCGATCGACACCGCCGCGCTGGTGGAGTCCGCCCGGTACGCGACCGGCGCGAACACCAAGCCCGCCCACCCGGCGCTGGCGGGCGGCAAGCTCTGGTTCGGGTACGGGGCGGCGTCCGAGGGCAACATCGGCTCGCTCGACCTGTCCGGCGAGGCGCCCGTCGTCACCCTGGACCAGGACCCGGACCGCACCTGGTACGCGGCCCCGGTCCTGGCGTCGACACCGGGCGCTCCGGGCACGCTGGCCGCCGGGATCGAGGGGCAGAGCCCCGCCCAGCTGGCCGTGTACGACGTCGCCTCGGGCACCGCCACACGCACCGCGCAGGTCCACACCGACGGCGGAAACCTGCGCGACCTGGCGCTCACCCCGGACGGCTCGCAGGTCGTCGTCGCCAGCGGGTACCCGTACAAGCACCAGGCGTACAAGACCTCGGACCTGACGCCGGGGACCTCGTACCCGTCGAACGCGTACCCCAACGCCGTGGACATCGCGCCGGACGGCACGGTCGCCGCGGGCATCGACGGCTGGTACGAGCCGGACGTGTACATCTACAAGCAGGACGCCGCCAAGCCGGTCCGGACGTACGACTTCCCCAACACCGGGAACTCCAGCGGTTCGGACACGCTGGTCCCGGCCGGGCTCGCCTGGGCACCGGACAGCAGCCGGCTGTTCGCGGTCACCGCGAACAGCGCGGGCGTCCGCTCGCTGCGGGTGCTCACCGAGGCGCTGAAGTCCCCGACGACGGTCACCGTCAAGGCTCCGGCCAAGTCGCCGCTGAACAAGAAGCTGACCGTCACCGGCAAGGTGAGCTCGGCGGGCGCCTTCCCGGCGGGCACGAAGGCCACGGTCACGCGCACCGACATCGAGTCGCCCAAGGGCAAGGCACTGCCCGCGGTGACGCTGAAGCCGGACGGCAGCTTCTCGTTCACCGACACCCCGACCGCGGGCGGCCAGGTCACGTACAAGGTGACGTACGCGGGCGACGCGGCCCACTCCGCGGGCTCCGGCTCCGCCAAGGTCGCCGTCCCCCGGACGGTCCCCTCGCTGACGCTGAACCGCAACAAGGCGCTGTACTCGTACGGTGCCGACGTGACGTTCACCGCGCACCTCGGCAAGACGTACAAGAACCGCACGGTCGAGCTGTGGGTGGACCCGTTCGGCGCGGACAAGCCGAAGAAGCTGGCGAAGAGCGGCAAGGTCAACTCCAAGGGCAACCTGTCGACCGTCGTCGACATGACCCGGGACACCACCGTCACCGCGGTCTTCAAGGGTGACGGCCGGTACGCGGGCAAGACGGTCAGTTCGACCGCGTACGCGAAGGTGAAGGTCTCGACCTCCATCTCCAAGCAGTACAAGACGGCGAAGATCGGCACGACGTCGTACAAGTACTTCCACAAGAAGACCAACCCGGTCTTCACGACGTCGATGACGTACTACAAGAACCGCGCCCACAAGCTGTCGCTGCAGCTGAACTACCAGGGCAAGTGGTACGACGCGGGCTCGGACTACTTCAAGCTCGGCACGGGCGGGAAGACCATCATCACGCTCCAGGGCCCCCACGACACGGGGTACCGGATGCGGGTGCGGGCCTCCTACGTCAACGGCAGCTCGGGCGACACGGTGAACTCCACCACGCACGGCGCCTGGCAGTACTTCTACTTCACGAAGTAGCCACTCGTTCCGCGTGCGGGGCCGGGCGGATCACCGCCCGGCCCCGCACGCGCGTTCCGGTCCGGCTCAGAGCAGCGGCCTGGCCGACATCAGCAGGTGCCGGTGCGCCGCGTCCCGGTGGGACGCCTCCCGGTCCGGGGTGCCCTGGTCCGGGGTGCGGCCGGTGACCATCGCGCGCTGGCCGGGGCCCATCAGCTCGAACCGGACCACCGGGGTGTCGAACGAGCCCAGCGCGTCCATCAGATAGCCCGGGTTGAACGCGACGGTCATCTCGTCGTCACCGCCCCACTCGGCGGGCAGGCGCTGGGAGGCCACGTCGTCCTCGTAGCCCGCCTGGAGCAGCACCGAGTCACCGGAGAACGTGAGGTGGAGCGGGCTGCCGCCCTCCGCGACCACGGCGACCCGCTTGACGGCCGCGAACAGCGGCACCCGCTCCGTCTCCGCGGTGACCGCACCCGTCATCGTGAACAGCTTCTCGTGGCGCGGCAGCCGCCCGTCGAACAGGCGCACCGTCGTCCGCGTACCGGCCTGCTCGAAACCGGCCGAACCGCCGTCCAGCGCGAGCCGGACCAGGCCGCCCGGCCCGAGGGAACGGGCGATCTCGGTGAGCCGGCGGGCCGGGACCACGACATCGGCCGAGACCCCGTCCCGGCCGGGCTTCCAGGCGAACGTGCGCACCACGAACCGGTAGCGGTCCGTGGCGGCGAGCGTCATCGCTTCCCCGTCCAGCACGAGCCGGACACCCGTCAGCGTCGGCAGCGTGTCGTCCCGGCCCGCCGCCACGACCACCTGGGAGACGGCCGCCGCGAACTCCGCCGCGTCGACCTCACCGAGCACCTCCGGCAGCGCGGGCAGGGCCGGATAGTCGTCGAACGGCAGCACCGAGAGGCCGAAGCGCACACCATCGCCGGTCAGCGAGAACCGCGAACCCTCCACCGCGCACTCCACCACCCGCTCGGGCAGCACCTTGCAGACGTCGAACAGGCGGCGGCCCATCACCAGAACCCGGCCGGGCCTGACCGTCTCCGCCTCCACCTCGATGCGGGCGGACGCCTCGTAATCGAGACCGGAGATACGCAGCCGGCCGTCGGCCGCCTCCAGCAGCAGCCCGCCCAGCACGGGAACGGGTGAACGTGCGGGAAGCACCCGGGCGGCCCAGGCCACGGCATCGGTCAAGACAGCGCCTGCTACGCGGAATTCCATGGCGCCGACCCTAGAAGGCGGCACTGACAACGGAACGGAAGAAGGGGGAAACGGCTGCGGCCGACGACAGCGGCCACCCCCGTGAGCCGCTGCCGCCGTCCCCCTGCCCCTCCCCCGAGGGGCGTGCCGCAACCGTGTTCGGACTCTAGGTCGTCGGGTACGTAGCCGGAAGCTTCAGTTCGCACGGTGTGGACCGCTACGGGTATCAGCCCGCACAATCAAATAACCGGCAGCGCCTGTTCCGCTTAACTGCGGGCCAGTCCCGGCCGATCGCTTCGGGTGGATGGAGGATGTGTGCGCGCGCGGGAACGGGCCGATGACGTCATGCGGATGTACCGGCTGGCCCGGTCAGGCGGCACGCGGGAGCTCCTGCGCTGGCTGTCCGGCCGGGCGGCGGGCTGGGCCGGTCTGCTCGACGGGGACGGGACCGTGCTGCACTGCGAGAACCGCGGCGCGGACGGCACGGGCGCCGAGGCCGCCGCGCTGGCGGGCGCGTACGCCAAGGACATCTCCGGGCTGGACGCGCGCGCCTTCTCCTTCGACCGTGAGCGGCACACCGCGCTGCTGTTCCCGCTGGAGGGCCCGCCGGGCTCCGCCGCGCCGATCCTCGCGGTGGTCGCGCCGAGCCCGCTGCCGCACGGGCTCGCCCATCTGCTCTCCGACGCGGCGATGCCGCTCGCCCTGTGCTGGACGGCGGAGTCCGTGGAACGCAAGCGGCGCCGCGTCGACCTCGCGGAGTCCCGCAGCCGGGAGGCGGTGCTGCACCTGCTCATGACGGGCCAGTTGTCCATAGCGCACCAGGTGGCGGGCGCCCTTCGGCCCACGCTGCCGGACCCGGTCCGGGTGTACGTCGTGGAATGCGCGAGCGGCCGCCGGGACGAGGTGGCGCGGATCTGTACGGAGCTGTCCGGCGGCCGGTCCTGGATCGTGCGCTGCCCGGTCTACGCCCGCCATCTGATCCTGATCGTCCCGGCCGACGCGGACACGGGCACGAGCACGGACACGAGCACCGGCCCGGACACGGGCACAGGCAGGGGCACAGGCACAGGCAGGGGCACAGGCACAGGCACGGACGAGCAGCGGCTGGGCCTGCGGGTCGCCGAGGTGGTGCCCGAATGCGTCGTGGGCGCGAGCGCGGACCTGCCGCTGCCCGACACCGCGACCGGGTACCGCCAGGCCTTCCACGCGCTGGCCGTGGCCCGCACGCTTCCGGAGCGGCATGCCCGGTTCGGCTGTGCGCCCGACCCGGCGGTGGCGGCCGGGGCGGCCGGGGCGCGGTGGGCGGACCATCTGCTGCACCCGCTGCTGAGCTATCTGCCCCGGCGCGGCCAGGACCCGGGCAGCCAGGAACTCTCGGCGACGCTGGCCTCCTGGCTCGCCTTCTCCTCGCACGCGACCCTGCACCTGAAGATCCACCGCAACACCCTGGCCGCCCGGCTCCGTCTGATCGGCGAGCTCCTCGGCCTCGACCTGAACCAGGTCGGCGACCAGGCCGTCCTCGACCTGGCCCTCCGTATCCGCGCCACCCCCACCGTGCCGCGCGGCCCCCACCGGTCCGAGCAGCCGGCCGAACCGCCCCCCGGCCTCGACGACCTCCTGCGCGCCCGAGCCGTACGGGAATGGGCGGCCCAGCAACTGCACCCGCTCACCGCGTCCCAGGCCCCCCGGAACAGCGCCGACCCGCTCGGCACCCTCCGGGTCTGGCTGGGCTGCGGGGCCCAGCTCGCCCCGGCCGCCGAGGCCCTGGGCATCTCCGTACCGGGGATACGCAAGCGCCTCACCCGGCTCGAATCCGTCCTGGGCCGCTCGCTGCTCCAGGCGCCCAGCGCCCGGTACGACCTCTGGCTCGCCTTCCGGTCCCTGGACGCGGAAGACCTTTCCTGAGGGCCGGGTCCTCAGCCGCCGCCTGAACCGAGAAGGGGCGCGCCCGGCCGGAGCCGGACACGCCCCGTCGGGTGGGGTCATGAGTACGTCAGCGGTGCGGTCAGCAGCTCAGGTTGGAGCCGGGCGTGGTGCCGAGGATCGCCGCGAACGCCTTGTAGCGGTCGATACGGCTCTGGACCTGGGCGGGGTTGCCGCCGTTGCACTCCAGGGTGCCGTTGATGGAACGGATGGTCTCGCCGAACCCGGCGCCGTTCACCATGGCCTGATGGGCGGTCATGGTGCCGGGGCCGTTCTGGGTGTTCCAGTACCAAAGGCCGGTCTGCCAGGCGATCGAGGCGTTCTGCTCGACCAGGTACGGGTTGCCCAGCAGGTCGATGCCGAGCGCGTCACCGGCCGCCTTGTAGTTGAAGTTCCAGCTGAGCTGGATCGGCCCCCGGCCGTAGTACGCGGCCTGCCCGGCCGGGCAGCCGTAGGGCTGGGAAGCGTCGCAGTAGTGCGGGTAGTTGGACGTGTTCTGCTCCACCACGTACACCAGGCCGCCCGTCTCATGGCTGACGTTGGCGAGGAACGCCGCCGCCTCCTGGCGCTTGACGGTGTCGCTGCCGGTGTTCGCGAAGGCCGGGTAGGCGCTCAGGGCCGCGGTCAGCCCGCTGTACGTGTAGAACGAATTCCGGCTCGGGAACATCTGGTTGAACTGCGCCTCGCTGACGACGAAGCCGGACGGGCTGCCCGGGTCCGTGCCGCCGCCACCGCCGCAGCTTCCCTGGTCCGCCCAGACGTCGGAGCTTCCGGGAGTCTCGTTCTGGGTCCACCACTTGGCGGACCAGTTGTGTCCGTTGTGGGAGGCCGACATGCCGCCGGTGTAGACGGAGGAGGAGCTCCAGGGGGCCGCGCAGTCGGCCGCCGCGGCAGTGGTCGCGGGAAGCGCGACGACCAGTGCGACGACCGCGCCGAGCGCGGCCAGCAGGCCCACGATGCGTCTGATCATGCGATCACTCCTTCGGTGCGGCGCAGCGAACCGGACGGTGCACCGCCAGGGGGGTTGACGGTCACTGAAGCGCCGCTGGTCTGGACCTGTCAAGGTCTGGACCATGAGGGAAACTGTTCGTGAAGGAGTGCGCGCGAGCGGGCCGACGGCACGTCCGCACCGCCGGAACCGCTCTCAACAGGGCTGATTCCGGAGGAAGTTCATCCGGATCGAGTGGCGCGCCGCGGACGGGCCCGAAGGTAAAACCTCCGGGCCCGTCCAGCATGCGGGACGTCAGCCGTCAGCGTCAGCCATGAGCCGTCCGGCGGACCGGCCGTCGGCGGACCGGGCCGTCAGCAGCCCAGCCGGGAGCCCGGTGCCGTACCGAGCACACCGGTGATCCGCTCGTACGCGGCGACCCGGGCGGCGACCGAGGCGGGGTTACCGCCGTCGCACTCCAGGGCACCGTTGAGCGAACGGATCGTCTCGCCGAATCCGGCGCCGCCGACCATCGCCTCGTGCGAGGTCATCGTGCCGGGGCCGTTCTGGGTGTTCCAGTACCAGAGCGCGGTCTGCCAGGCGACGGACGGGTCCTGCTCGACCAGCCAGGGGTTGTTCAGGAGGTCGAGGCCCAGGGCGTCGCCCGCGGCCTTGTAGTTGAAGTTCCAGCTGAACATGATCGGGCCCCGGCCGTAGTACGCCTTCTGCCCGGCCGGGCACCCGTAGGGCTGGCTGTAGTCGCACTTGCGGCCGTAGTTGTCCTCGTTGATCTCCTTCACGTACCGGAGTCCGACCGACTCGAAGTCCGCGTGCGTGAGGAAGGCCGCGGCCTCCTGGGCACGGGTGGCGGGGGTGCCGGTGTTGGCGAAGCGCGGGTAGGAGTGCAGGGCGTCGATCAGGCCCTGGTACGTGTAGAACGGGTTGCGGTCCGGGAAGACCGCGTCGAACTGTGCCTCGCTGACGACGAAGTCCGAGACCCCGCCGACGCAGGCTCCCTGGTCGGCCCAGACGCTCGTGGCGCCCGGGTTCTCGTTCCGCGTCCACCACTGGGCGGTCCAGTTGCGGCCGTGGTGCGAGACCGTTCCGCCCTGCGTGTAGGCGGTCGAGGAGCTCCACAGCGGCGCGCACCGCGCGGCTGGCCCGGTGGCGGAAGCGGTGGACTCGGCGGCGGAAGCGGTGACGGGGAAGCATGCCGCGGCGGCGAGGACGGAACTCAGCACGGTCAGGAGGCTCTTTAGGCGTTTCAGCGCTGCTCACTCCTTCGGCGGGGCACGCCGAGCACCTCAGCGGGCCGTCGGGACGTCCCGCCACTCAAGCCCTGCTGGTCTGGACCTGTCAAGGTCTAGACCATGGGGGCTCGCGCGCTCCGGAGGGAAGCCCGGATGGCGTTCACGCGCACCGCGGGCGCCCCGGTCCTGCCGTGCGTCACCGCGACTGCCGCTCGCCCCGGTGGCCGGGCTTCACGTGCACGGCGCCGCCACCGTCGCACCGGACCGTGGTGGTGCGCAGCTCGGTCCACGTGGCCCCTGCCGTGGCACCAGCGGAAAGAGGGCCGGGGCGACTGCTCGCCCCGGCCCTCTTTCCCTCTCCTGGAGGGACCTCTTGGAGGGACCTCCAGGAGGGATCTCCTAGAGGAAGGAGTTGATCTCGATGGTCTCGGTGCGGCCGGGGCCGACACCGATCGCGGAGATCGGTGCGCCGGACATCTCCTCCAGCGCCTTCACGTACGCCTGGGCGTTCTTCGGCAGGTCGCCGAAGGTCTTGGCCTTCGTGATGTCCTCGGACCAGCCCGGCAGCATCTCGTAGACGGGCTTCGCGTGGTGGAAGTCCGTCTGGCTGTAGGGGAGCTCCTCGACGCGCTTGCCGTCGATCTCGTACGCCACGCAGACCGGGATCTGCTCCCAGCCGGTCAGCACGTCCAGCTTGGTGAGGAAGAAGTCGGTGAGGCCGTTGACCCGGGTCGCGTACCGCGCGATGACCGCGTCGAACCAGCCGCAGCGACGGTCACGGCCGGTGGTGACACCGCGCTCGCCGCCGATCCGGCGCAGCGCCTCGCCGTCCTCGTCGTGCAGCTCCGTGGGGAACGGACCGGCGCCGACGCGGGTGGTGTACGCCTTGAGGATGCCGATGACCCGGCTGATCTTCGTCGGGCCGACCCCGGCACCGGTGCAGGCGCCGCCCGCGGTCGGGTTCGAGGAGGTGACGAAGGGGTACGTGCCGTGGTCGACGTCGAGGAGCGTGCCCTGGCCACCCTCGAAGAGGACGACCTTTCCGGCGTCGATGGCGTCGTTCAGGATCAGCGTCGTGTCGGCGACGTAGGGCTTGATCTGCTCCGCGTACTGGAGCATCTCCTCGACGATCTTGCCGGACTCGATCGCGCGCCGGTTGAAGACCTTGGCGAGCATCTGGTTCTTCTGCTCCAGAGCCGCCTCGACCTTCTGCTCCAGGATCGACTCGTCGTACAGGTCCTGGACACGGATGCCCACGCGGTTGATCTTGTCGGCGTACGTCGGGCCGATGCCGCGGCCGGTCGTACCGATCTTCCGCTTACCGAGGAACCGTTCCGTCACCTTGTCGACGGTGACGTTGTACGGAGTGATCAAATGGGCGTTGCCGCTGATCAGAAGCTTGGACGTGTCCACGCCTCGATCGTTCAGCCCACTCAGCTCGGAGAGCAGGACGGCCGGGTCGACAACGACACCGTTTCCGATGACCGGGGTACAACCCGGTGAAAGGATTCCGGAGGGGAGGAGATGCAGTGCGTACTTCTGGTCACCCACGACCACCGTATGGCCGGCGTTGTTGCCGCCCTGGTAGCGCACCACGTAGTCCACGGATCCACCGAGGAGGTCGGTGGCCTTTCCCTTGCCCTCGTCACCCCACTGAGCACCGAGCAGCACAAGTGCGGGCACAGGCGTACACCCCTTCCGGGCGGGGCATGTCCAAGGTCAGGGGGCGTTACGTGAACGTCGTACATGCCGTACGACGATGTACGACACGGCCTGAACCGTCGAACCGGTTGCCCCGGAATAGACGAAGCCCCTGGCGCAATAGCGCAAGGGGCTCTTGCACCAAGATGCTACCCGAGGAAGGACCGAGGTGTCGGCTGCCCAGCCCCCCGGCGACGGTGCGCACCAGCTGCTGGTGGTCATCGACCCGGTCGCCCGCCGGACCGACGGCGAGTCCGTACGTATCGCGAAGGACGTCCTGAGCGCCGGTTCGCACGCCAAGATCTGCCTGCCCGACGGGCCCGAGGAATTTGCCCGCGCGCTCGCCCGTCGGGGTGGTCGGCGGCCGGTGGTGGTCGGCGACGACCGCGCGCTGCGGCGGGCCGTGGCCCAGCTGCACCGGGAGCGGGAACCGGCCGGCCGCGCGCTCGCGCTGGTTCCGGTGGGCCACGCGGGCACGCTGGAGCTGGCCCACGCGCTCGGGGTGCCCAGGAGCGCGGTGGCGGCGGCGCGCACCGCGCTGGACGGGGCCGTGCGGCGGCTGGACCTGCTGGTGGACGACAGCGACGGGGTGGTGCTGGACGCGCTGCGCATCCCGGCGCCGCACATGCTGCCGGGTGCCGCGTCCGCGCACACCGGGGTCACCGCCGTGTGGGACTCCTGCCGCAACCTGGTCCGCACGCTGGTGCGCCCGGCCCCGGCGGCGCCCGCCGCCCCGCCGCCCGTGCACCGGCTGCGGGTCGAGGCGGACGGGGCCCTGCTGAACGGCCTGGACCGGCCGGTCGAATCGGTGACCGTGACGTCGCGGGGCGGCGGGGGGCTCGCGGAGGTGGTGATCCGGCCGCCGTCGGCCGCTCCGGAGACGACGGAGGCGAAGGCCGTGACGGTCTCGGGCGCCGACTTCCGCTACCGGGCGGACATACAGGTCGGCGGCCCGGTCCGGACGCGCACCTGGACGGTGCGGGAGGGGGCCTGGGGGCTGATGCTGCCGGCCGGTACGGGGTAGGGCGCGGCCGGGCGGCGCGGCCGGGCGCGCTGACGCCTCAGGCGTTGGCGTGTCCCTCGTAGGGCGGGAAGCCGAGCGTCTTGCGGTGCTCGCGCCAGCGGTCCATCACTCCGCCCAGCTCCGCCTGGAGGAACTCGAAGAACGCCACGGTCTCGGCGAGCCGGGAGCCGGCCGGGGTGTCCTCGCCCAGGACGCGGACACCGTCCCTGAGCGCGTTCTCCCAGCGGGTCAGCACCCGGTCCCGGTGGGCGAAGGTGGTGTACCAGACCTCGTCGTGCAGGCGGTACCGGTCGCGGCGCGAACCCGGCTCGCGCTCGCGGCCGACCATGCTGACCTGCGTGAGGTAGGTGACCGCGCCGGACACGGCGGCGGGGCTGATCTGCAGCGCGAGGGCCAGTTCGGCGGAGGTCATGGAGCCGTCGTCGTCCGCGAGCAGCGCGGCGAAGACCCGGGACGCCATCCGCTGCATCCCCGCCTCGGTCATCTCGGCCGCGAACCGCTCGACGAACCGCGACACGGCCTCCGCGTCCCGCCCGGTTTCGCGCTCCGCGGCCCGGTCCGCCCCGCGCTCCGCGGCCTGTCCGGTCTCGCGTTCCGTGGCCTGGTCCGTTTCCCGTTCCGTGGCCTGTCCGGGGCGCGTGGTCTGTTCGGTCTCGCTGGTCATGGCCCGATCGTCTCCCCTGCTCTTCCGGCTCCCGCCGTGACGTCAACTTTATACGCTTCCTTAACTTCACAAAATTGTGAAAGTAGCGTACGTTCAGAAACATGACTAGGGCGATCACCGTGGCCGGACTGCACAAGTCGTTCGGCCGGACACATGCGCTGGACGGCCTCGACCTCACCGTCGAGTCCGGCGAGGTCCACGGCTTCCTCGGGCCGAACGGCTCGGGGAAGTCCACCACCATCCGGGTACTGCTGGGTCTGCTCCGGGCCGATTCCGGCGCCGCCCAGCTGCTCGGCCGCGACCCATGGCAGGACGCGGTGGAGCTCCACCGCAAAGTGGCGTACGTCCCGGGAGACGTCACGCTGTGGCGCAACCTCTCCGGCGGCGAGGTGATCGACCTGTACGGCAGCCTGCGCGGCGGGCTGGACGCGGCACGACGGGCCGAGCTGATCGACCGCTTCGAGCTGGACCCCACCAAGAAGGGGCGCACGTACTCCAAGGGGAACCGGCAGAAGGTCGCCCTGGTCGCCGCCTTCGCCTCCGACGTGGACCTGCTGATCCTGGACGAACCGACCAGCGGGCTCGATCCGCTGATGGAGGGGGTCTTCCAGGAATGCGTCGCCCAGGAACGGGCGCGCGGGCGCACGGTGCTGCTCTCCAGCCACATCCTCAGCGAGATCGAGACGCTGTGCGACCGGGTCAGCATCATCCGCCAGGGACGGACCGTGGAGACCGGCTCGCTGGCCGACCTGCGCCACCTCACCCGGACGAGCATCACCGCCGAGCTGGACGGTGCGCCCGACGGGCTGGGTCGGCTGCCCGGGGTCCACGGCCTCGACGTCCAGGGCCTCCGGGTCACCCTCCAGGTCGACACGGACAAGCTGGACGCCGTACTGCGCGCGCTCACCGCCTCCGGCGTCCGGACGCTGACGAGCACCCCGCCCACCCTGGAGCAGCTGTTCCTGCGCCACTACGCGACGGAAGCCCCCGAGGGAGTGAGCGCGCGATGACCACCGTGGCCACGACCGCCCCGGCCGGAACGGGGCGCCGGAGCGGGCGCCGGAGCGGTGCCGGGACCGGCCGGTTCGCCGGGACGGGAGCGCTGCTGCGGCTCGCTCTGCGGCGTGACCGGATCATGCTGCCGGTCTGGGTGCTGGCGCTCGGCGGCTCCTTCTCCTCCGTCGCCGGGTCGCTCGCCTCGCTGTACGGCACCGCGGCGCAGCGCGCCGACCTCGCCGCGTCGATGAACGCGAACAGCTCGCTCCGGGCGATGTACGGACCGGTCTTCGACGACTCGGTCGGCGGCCTCGTGAGCTGGCGGATGGCCTCGCTCGGGGCGGTGCTGGCAGCCGTGATGAGCCTGATCATCGTCATCCGGCACACCCGGGAGGAAGAGGAGACCGGCCGTCAGGAGATGCTCTCCGCCGCGATGGTGGGACGCCGCGCCCCACTGACCGCCGCGCTGCTCACCGCGCTGATCGCCAACGCGGCACTGGCGCTGGTGATCGCGGCGGGTCTGGCGGGCTCCGGGGCGGGCGGGGCCGGAGCGGTGGCCCTCGCGCTGGCGGTCGCCGGGACCGGTGCGCTGTTCGCCTGCACGGCGGCGATCGCCGCTCAGCTCACCGAGAGCGCGCGACTGGCCAAGGGGCTGACGGCCGCGGTGATCGGTGCCGCGTTCGTCCTGAAGGCGGCGGGCGACTCGGCGGCGGACGACGGCTCGTCCGTGCTGACCTGGCTCTCCCCCGTCGGCTGGGCGGAGAACGTCCGGGCGTACGGGGATGAGCGCGGGTGGGTGCTGCTCCTGCTCGCGGCGGCGGTCGCCGCCCAGGCCGCGCTCGCCTACGCCCTGGCCGGGCGGCGGGACGTCGGCATGAGCTTCCTGGCGACGAGACCGGGACCGGCACGCGGGCGGATCCGTACGGCGTCCGGCCTCGCGCTGCGGCTCCAGCGCGGGGCGCTGACCGGGTGGACGCTCTGCTTCGCCGTGGTCGGGGCCGCGTTCGGCGGGCTGGCCGACGGAGCGGCCGATCTCGTCGGCGACAGCGAGCAGACCAGGGAGATCATCGAGCGGATGGGCGGGCAGTCCGGCCTGACCGACGCGTTCCTCGCCGCGATGGTCTCGATGCTCGGGATGGTCGCGTCGCTGTACATCGTCGCGTCGGTGCTGCGACTGCACGGCGAGGAGACCGCCGGTCGCGCCGAGCCGGTGCTGGCGGGCGGGGTCAGCCGGATCGGCTGGGCGGCCGGTCACCTGGTCATCGCCTTCGGCGGCGCGGCCCTGCTGATGACGGCCGGTGGGCTCGGCCTCGCGGCGGGCTACGGCCGCGGCCTCCCGGCGGTGCTGGGTGCCGCGCTGGTGCAGCTTCCGGCGGTCTGGCTGCTGGGCGGGATGACGGTGCTGCTGTACGGGGTGGTCCCGAAGGCGGCGGTGGCGGCCTGGGGTGTCGCCGGGGTCTGCCTGGCGCTGGGGTGGCTCGGGCCCGCCCTCGACCTACCGCGGCTGGTGCTGGACCTGTCCCCGTTCACGCATCTGCCGAGGCTGCCGGGCGGGGCGGGAATGGCGTGGGGTCCGGTGCTGGCGCTGACCGCCGTCGCGGTGGTCCTGACCGGGGCCGGGGCGGCGGCCCTGCGCAGACGCGATGTGCTGAGCTGAGCCGGGCCGACGGCTCACATGGCGAGAGGACGGGGCGGAGGCCCGGCGGGTGCAACCCCGCCGGGGTGCCGCTGCGTCACCCCGTTCATGGAGAACCGAAGGGAAGCGCTCCGCGGGGCCGCCGGATGCCTGGTCGTCGCCGCGGGCGGGATCGCCGGGATGCTGGCCTGGACGCCGTACGGAAGGCATGGTCTCATCAGCGGTTTCGAGGGCGCGAAGGAGTGGAACGTGCTGTGGCTCGGGCTGCCGGTCATGACGCTCGGCGGCATCGCGGCCGGGCTCACCCTCGTCGCCCTCGCGGGGCGGAAGTGGCGGCGGGCGCTCGGGGCGGCGGCGGCGCTCGGGGCCCTCGCCGGTTTCGGGGTGGCCTTCGACGTACTGGAGGGCCCGCCCCTGGCTTGCGGCCCGGGGTGTTGAGGGCGCGGGCGGCGCCGGAGCAGCGGCAGGCGGCAGGCGGCAGACGGCAGACGGCAGACGGCAGACGGGGAACAGCACCAGAGCGGCGGCAGACGGCGGACAGCAGGACCGCGGGCGGGACCGGAGCGGCGGCGGACAGCAGGCGGCATAACGGGGGGCGCCGGAGGACTGCCCCCGGCGCCCCGCCCGTCAGAGTTCGACGCGGAGTTCCTTCGGGCCCCTGATCACGTAGCCCGGGTTCCACTCCGGTTCGGCGGCCAGGCGCAGGCCCGGGGCGCGGCGCAGCAGTTCACCGAAGGAGGCGGCCAGCTCGACCCGGGCCAGCGGGGCGCCCAGACAGAAGTGGATGCCCGCCCCGAAGGTGATGTGCGGGTTGTCCCGCCGGGCCAGGTCCAGGGTGTCCGGGTCGGTGAAGCGGGCCGGGTCGCGGTTGGCCGAGCCGAAGAGCAGGGCCACTTCCGAGCCGCGCGGAATGACCGTGCCGTCGATCTCGATGTCGTCCAGCACCCAGCGTTCGAACATCTGCAAGGGGGTGTCGTAGCGCATCAGTTCTTCGATCGCCGTCGGCAGCAGCCCGTGGTCGGCGCGCAGGGCGGCCAGCTGCCCGGGATGGCGCAGCAGCGTCCACCAGCCGTTCACCGTGGTGTTGACGGTCGCCTCGTGCCCGGCGTTCAGCAACAGCACACAGGTGGAGATCATCTCCTGCTCGGTCAGCCGCTCGCCCTCGTCGTGCGCGGCGATGAGCGCGGAGATCAGGTCCGGGCCGGGGTTCTCGCGCCGCTGGGCGATCAGCTCGCGCAGGTACGCGGAGAAGTCGAGCGAGGCGCGAACGGCGGCGCGGGCGGTCTCCTCGGACGGGTTCAGCTCGAACATCCCGACGATCGCCGCCGACCAGGGCCGCAGCAGGCCCCGGTCCGACTCCGGGATGCCGAGCATCTCGGCGATGACGGCCACCGGCAGCGGTTCGGCGACGGCCGTGAGCAGATCGCCGCCGCCCGCCTCGACGAAGGAGTCGACCAGCTCGGCCGCCAGCCGCCGTACGGTCGGGACGAGCCCTTCGACCGTACGCGGGGTGAACGCCTTGGAGACCAGACGCCGGATACGGGTGTGGTCGGGGGCCTCCAGATCGAGGAGCCCCTGCCCGTTCAAGGTGTGGAAGGGCTCGTGCGCGGCGGGCGGCGGGGTGCGGCCGAACTCCTCGTGGGTGAAGCGGTGCAGATACGTGCGCCCCAGCCGACGGTCGCGCAGCAGCGCGGACACATCGGCGTAGTGCGGGACGAGCCACTGGTCGGTCGGCTCGAAGCGGTGCACCCGGCCGGTGGCACGCAGCGCGGCGTAGGCGGGGTACGGGTCGGCGACGAAGGCCGGGGACCAGGGATCGAAGGGGGCATCGGCCGCGGAACGGGAAGAAGGGTGCATGGTCGGACGCTAACCGCACCGCACCACGGCCGACCACCCGCCCCGGGCTCCCCGGCCGGTGCCCCGGTTCGGATCAGGACGGGGTGACCAGCCGGGCCTCGTAGGCGAAGACGGCCGCCTGGGTGCGGTCGCGCAGCCCCAGCTTCACCAGGATGCGGCTCACATGCGTCTTGATGGTGGACTCGGCGACCACCAGATGCGAGGCGATCTCGGCATTGGACCGGCCCTGCGCGATGAGCACCAGCACCTCCGTCTCGCGCTCCGTGAGGTCGCCGACCCGGGCGAGCGCCGGTGAACGCGGGGCCTCCGCGAGCTTCGAGAACTCGTTGATCAGCCGCTTGGTGACGGTCGGGGCGAGCAGCGCCTCCCCGGCCGCCACCACCCGTACCCCGTCAGCGAGCTGGCGCGCGGAGGCGTCCTTCAGGAGGAAGCCGGACGCCCCGGCGCGCAGCGCCTGGTAGACGTACTCGTCGAGGTCGAAGGTGGTCAGCACCAGGACCTTGGCGTCCGCGTCGGCGGCGACGATCTCGCGGGTGGCCTCGATACCGTTCAGCTCCGGCATCCGGATGTCCATCAGGACCACGTCGGGGCGGAGCGCCGCGACCTGTGCGATGGCCTGCCGGCCGTCGACCGCCTCGCCGGCGACCTCGATCCCCGGCATGGCGTTGAGCAGCACGGAGAAACCCTCGCGGACCATCATCTGGTCGTCCACGATCAGCACCCGGATCGGCGGGGCCGCGGAGGTGGAGGTGGAGGAGGCCGCGGTGCTCATGCCCGGCCCGCCTGTTCCGTCGCCGCGCCGGGCTCCGTCACCCGGTCCGGCTTGTCGAGCACCAGCGTGCGCGCCCCGTCCTGCTCCCGCTCCGGCTCCCGCTCCTGTTCCCGGGGACCGGGCACGGCCTGGACGGGGATGAACGCGGCGATCTCGTAACCGCCCTCGCCGGTCGCCCCGGCCGTCATCTCCCCGTTCAGCATCGCGACCCGCTCCCGCATCCCCGTGATCCCGTGACCGGCCCCCTGCGAGGGCTGCACCGGGCCGGTCGGCGGCCCGTTGACGATCCGCAGCCCGACGCCGCCCAGCACATAGCCGATCTCCACCCGGGCGGTGGCCCCCGGCGCGTGCCGCAGCGTGTTGCTGAGGGCCTCCTGGATGATCCGGTACGCCGACAGCTCGACGCCCTGCGGCAGTTCCCGTACCGCGCCGGTGATCGTCTTCTCCGACTCCAGGCCCGCCTCGCGCACATTGGCGAGGAGCCCGTCGAGCTGGGCGAGGGTGGGCTGCGGGGCCTCCGGGGCCTGGTAGTCCTCGGCCCGTACGACGCCGAGGACCCGGCGCAGCTCGGTGAGGGCGGCGACGGCGTTCTCCCGGATCGTGGCGAAGGCCTGTTCCAGCTCGGGCGGCGGGTTCTCCACCCGGTACGGGGCGGCCTCGGCCTGGATCGCGACGACCGACATGTGGTGGGCGACCACGTCGTGCAGCTCCCGGGCGATGGTGGTGCGCTCCTCCAGGAGGGTGCGCCGGTCGCGTTCGACGGCGGTCACGGTGCGCTGCACGGTCACCTCGCGCTCCGCTTCCTGGCGGATCTGCACCACGGCGACCACGAGCAGGGCGAAGGCCGAGACCGCTCCCATGCCCACGGTGGTGGTGCCGGGCCGCCAGACCATGTTCTCCATGAACGTGCCGAGCAGCACGGTCTGGCCCCACATCCAGGCCGCGGTACGCGGCCGGGTCCGGGCCGCGACGACGACCAGCACGACCACGTGCGCGAAGAAGGTGACCGGCCCCCAGGGCCACCCCTCGTTCCCGAAGACCGCGGTCAGCGGGGTCGCGCCGAGCGACACCCAGAACGCCCCAACCGGCCTGGTCAGCGTCATCGCGACGCTGATAACCGGAAGCAGGGTGAGCAGCTGGGTGAGGGGGTGGTCCGACCGGGAGATCCCCATCAGGAAGACCACGAACGCGGTCAGTGCCACCAGCGCGTGCGGGATCCACACGGCGCGGGCCCGTATCCGCCGGGGCAGATGGCGGACCACCCGCCCGTCGTCCCGCAGCGGGGCCATGGGACGGTACGCGAACGCGTCCTGGACGAGGGCCTCCCGGAGGCCTCCCATCGCCCCCGCGGCCATCCGGTACTCAGGGCTTCTGCTCTTGGTCTCGGTCACGCCACCACGGTAGGCGGCGGCCCCTGGCCCGGTCGTCAGCAGTGATACGGATTCCGGGCCGTCCATCGCAAGTACTACGCGCTCCTCCGTACCGCCCGTACCGCCGACGCGGAACCTCCCTCAGCAGCCTCTGCCACCGACGCACTTCCCCGGACCGGCCCTGCCACCGACGTGCTTCCCGTGCCACCGCGGCCCACTCCGGCGCGGAGCCGGGGCGGAGCCGGGGCGGTCGCGTCCGTATCCCGCTCACCAGGCGAGCTGGGCGAGTTCCTCCGCCACCACCGCGCAGGCGTCCGCCGCCGGGTCGATCAGCGGGAAGTGGCCGACCCCGGGCAGCAGGGTCAGCCCCACCGTCTCGCCCGCCCGCGCCGCCGCGTCGACGAACGCCTCCGCGACCGCCCGTGGCACAACGATGTCCGAGGTGCCCTGCACCACGGTGGTCGCGATGCCGGTGGGCAGCAGGACGGCCGGATCGGTGTGGCGGGCCCGCTCCTCGGACTCCGCCCGGCCGCCGAGGAACTGGCCGACCGCCCCGGAGCACACGTCCAGCGCGGCGGCGGTGGCGAAGTCCGCGATCGGGGCGAGCGCCACGGCCCCGCGCAGTCGCGGCGGTTCGGGCAGCCGCCACGGCGAACCCTCGGGCAGCACATGCCGGGCGGCGGCCCACAGCGCCAGGTGTCCGCCCGCCGAGTGCCCGGTGACGACGGTCCGCCGGGCATCGGCCGCGGGAAGCTCCCGGGCCAGCAGCGACGGCAGCGCGTCCATCGCCGCGGCGACATCGTCGAGGGTCTCCGGCCAGCGCCCCGCGACCGGCTCCGCGCCCCGCTGCCGCGGGATCTCGCCGCCGCGCCGGTACTCGACGCTCGCGACGGCGAACCCGCGCCGGGCCAGGAAGTCCGCGAACGGCGACACATGGCCGCGGTCGTACGGTGCCCGCCACGCCCCGCCGTGCAGCACGACCACGACCGGCGCCCCGGTCCGCCCGTCGCGGGGGGCGTAGAAGTCGATCAGCTGGTCGGGGTGGCTGCCGTAGGCGGCACAGGCATCGGGGCCGACCGGTGGGTGCGAGAGGACCGACTCGGTCTCGGCGGCGTCCTGATCGCGCGCGGCGGAATCCGACATGCTGCTCCAACCCTCCGGTAACCGAGCCCAACGGGCCTGATCTGCGGGGACGGTACCAGTACGAAAGGTTCCCGTCCCCGCTCACGACCCCGCCGGGCACCCGGCCCGGGGCAGCGTCCGGGCCGGCGGCTCCGCGCGTCTAGCCCAGCACCTCCGCCAGCACGCGCGCCGCCCGTTCCACGTCCCCGAACCCGACGTACAGCGGGGTGAACCCGAACCGCAGCAGGTCAGGACGGCGCAGATCCCCGACGACGCCCCTCGCGATCAGCTCGGCCATCACCGGCTCCGCGTCCGCGCAGCGCAGCGCGACCTGGCTGCCGCGCTCCGCGTGCGCGACCGGGGTCACCGAGGCGACCCGGTCCTCGGGCACGTACGCGGCGACGCACTCCAGGAAGAAGTCCGTCAGCGCCAGCGACTTGGCCCGCACGTCCTCGACCGACACCCCGTCCCACACGTCGAGCGAGGCTTCGAGCGCCAGCATGGAGAGGATGTCCGGGGTACCGACCCGGCCTCGTACGGCGCCGTCGGCCGGGGCGTACGCCTCCGTCATGCCGAACGGGTCGGCGTGCGAGGTCCAGCCCGGCAGCGGCGAGTCGAAGACCGCCTGATGACGCTCGGCGACGTACAGATAGGCGGGCGAACCGGGCCCGCCGTTCAGGTACTTGTACGTGCAGCCGACCGCCAGGTCCACTCCGTGCGCGTCCAGACCGACCGGCAGGGCGCCCGCGCTGTGGCACAGGTCCCAGACGGCGATCGCGCCCGCCGCGTGGGTCGCGGCGGTCAGCGCGGGCAGGTCGTGGAGCCTGCCGGTGCGGTAGTCGACGTGGTTGAGCAGCACGGCCGCGGTACGCGGGCCCAGCGCGCCGGGGACGTCGGCGGGGGCGACCGGGATGAGCCGGTGGCCGGTCATCCGGGCCGCGGACGTGGCGATGTACCCGTCCGTCGGGAACGTCGTCGCGTCCACCAGGATCTCGTCGCGGCCCTCCGGCGCCAGCCGGGTCGCCGCGACGACGGCCTTGAAGACGTTCACGCTGGTCGAGTCACCCACGACGATCTGCCCGGCGGCGGCACCGACGAGCGGGGCGATCCGGTCGCCGATCCGCTCCGGCGCGGTCCACCAGCCGCTCTCGCTCCAGGAGCGGATGCGCAGCTCGCCCCACTCCCGGGTGAGGACGTCCCGCACCCGGTCGGCCACGTGCGCGGGCAGCGCGCCGAGCGAGTTCCCATCGAGGTAGACGGTGTCGTCGAGGACGAACAGCTTCCGCGCACCGGCGAGCCGGTCGGCGGCATCGAGCGCGGCGGCCCGTGCGGCGAGGGTCTCGGAGGTGTCAGACATGGCTGCGCGCCGTCCACAGCTCGGGGAAGACGTTCTTCGCGGCCCGCTTCTCCAGCCAGGCGACTCCGGCGGAACCGCCCGTACCGGTCTTCGAGCCCATCGCCCGCCGGGTCGCGACCAGGTGGTCGTTGCGCCAGCGCCACACCAGCTCGCCGACGTCGGTGAGGGCCTCGCCGAAGCGGACCAGGTCCTCGTGGCGTTCGGGCTCGGCGTAGATCTCCGCCCAGACGGCCTCGACCTCGGAGGACGGCTCGTACCTGCGGGTCAGATCGCGGGTGAGCACCTCCTGCGGCACGGAAAAGCCGCGCCGGGCGAGCAGGGCGAGCGTCTCGTCGTACAGCCCCGGCTCGGCCAGCGCCTTCTCCAGCTCGGCGTGGACCCGGGGGGCGCCGCGGTGCGGCACCAGCATCGACGCGGACTTGTCGCCCAGCAGGAACTCCATCCGCCGGTACATCGCCGACTGGAACCCGGAGCCCTCGCCGAGGGCGCCGCGGTAGGAGTTGAACTGGGCGGGGGTGAGCTGGGCCAGCGGGGTCCAGGAGGCGTTGAGCGCCTCCAGCTCCCGCACCGACCGCTTGAGCGCGTCGCGCGCCACGGTCAGCCGGTCCTCGCGCAGGGCGTGCGCGGCGGTCTCCCACTCGTGGACTATGACGGTGAACCACAGTTCCATGACCTGGGTCGTGACCAGGAACACCATCTCGCCCGGATCATCGGAGCGAGGGTGCTGGAGGTGGGTCAGGACATCCGCCTGGACATAGTCCTCGTACGGAGTCGTTCCCGCGAAGTCGAGGTGCGGGGTCTCCGCACCGGTGGCTTCGGGGTCGGGGTGGATCGTCGACATCGCTGTCTCCTCGACACAAGCTTCCGGGTAGCGGTCCGCCCCTTCCGTGAGGTGATGGAGCTCCGGTCCCCTGTTCGCATCCTACGAACAACACGGACCCCGTGGGCAACCGCCGCCCGCAGGGTCCGTGCCAGTCCGGTCCGGCCTGTTCCGGTCCAGCCGGTTCCGGACCGGTCCAGCCGGTTCCGGCCCGTTCAGGCCCGGATTATTACGTTCCGTTCTGTTACGCCACGGCTCCTGGGATCAGCCGAGGGTTTCGGCGGCGGTCGGCGAGGAGTCGCGCAGGAACGTCGCGCAGCGCTCGTACTCCTCCGTCTCGCCGATCTCGCGGGCGGCCCGCGCCAGGGCGTGCAGGGCACGCAGGAAACCGCGGTTCGGCTCGTGCTCGAACGGCACCGGGCCGTGGCCCTTCCAGCCGGCCCGGCGCAGCGCGTCGAGCCCGCGGTGGTAGCCGGTGCGGGCGTAGGCGTACGACTCGACCGTGCGGCCGCCCTCGAACGCCTCGTCCGCGAGCTGCGCCCAGGCCAGGGAGGAGGTCGGGTACTTCGCGGCGACATCGGCGGGGGCCGTGCCGTTCGCGAGCAGTTCGCGCGGCTCCGGGTCGTCGGGCAGGTGGGTCGGGGGCGGGCCCCCGAGCAGGTTCTCGTGGATCGACATGGGTTCAAGTGTGCCTGGCACATGCGTGCCGGGGTACCCGGCGGCGGTCAGCCCGTACCGCCCCCCGCCCTCCTCGCGTCTCCCCGGCCGTCCTCGCGCCCGTGCTCCCCGGGCCCGTGCCCCTCGCGCCCGTGCTCCTCTGGCGCGGGCTCCTCGGGCGCGGGCTCCAGGGGAGGGGCGGCGATCCCGCAGTGCACCGCGCATTCGGGCCGCGCCTGCTCCTCGGGCGCGCCCGCGGGCGTCCGCACCGTCGCCCAGGCGATCGCCGCCCCCAGGACGAGCAGCCCGGCGCACATCGGCATCGCCCGGCGGAAGGTCGCGGCGAACTCGTCGGCGCTGCGGTACGCCTCCGGGCCCATGCCCGCGAGCAGCGGCAGCGCGGCCACGGCGATCAGCCCGGCGGCGCGGGCGGCCGCGTTGTTGATGCCGCTGGCGAGACCGGCCCGTGCGGTGTCCACAGAGGCCAGCACGGTCGCGGTGAGCGGGGCGACCAGGGTCACCAGCCCGACGCCGAGCACCGCGACCGCCGGGAGGACATCGGTGAGGTAACCGGAGACGGAACCCGAACCGGGCCCGACCCGCAGCATCAGCAGCATGCCCGCAGCGGCGATCAGCGGCCCGGCGGTCAGCGGGATGCGGGGGCCGATGCGCTGCCCGAGCTCACCCGAGGCGGCCGAGAAGAGCAGCATCAGCACGGTCGTCGGCAGCAGCGCCGTGCCCGCGCCGAGCGCCGAGTACCCGGCCACCACCTGGAGCTGGATCGCGGCCAGGAAGAAGTAGCCGCCGAGTGCCGCGTACACGCAGAGGGTGATGACGTTGACGGCGGTGAACTGCCGGGACGCGAAGACCGAGGGCGGCAGCATCGGTTCCGCCCGGGTGCGCTCCACCTGCACGAAGACCGCTCCGAGCAGGATTCCGCAGACGGCCGCGCCGATCACCACCGCGGAGGCCCCCTGCCCCGGCGCCTCGATCAGCGCGTAGGTCACCAGCGCGAGGGCGAGCGCCGCGAGCACGGCACCCAGCACGTCGAAGCGCCCGCGCGCCCGCGGATCACGCGACTCCGGTACGTGGCGCAGCGCCACCGGCACACAGAGCGCGGCAAGCGGCACGTTGAGCAGGAACACCCACCGCCAGCCCGGCCCGTCGACCAGCCAGCCGCCGACGAACGGCCCGACGGCGGCCCCGACCCCGCCGAGCCCCGACCACAGCCCGACCGCGCGGGCCCGGTCGTCGGGGTGGAAGCTCGCCTGGATCAGGGCCAGCGAACCGGGGGTGAGCAACGCCCCGCCGATGCCCTGGAGGGCGCGGGCGGCGATCAGGACGGCGGCGTTCGGTGCCAGGCCGCACAGCGCGGAGGCGACGGCGAACCAGACGACGCCGACGACGAAGACCCGCCGCCGTCCGTACCGGTCCCCCAGGGAGCCGCCGAGGAGGATCAGCCCGGCGAGGGTGAGCATGTAGGCGTTGACGGTCCACTGGAGGGCGGCCAGGTCGGTGCCGAGGTCCTTGCCGATCCGGGGCAGGGCGACGTTGATGACGGTGGAGTCCAGCATGACCATGCTGGAGCCGAGGACGGTGGTGAGGACCACCCGGCGCCCGGTGGCGGAGGCGACGCGGATGGTCCCCGGCACGGCTGCGTCAGACATACGAGCAGCATCCCCGCTCCGCCCCACGCGGGCCATCGGAACGGCACGGCGGGCGGCCCCGCCCGCTACGCCCCGGCGTCACCCCGCCGCTCCGCCCCCGGCCCGGCCCGTCTTACGCAGCCCGCCCCGTTACCGCCCGTACGCCCCGGATCAGCGCTTCCACCCCGGCGGCCGCCTTGGAGCGCGGGCACCCCACGTTCAGCCGTACGAAGCCCTCCGCGCCGTACACCCCGCCTGGCATCACCGCGACCTTCTCCCGCTCGATCAGCACCCGCTGGAGCTCCGCGTCGCCCTCGACGCCCGCCGGGCGCAGGTCGATCCACGCCAGGTACCCGGCCTGCGGCGGCTGCCAGCCCAGCTCCGGAAGCTCCTCGCCCAGCCGCCGCGCCACCAGCTCCAGGTTCCCGGCGACGTACTCCCGGACCGCGTCCAGCCATCCCGCCGACTCCCGGTACGCGGCGATGTGCGCGGTCAGCGACAGCACCGACGGGGAGGCCAGCCCCTCGGCGGTCTCCATCCGGCGCAGGAACTCCGCCCGGTCCGCCGGGTCGCCGATCAGCCCGTACGAGCCGGTCAGCGCCGGAAAGTTGAACGCCTTCGAGGCGGAGGTGATCAGCGCCCAGCGGGCGGCGCCCGCCACCCGCGTCCACGGCACGTGGGTCCGTCCGGCGTGCGCGAAGTCCGCGTGTATCTCGTCGCTGATCACGGCGACCCCGTGCCGGGCGGCGAGCGACGCGAAGCCGCGCAGCTCGTCCTCCGTCCACACCCGGCCGGTCGGATTGTGCGGCGAGCACAGCACCAGGACCTTGCTGCCGGGGCGGGCCAGCTCGCGCTCCAGCGCATCCCCGTCGCCCACCGGCACCCCGCGCAGCTCCCGCCGCAGCCCGGTGATCGCCTTGCGGAAACCGTCGTACGTGGGGGTGTGGACGACCACCCCCTCCCCCTCCTCGGTCCACATCTGCAACAGCTGCGAGAACTGGCTGAGCACCGAGGGCCCGTACACCAGCTGCCCGGTGTCCACGTCCGTGCCGTACCGGGTCGCGTACCAGTGGGCTATCGCCGAGCGGAAGTCGTCCTGCCGCCAGTCCGTGTAGCCGAACACCCCGTGGTCGAGGCGGGAGCGCAGCGCGCTCAGCACCTGCGGAGCGGTCTCGAAGTCCATGTCGGAGATGGTGAACGGCAGCAGCCCGTCCACCCCGAACCGGTCCGCGACCCCGTCCCACTGGACGCACCAGGTGCCCCGGCGGTCGACGACGGTGTCGAAGTCATAGCGTGCGCTGGAACCCACAGCGACCCCTTACGTATGTGTCTGTCGGACAGGAACGGAGACGGGCACGGCCGGACCGGGCACGGCCAGACCGGGCACGGACGGGCCGGGCACGGACGGGCCGGACCCGGGCACGGACGGACGCGGACATGCTGTGGGCCCGGCACCCCACGGGGTACCGGGCCCACAGCCTCACCTCATACCAGCCGCTACTTCAGCTTGGTGCCGGTGGAACGCAGGTTGGCGCAGGCCTCCGTGACGCGCTTGGCCATGCCCGCCTCAGCGGACTTGCCCCAGCTGCGCGGGTCGTAGACCTTCTTGTTGCCGACCTCGCCGTCGATCTTCAGCACACCGTCGTAGTTGCGGAACACGTGGTCCACGATCGGGCGGGTGAAGGCGTACTGGGTGTCGGTGTCGAGGTTCATCTTCACGACGCCGTTCTCCAGCGCGGTGGCGATCTCCTGCTCGGTGGAGCCGGAGCCTCCGTGGAAGACGAAGTCGAAGGGCTGGCTCCCGGCGGGCTTGCCGTACTTGGCGGCGACGCCCTCCTGGAGGTCCTTCAGCAGCTCGGGACGGAGCACGACGTTGCCCGGCTTGTAGACGCCGTGGACGTTGCCGAAGGAGGCGGCCAGCAGGTAGCGGCCCTTCTCGCCCAGACCGAGCGCCTCGGCGGTGCGCAGCGCGTCGTCGACGGTGGTGTACAGCTCGTCGTTGATCTCGTGCGTGACGCCGTCCTCCTCGCCGCCGGTCGGGGTGATCTCGACCTCAAGGATGATCCTGGCGGCGGCGGCCTTGGCCAGCAGCTCCTGGCCGATGGCCAGGTTGTCGGTCAGGGTCTCGGCCGAACCGTCCCACATGTGGCTCTGGAACAGGGGGTTCTCGCCCCGGGCGACGCGCTCGGCGGAGATGTCGAGCAGCGGACGCACATAGCCGTCCAGCTTGTCCTTGGGGCAGTGGTCGGTGTGCAGCGCGACCGAGATGTCGTACTTGGCGGCGACGATGTGCGCGAACTCGGCCAGGGCGACGGCGCCCGTGACCATGTCCTTGTTGTGCTGGCCACCCAGGAACTCCGCCCCACCGGTGGAGATCTGGACGATGCCGTCGCTCTCCGCCTCGGCGAAGCCGCGCAGCGCCGCGTGCAGGGTCTGGGTCGACGTCACGTTGATGGCCGGGTAGGCGAACTTCCCCGCCTTCGCCCGGTCGAGCATCTCGGCGTAGACCTCGGGGGTTGCGATGGGCATCTGACCGCTCCTTGGGATATGCGGGTGTGCGTGCTGGTTCCCTGACCTGGGGGCGACGTCATCGTCGTCCCCATCTTCCCAGACTCTTGCTTGGGCTCCACCCGGCCCATGCCCCGAGCACTCCGACGGCCGGACGCGGAGACGCGAAAGGGGCGGGGCGTTTCACGTGAAACACCCCGCCCCCGAAAGAAACCGCAGGTCAGGCCAGGTCGAGATCGGCGACCGAGTAGACGTGGACGTACGGGAGACCGGCCTCGGTGATCGCCGGGGCCGCACCGCGTTCCACGATCACGGCGACGGCCACGACCTCGCCACCGGCCTCGCGGACCGCCTCCACGGCGGTCAGCGGCGAACCACCGGTGGTCGAGGTGTCCTCGACCACCAGACAACGGCGGCCCTTCACCTCCGTGCCCTCGATGCGGCGCTGCATCCCGTGCGCCTTCTGCGCCTTGCGGACGACGAACGCGTCCAGCTCCTGCCCGCGCGCGGCGGAGGCGTGCAGCATGGAGGTGGCGACCGGGTCGGCACCCAGGGTCAGTCCGCCCACACAGTCGTAGTCCAGCTCGGCGGTGGCGTCGAGCATCACCTGACCGACCATCGGAGCGGCCTTGCCGTCCAGCGTGATGCGGCGCAGGTCGATGTACCAGTCGGCCTCAAGACCCGAGGAGAGGGTCACCTTGCCGTGTACCACGGCCTTGTCCTTGATCTGCTGGAGCAGCTCAGCACGTACGTCAGTCATGGCTACGAGCTTAAGCGGCACACCGGACCTCGACTTTCGGGCCGCCTTCCCGGGCCTTCCCGGCCCTCGCCCCGCCGGTCACAGCCGGCGCCAGCTCCAGGTCGTCGCGATCTCCAGCGGATCGATGGGGGTCACGTACCGGGGCGCGGTGTTCAGCCCGTTCGGCGGGCCGGACTGGGGCTCCACGCAGACCGCCGCCTCCTGCTCGTCGTAGATCACGACCCACTCGGCCCGGCTCTTCACGGTCAGCTCCAGCCGCTCCGGCCAGGTGAGTGTCACGTCCACCCCGTCCGGCATCCCGAAGCAGTCGTCCCAGGGGCCGTCCAGCGGCGGGACGCGACGGCCGGTCGGCAGATGGTCCGTGCCGCGCTCCTCCTGCCAGGCGGCATCGAAGGACAGCTGTACGTCCTCGCCGTCCTCGCCGAGCCTGCGCAGGAACCACGGGTGCCAGCCCGCCTGCGCCGGGAAGGAGTCGCCGTACGTCTCGATGCCGAAGGCGAGCGTGAGCGAGTCCTCGGTCAGCTCGAAGGTCTGGGTCACCCGGCCCGGGTACGGCCAGGGGTCGGCGAGGTCGTAGTAGAACGACGCCTCCCGTTCGCCCAGTCGGGCGGTGCGCCAGGCGGTGTCACGGCCGGTGCCGTGGATGGCGTGCGGCGGGGCGTTCACCGGCAGCCGGTGCGGGACGTCCCCGTTGCGGAACAGGCCGTTCCCGGTACGCCCGCACCACGGCACCATCGGGAAGCAGCCGTACGTCTCCCCCTGCCTCAGCAGTTCGGTACCACCGATCCGCAGGCTGTCGATGCGACAGCCGTTGGCGGGATTCACGGTCAACTCTGCGTCGCCGACGGACAGCCGGACATGCTTCTCGCTGCTACTCACCCGACGAGGTTACTGGCGCGAGCGCTACCGCCGCCGCCTCAATGCCCTGGTCACCACCACCGCGGACGCCAGCGCGAACGCGGCGGCCGGGACGACCCAGCGGAGCGCGGCGCCCGCGTTGGCCGAGTCGGGTGAGGGGACGGGGGCGTACCGGCCGCGCGGCGGCGCGTGGTCGACCTCCTCGGCGCTGCGGCCGATCATGGTCCGCCGGGCGTGCGCGGCCTCCGCCGGTGGCTCCTCGGGAACGGTGAACTCGACATCGGGCACCGGGTCGAGCGAGGGCGGCGGTACGGGAGCGTCGAAGACCGAGCCGGTGCCCGGCGGGTTCCCGGGCCCGTCCGCGAGCGGTTCCGCGTCGTCGTCCCCCGCCCCGTCCGCCGGGGACGCCCCGGTCGTATCGGCCTCCTCGGCCGCCTCCTCGATGGCCTGCTCCACGGCCTCCCCCACGGACCGCTCGGCCGCCCCGGTCCCGGTCGCGGCCCCGGCATCACCGCCGCCCGCCAGCGTCTCCGTCACCAGTTGCTGGGCGAAACGGTCCAGCAGCCGCCTGGCCGCCGCGAGCGCCGCCGCCGCGTCCAGGTCCAGGATCCGGCCCTCACCGTCCGCCGTTCCCGCGAAGCCGATCGCCGTGCCGCCGTCCCGCCCGGTCAGCCGGACCGTGAGCCGCAGCCGCGCCGAACCGCCGCCCCGGGCCTCGGTTCCCTCACCGGTCACCAGCACCACCGCCGACTCCGGCTCCGGCTCGCCTTCCGCACCGTCCGCCGCACCGTCCGCCGCCCCGTCCTCCGCACCGTCGGCGAGCCGCAGCGCGCCCCGGTACGTGATCGTGTGGCCGTCCACCCTGATCCTGAGCCGGCCGGACAGCGGGTCCGCGGACGCGTCGGCGTCCTGCTGAAGCCCCGGCACGCAGCGCGCGACGCGGACAGGGTCACCCAGCGTCCGCCGGAGGGACGGGACCGGAACCGGAACGAACACCTCATGCTCCATGGAAACCGAGCCTACTCAGCCCCGGCCGCCACGTCAGCGGTTCCTCACCGAGCCGCCCCGGGACGACCGCCCCTCCCGCCCGTGCCGGTGCCCGCCCCGCCCGTACCGGTGCCCGCCCCGTACCGCTCAGCGCTCCTCCCAGTACCGCGGGTGCACCAGCGTCGACGGCGGCAGGCCGGACGGCCGGGCCCGGTCCGCCTCCCGTCCCGCTGCCACCAGCGTGCGCCCCGTCATCGACCGCGGTACCGGCGGCCCCGCCGCCAGCCCGAGCCCCGGCCGTTCCCCCCGGCCGGCCAGGACGAAGCCCCAGCCGCGCGCGTCACGACGCCGGTGCGTGGCCCGGTCCGGCCCGGCCACGGAGTCGGAGCGAGGGCCGCTCATCCAGTACGGACGGGTGCGCAGCCCCGCCGCCCGCATCGACGCCTCGACCGTCCAGTACGTCCGCGGCCGGGACAGCGGCGGGCCACCGTGCACCACCAGCCGCCCACCGGGCACCAGTGACTCGGCGACCAGGCCGTAGAACTCCGCCGAGTACAGCTTGGTGCTGTTGGAGATCCCCGGATCGGGCAGGTCCGAGACGATCACGTCGTAGCGGCCGTGCCGCGCCCGCAGCCAGGTGAAGGCGTCCGCGGTGACCACCGTGACCCGCGGATCGCGGTACGCGTGGCCGTTCAGCTCCGAAAGCGCCCGGTCCTCGCGGGCCAGCCGGGTGACGCCCGCGTCCAGCTCGACCACGGTGACCTCGCGTACGTCCCGGTACCGCAGCGCCTCGCGGGCGGCGAGGCCGTCGCCGCCGCCCAGGACCAGCACCCGGGCGTGCGGCCCGTTCATCACCGGGTGCACCAGCGACTCGTGGTAGCGGTACTCGTCGCTCGCGCTGACCCGCAGCCGCCCGTCCAGGTACAGATTCAGGGAGCCGCGGTCCGAGCCCGTCAGCACCACCTCCTGCACCGCGGTCTGCTCGGCGACCCGCACCCCGTCCCCGTACACCGCGCGCCGCGCCGCCCGCTCGAAGTCGCCGACCAGCGCGGTGGCGACGGCCAGCACCACGATCACCGCCACGTTGAGCAGGATCAGCAGTCGGCGGGAGCGCCGGGTGAGGTCGCGGCGGAACACGCACAGCACCAGCGCCCCGCCCGCCGCCGCGTTGACCGCGCCGGTGAACAGCGCGCCGGTCAGCTGGCCGAGCATCGGCAGCAGCAGGAACGGGAACGCGAGCCCGCCGACCAGCGCGCCCACGTAGTCGGCGGCGAAGAGGTCCGCCACCGTACCGCCCGCGTCCTGCCGGTCCACCCGCTGGATCAGCGTCATCAGCAGCGGGATCTCCGCACCGGTCAGGACGCCGATCGTGAGCGAGAACCCGACCAGGGCGTAGCGCGACTCCCCGACCCAGGCGAACGAGGCGTACAGCACCAGCGCCGAGGAGCCGCCGACGAGCGCGAGGGCCGCCTCGATCAGCCCGAACCCCTCCGCGGCCCGGCTGCGCAAACGTTTCGCGAGAAGCGACCCGATCCCCATCGCGAACACCATCACGGAGAGCACGACGGACGCCTGGGTGACCGAATCACCGATCAAGTAGGAGGCGAGAGCCACGAGTTCGAGCTCGTACACCAGCCCGCAGGCGGCACAGACGAAAACCGCGGCGAGCACGAGATACCGACCGGTCCTCGGTCGTACGGAAAGACACGCCGCGCCCCCTCGCAGCGACACCTGCTGGTCGATCATGACCCGAACGCTACGTCACGAATCTGTGGCAGCCTGTCACCCACACGGATGTAAATGGCGTGTTCACAACGGAGTTGGGCGAAGGAGCGGAGCGGGGCGGGGCGGGCCGACGGCGCGGGCCCGACGGAGCGGGGCGGGCCGACGGGCAGGTGTCGCCGCGAGGGCGGGCCGACAAGCAGGTGTCGCCGCGGGGGGCGGGTCAGGAGACCGCCGCGGGCATCCGCACCCCCACCCGGGTACGCGTCACCACCAACTGCCCCTCCTGCGGGTACGCGTGCCAGGTGCGCCACCGCACCTGCCCCTCGGTCCGCTGGGCGAGCATGGCGGTGAAGGCGTACGGGCTGCCGGGAAACGTCCCGGCGAGACCGTGCGGATGGTCGGCCACCAACGCGAGCAGCTCCTGCGCACGCCCCGCGAACTGGCCCGCCGAAAGCGTCTCGACACGAGCCGCGAACTCGTACTCCCACCCCCCGAGCCGCTTGGAGACACCGAGCGGAAGCGGGGTGCTGCTGCCGGGGATACAGGCGACGGTTTCGGAGCAGGTCCCGCGGTCCTCCTCAAGGAGCACCTGATGGGAGGCGCCGAGCAGGCGCATCTGCAGTGCGGCACCGGCGAGATCCAGGTCGAGCACGGCCAGCGCGGGGAGCGGTTCGCGCCCCAGCGCCCAGGCGAGGTCGGCAGCACGGGTGTCTGAATAAGCAGTCTGGAGGGTCGTGAGCATGGGTCGGCTCCACAAGAAAGCATGGACGCATGGACAGGGGACGCCCCCCTGGCGTGCCGCTCGTGGGAGGTGGGTAGCGCCCGATCAGGTCCAACTAGGGTCCTAGGGCTGAAAGTTCTCTCAACCGAGGGAACCACGAATAGTTCGCATCCACAGCGTTTTTACCCAACTTGCCGGGGTTTCCATCCCCTCGGGGGCCTCTCGGATCATCTGTTCACGGACGACCCGCGAAATCGCCCAACAAAAAGGTGTCCGGCGGGAGTTCACCCGCCGGACACCTGCCGATCGCGCACCGTGCGCCCGCTCAGCTCCCGCCGCCGCAGCCGCCCCCGCCGCCGCACGAGGACCCTCCGCCACAGGAGTGCCCTCCGCCGCACGAGTGCCCGCCGGAATGCCCGCCGGAGTGACCGCCGGAGTGACCGCCGGAGCTGCCGCCGTAGTCACCGCCCGCCGTGCCGCAGGACGTACCGCCGCCACCGGCGTTATTGCTCCCGGCGTTGTTGTTCCCGGCCCACCAGCTGGCTCCAGCAGCGCTGCCGCCGCCCGCGCCCCGGCGCACACTCCAGTTGCGCGCCGCCCTCCGCCTCCGGGCCCTCGTCACCAGCACCACGACCAGCCCGGTCACGGCCACCACGATCGCCGTCGCGATCACCACTGCAAGCACGGATATGGCCACAGTCACGGCCCCCTCGTCTTCCCGTTCCCCCGAAGCGAGCTCCCCCCGCTTCCGCGCGCTTCGCGCGTGGAAGGGAAATGCCCCCGCCACGAACGGCCAATGCAGACTTGAGCAACTCCAGAGCTTCCGCGCAGGATGACAGCCATGACACAGGGACGACCGTTGCTCAACCGCCGCCTCGCCGGGTTCGGCACGACGATCTTCGCGGAGATGTCGGCGCTCGCCGTACACACCGGTTCCATCAATCTCGGCCAGGGCTTCCCCGACACCGACGGCCCCGAGGAGATCCGCGAGGCCGCGGTCCGGGCCCTGCGCGACGGGCGCGGGAACCAGTACCCGCCCGGCCCCGGCATCCCCGAGCTGCGCACCGCGATCGCCGGCCACCAGCAGCGTTTCTACGGCCTGCCCGTCGACCCCGACACGGAGGTCCTGGTCACCGCGGGCGCGACGGAGGCGATCGCCGCGACCATGCTCGCGCTGCTGGAGCCGGGCGACGAGGTGATCGCCTTCGAGCCCTTCTACGACTCCTACGCCGCCTGCATCGCGATGGCCGGAGCGCAGCGCGTACCGCTCACCCTGCGCGCCCCCTCCTTCCGCCCCGACCTGGACGAACTGCGGTCCAAGATCACCCCGCGGACCCGTCTGCTGCTCCTGAACACCCCGCACAACCCGACGGGCACGGTCCTCACCCGCGCGGAGCTGACCGCGATCGCCGAGCTGGCCGTGGCACACGACCTCCTGGTCGTCACCGACGAGGTGTACGAGCACCTGGTCTTCGAGGGCGCGCACATCCCGGCGGCCACGCTGCCCGGTATGCGCGAGCGCACCGTCTCGATCTCCTCCGCGGGCAAGACCTTCTCGTACACCGGCTGGAAGGTCGGCTGGGTCACCGCACCCGCCCCGCTCGTCTCCGCCGTCCGCACCGCCAAGCAGTACCTGACCTACGTCAGCGCGGGCCCCTTCCAGTACGCGATCGCCGAGGCGCTCCGCCTCCCGGACTCGTACTTCGACCGCTTCCGCGCCGACCTGCGACGCAAGCGCGACCTGCTCGCCGACGGCCTGCGCACGGCCGGGTTCGAGGTCCACCGGCCGCAGGGCACGTACTTCGTCACCACCGACATCACCCCCTTCGGCGAGAAGGACGCCCTCGCCTTCTGCCGCACGCTCCCCGAGCGCTGCGGGGTGGTCGCCGTGCCCAGCTCGGTCTTCTACGACGACCCGGAGGCGGGCCGCGGCCAGGTCCGTTTCACCTTCTGCAAGAAGGACGAGGTCCTCCGGGAGGCGGTCGGCCGCCTGGGCCGGCTGGTTCCGTGATCCGGCTCCCGGCGCCCGTATGACGCGGACCGGCCCGGGGCGGCGGTCGGGGGACCGTCGCCCCGGGCCGGGGTGCGTTCGGGGGGCGGGTCAGGCGTCGGTGGCCTTCTCCTCGCCGTCCGCCTGCTCCTCGCCGTCCGCCTTCGCCTCGGAGGGCGTCAGGCCCAGGCGCTCCTGGAGCCAGCGGTCGAACTGGATCGAGGCGCCGATCCAGCTGGCCGTCGAGGAGACGAAGTGCTCCAGGCTGACGCCCGTGCCGGTGAGCATCTGCGCCTCACCGATCAGGCGGACCGAGACCTCGGTCTCCTCGGAGCCCTCCTCGGGCTCGTGGGTGTGGGTGTAGACCTTGGGCCACAGGGTGTTGCGGTTCCAGTCGTCGATCGCGTCGAGGAGGACCGGACGCTGGTCGGCGGCGTGCGGGCGGTCGTAGAACGTGCGGACCGCGAAGACCTGCTGCTCGGCCTCGCCACGGAACATGAAGTACACGCGGAAGTCCTCCCAGACCGCCGCGAGGTCACCCTCGCCGTCGACGCCGTACTTCACCTCCATCTGTTCGAGGAGCTGCTTGACCAGGTCCTGGTCGGGGAAAACAGGGCCCGCGGGTCCTGCCGCCTGCGGTTCGGGCTGGGCGCCGAAACTCGGAATCGAGGACGGGTCGATAGACATCGCTGGGTACTCCTGTGGATCGCACGTGGTTTCCTGCCGACGACCCTAGCCGCGTTTCGCCGCCAGGGGGTCTACGCCCTCCGGGGAATCGTCCCGGAGCCCCGCGCCCGCCAGGGATCACGGGACAGCCCTTACGCCCTTCCGGGAATCATCTCCGCCCCGGCCCCCCGGGCCCGGGTCCAGGCGGCGGCGGCCAGCACCGCGCAGACCACCCCGAGGAGCCCGGAGGCCCCGATGGTGTTCGCCGAGGAGCCGGTCACCTCGGTCACCGCGCCCCCGGCGGCGACGCCGATGCCCTGCATGGCGGTCACCCCCGACCTGGCCAGTCCCAGCGCCTGGCCGCGCCGGTCGACCGGGGTCAGCAGGACGAAGGTCGCCCCGGCGGTGATCTGGTACGCCGAGCACACTCCGGCGACCAGCAGCAGGAACATCGCCATGCCCACGCTGGGATCGAGCCAGTAGGCCAGCAGCGGCAGGTTCGCGGCGATCGCCAGCGGGCCGAGCAGCCGGCGCCGGGTCTCGTCCCCGACCCCGGACCTCCCCAGCAGCGCCGCCCCCAGCACCATGCCCGCCGGATGCGAGGCGAGCAGCAGCCCCACCGAGGAGGCCCCGCCGCCGGCCTCGTCCGCGAACGGGGCGGCCAGCCCCTCCGGCAGGACGATGAAGCCTGCGAGCCAGCCCAGCGCGAGCAGCGAGCGGAGCCTGCGGTCCGACCAGATCAGCGAGGCGGCGCCGCCGACCTGGGCGCCGAGCTTCGCCGTACGGGCCGCGGCGCTCGCCACCGGACGGGCCTTCACCCCGAACCGGACCAGGGCCGCCGAGAGCAGGAAGGTCGCCGCGTTCACGGCCAGTGAGCGGTGGCTGCCCAGCCACGCGGCCAGCAGCCCGCCCCCGGCGAAGCCGACCAGCTGGCCGACCTGGTGGGTGATCTGCATGACCCGCTGGCCGCGCTCGTACCGCTCGACGCCGAGCACGGTGGGCAGCAGCGCCCCCTGGGCGGCGCCGAAGGGGGCCTCGGCCAGCTGCGCCAGCACCAGCAGTCCGGCGAGCAGCGGCAGCGGCATCCCGGGCAGGGCCATCAGCCCGACCAGCGCCATCCGCACCAGGTCGCAGCTGACCATGACCGTACGCCGGGGGAACCGGTCCGCCAGGCCCGACAGCAGCACCCCGGACAGCAGAGCGGGCAAGGTGGTCAGGGCGTACGTCGCCGCGGTCCACCCCGGCGAGTCGGTGCGTTCGAAAACGAGCAACGACAGTGCCACCCGGGCCAGTTGGTCGCCCAGGATCGACTGAGCGTAAGCAGCCCAAAGGGTACGGAATTCGCCAAGGCGAAAGAGATTGTCAGACCTGGGCTTCTTGGGCCCCTTGTTTATCTCATCGCCTATCCGCTCGTTCATGCGGGCACGCTACCGGCTGCCGATTTCGCCCTCTAATCCTTGCCGCGGGCAGGTCACGGCATGCGAGCCATGGTGTCCTGTTTATTCGTGCACCCCGGGACCGATGGCCTCGATTCCTGCCCTGAAGTCCCTTGTCAGACGTGGCGAATGCGGTCCGGGGCGGAGCCGGGGAAGGTGATCACGCCCCTGGGTGCGGAGTGAAGCGTTTGGCGCGATATCGATGTTGAAGAATGGATCATCTTCGGCGCGGAGGACCCTTTTCCGTTCTCCCGAAATCACCGTAATCTCCGCGTCCGCGAACACGGCAGCACACCGGCCCCCACGGAACGGAACGTGACACCCGGCCCTCGGATGTCACGTTCCGCAGCGATGCCTGCCCCCGGACGCGGCCGGGGGTGGAACGCGCCTAAGGGCCAGCCCTTAGGGCCTCTCGTTTGGATCATGCCGGGCTCGCGGGGGCCGGCACGCACATCTGCCGCGTTGTCGTCAGTCACCGACGCTCCGCGTCGGCTCCTTCCTCCGCCTTGCAGCTGCACGCACCAGCCCCCGCTCCCTGATCCAGCCTGATCCAAACGAAAGACCCTAGACCGCCGGGCCGACGAGCAGGCCGTCGCCGACGCGGTCGACGCGCACGGTGTCCCCGTCCCTGACCTCGCCCGCGAGGATCTCCTTCGCCAGCCGGTCACCGATCGCCGTCTGGATGAGGCGGCGCAGCGGCCGGGCGCCGTACGCCGGGTCGTTGCCCTCCTCGGCCAGCCAGGCCAGCGCCTCGGGCGTGATGTCGAGGGTGAGGCGGCGGTCGGCCAGCCGCTTCGCGAGCCGGTCGATCTGGAGCCGCGCGATGTGGGCCAGCTCGTCACCGGAGAGCGCCGAGAAGACCACCAGGTCGTCCAGCCGGTTGAGGAACTCCGGCTTGAACGAGGCCCGTACGACATCCAGGACCTGGGCCCGCTTCTCCTCCGGCTTGGTCAGCGGGTCGACCAGGTACTGGCTGCCGAGGTTGGACGTCAGGATCAGGATGGTGTTGCGGAAGTCGACCGTGCGCCCCTGGCCGTCGGTGAGACGGCCGTCGTCGAGCACCTGGAGCAGGATGTCGAAGACCTCGGGATGGGCCTTCTCCACCTCGTCCAGCAGCACGACGCTGTACGGGCGGCGGCGGACCGCCTCGGTGAGCTGGCCGCCCTCCTCGTAGCCGACGTATCCGGGCGGGGCCCCGACCAGCCGGGCCACGCTGTGCTTCTCGCTGTACTCACTCATGTCGATGCGGACCATGGCCCGCTCGTCGTCGAAGAGAAAGTCGGCGAGCGCCTTCGCCAGCTCGGTCTTGCCGACGCCGGTCGGTCCGAGGAAGAGGAACGAGCCGGTGGGCCGGTCGGGGTCGGCGATCCCCGCGCGGGTGCGGCGTACCGCGTCCGACACCGCGCGCACGGCCTCGCCCTGGCCGATGAGGCGCTTGCCCAGCTCGTCCTCCATGCGCAGCAGCTTCTGGGTCTCGCCCTCCAGCAGCCGCCCGGCGGGAATGCCGGTCCAGGAGCCGACGACGTCGGCGATGTCGTCCGGTCCGACCTCGTCCTTGACCATCGTGTCCTTGGCGGCCTCCTGCTCCGCCTCGGACGCCTCCGCCAGCTCCCGCTCCACACCCGGGATCTCCCCGTACAGCAACTTGGACGCGGTGTCGAAGTCGCCGTCGCGCTGGGCGCGTTCGGCCTGGCCGCGCAGTTCGTCGAGGCGCTCCTTCAGCTCACCGACACGGTTGAGGCCCTGCTTCTCCTTCTCCCAGCGGGCGTTGAGGCCGCGCAGCTCCTCCTCCTTGTCGGCGAGGTCGCGGCGCAGCCGGTCCAGACGCTCCCGGGAGGCGGGGTCGGTCTCGTTCTTGAGCGCCAGCTCCTCCATGTGCAGGCGGTCGACGGCACGCTGGAGCTCATCGATCTCGACCGGCGAGGAGTCGATCTCCATCCGCAGCCGGGACGCCGCCTCGTCGACCAGGTCGATCGCCTTGTCGGGGAGGAAGCGGGAGGTGATGTAGCGGTCCGAGAGGGTCGCGGCGGCCACCAGCGCGGAGTCCGCGATGGAGACCTTGTGGTGGGCCTCGTAGCGGCCCTTGAGCCCGCGCAGGATCGCGATGGTGTCCTCGACGCTCGGCTCGGCCACCAGCACCTGCTGGAAGCGGCGTTCGAGGGCCGGGTCCTTCTCGATCCGCTCGCGGTACTCGTCGAGCGTCGTCGCGCCGACCATGCGCAGCTCACCGCGGGCCAGCATCGGCTTGAGCATGTTGCCCGCGTCCATGGCGGAGTCGCCACCGGCGCCCGCGCCCACGACGGTGTGCAGCTCGTCGATGAAGGTGATGATCTGGCCGTCGCTCTCCTTGATCTCGGAGAGGACGGTCTTCAGCCGCTCCTCGAACTCGCCGCGGTACTTGGCGCCCGCGACCATCGCGCCGAGGTCGAGCGAGACCAGCCGCTTGTTGCGCAGGGACTCGGGGACGTCGCCCTTGACGATGCGCTGGGCGAGGCCCTCGACGACGGCGGTCTTGCCGACGCCGGGCTCGCCGATGAGCACCGGGTTGTTCTTCGTGCGGCGGGACAGCACCTGGACGACCCGGCGGATCTCCTGGTCACGCCCGATGACCGGGTCGAGCTTGCCCTCGCGCGCGGCCGCGGTGAAGTCCGTGCCGAACTTCTCCAGTGCCTTGTACTGTCCCTCCGGGTCGGGTGTGGTCACCCGTCGCCCTCCCCTGATCGTCTCGAACGCGTTCAGCAGCTTCTTCGCAGTAGCCCCCTGACCTGCCAGGACCTCACCGGCGCGGCCACCCTTGGCGGCGATGCCGATCAGCAGGTGCTCGGTGGAGACGTAGTCGTCGCCGAGGTCCCGCGCCCGCTCCGCGGCGTCCGTGACGACGGCGAGCAGATCGCGGTCGGGCTGCGGCGGGGCGACGGTCGAGCCCGTGACGCTGGGCAGCGAGCCCAGCAGCCGCTCGGTCTCGGCCCGTACGGCGATCTGGTCGGCGTCCACGGCGGCGAGCAGATCGATGATGTTCGCGCTCGCCTGCCGCCCCTCCCCCTCGAGCAGCGCGAGCAGCAGATGTCCGGGGGTCAGGTCGGGGTGCCCGTCCTTCACGGCCCTGCTGGTGGCCGCGTTGAGGGCGTCCCGGCTCTTGTTGGTCAGCTCGGCGTCCACGTGCGCTCTCTCCTCCTGACTCGACCGACGTGCGTAAAGTTGAGTCTATCCCACTCAAGGAAGTATTGAGTCCTCTCCACTCAACTTTCTGCCGGGACGGCTCCGCGGCCGGTACGGGGTGGATCACGGGGCGGATCCGCTGCTTCGAGTGAACCGGCCGCCCCGGCCCTCCGCCACCGCAGCCGGGGCCCGCGGCCCCTCCGGGCACGAGGCCATAGGGTCTGGAACCATGGCAGTCGACGTGACGAACCCCGGCCCCGAGTACCTCGCCTTCTGGCGCGCGCGGCACGTGTGCACCCTGACCACGCCCCGCCCCGACGGCACTCCGCACGTGGTGCCGGTGGGCGTGACGTACGACCCCGACGCGCGACTGGCGCGGATCATCACCGGCAGGAACACCCGCAAGGCCCGCAACGTCCTGGCCGCGGGCCCCGACGGGGCACGGGTCGCCGTCTGCCAGATCGACGGACGCCACTGGGCGACGCTGGAGGGGCGGGCGACGGTGCGTACCGAGCCGGAGGCGGTGGCCGAGGCGGTGCGCCGCTACACGGAACGCTACGGGCGTACGCCGCGGCCGAACCCGGAACGGATCGTCATAGAGATCGCCGTGGACCGGGCACTCGGCAGGGCCTGACCGGCCCGGAGACCGGCCCGGGAGCCGCCCGGAGACCGGCCCGGAATCCACACCGGAGAAGCGTCCGGGAATCCGCGCCGGAACCTGTCCGGGAAAAGCACAACGGCGCCACCGTGTTCAGGTCACGATGGCGCCGTTGTGTGGGGGAGTGACTGAGCGACATGGAACGACGGGGGATCGCTCAGGCACTGCGGGGGGTGGCGGAAATAGTCTCTGGCTCGAACAGCTGGTGATCCCGCCGGTCGAGGTTTACGAAGATCATGTCGTACCGGATCGCGCAGCGGACGGGCTGCGGAGCTCCACGCGGCTTGCGGAGGCATCGGTAGGCACGTACTTCGTCGTCTTCTTCGCGTGCGACAACAATCGGGTCGCCGAACAGAGTGACCATCAACGAGTCGCCACAGTGGGGGATGGCAGTGACGAGATCGATGAAGTGCCAGCCTGATCGGTAGGCCGTGGCCATCTCCCGCCGGAAGGTCCGGTCGTCCGGCGGGATGGTCATGCGCCCGTACGGGCCGTGACGGAGCCGGTGCCGGCGGGCGAGACCCAGCCGATGTCGGACGACGTCGCGGGCGAGACCCAGCCGATGTCGGACGACGCGGCGGGCGAGAGCCAGCCGATGTCGGTGGCCTGGACAGTCCACCCGATGTCACCACCGGCGACACTGTCCTCGCTCCAGCCAATGTCGCTGCCGCCCAGCAGCCCGATGCCCAGGGCCGCGACGAACGAGACGGCAAGCGCCGAGCGATGCATTCGCTTATACATAGTCGGCTTCGTCCTCACTTGTGGATTCTTCTCCCCCGCACCTAAGACGATGTCTCACCTGGGCACGCGAGCACCACTGCGGAGATGCATCATGTTCCTGCATGTTCAGGAACCTGGGGGGTGACGATATGACCACAAGCGACACAAAGCCGACACATTCTCACGGGATCACCGAACTGTGCGACGCGGGATCACGCCTTTACGCCAGTGCTTTGCGGCTGGGACGCATCGCCCGCGTCGAAGTGGAACCGGCTCCTTGCCTGATGGAGTTCGCGCTGCTTCATCCCGATCCGGACGACCCGGCCTGGCTCCGGCCCGTTCCGCCGTCCACCGCCCTCGCGCAGCATCTGCATCCCCTAGAGCGTGAGATCTTGGAGCGGCGACGGCACTCGGTCGAGCTGACGGAATCGTTCGAGCCGTTCATGGACATCAGTACCGTGGGGCCGCCCACCACCCACGCCATCACCGTGCTGGAAGGCGTGAACCGGATCAACGCGGCCCTGGACCTCGCCACCGCAGAGTGCCGTACCGAAGTGCTCACCGTCCAGCCCGGCGGCGGGCGGAGCGAGGATCGCCTCAGCAAGTCGCTGGAACGGGGCCTGTCGGTCGTTCACCGCGGCATCCGCATGCGCACCCTCTATCAGCACACCGTGCGCCACAGCCCCAGCACGCTCGCGTACGCGGAGCGCATGACCGACGACAACGTGGAGATACGCACGCTGGAGGAACTCATCGGCCGCCTCATCGTGTTCGACCGGACCGTCGCGTTCATTCCCGCCAGCGACGACGACCAGATCGCCCTGGAACTCCGCAACCCCGGGCTCGTGCAGTACCTGGCCAACGTGTTCGAGCAGCTGTGGACCCGGGCGGCGCCATTGCGCGAAGAGGTCAAGTACGAACCGACCTCGCTCGGCATCAGCGGGGTCCAGCGGTCCATCGCCCAGCTTCTGGTGGAGGGGCATGTGGACGACTCCATAGCCCGTCGGCTCGGTATGAACGTCCGTACCTGCCGCGCCCATGTCGCCAAGCTCGCCGCCGCCCTCGGCAGCAGCAGCCGGGCCCAGCTCGGCTACCTGATAGCCCGCTCCGGCATCCTCGAAGAGGACTCCTGACCCCGCGGGGCCCGGGACGCCGCGAAGGCTCCTGGCCCCTCGACGGTTCCCGGCCCCCGGCGACTCCTGGCCGGACGAGGGCTCCTGGCCGCGCACCGCTCGCGGGCCCGGCGCCCGGGGCTGGCCACGACCGGCTCCCGGAGGGCCCCGCCCCGGAACACGGCAAAGGGCCGGGAGCCGCCCCTCAGGTCGGCTCCCGGCCCTCCTCGGCCGTATGCGGCCCCGTCTCAGCCCTTCGGCCGCTTGGGCCGCCAGACCACCAACGCACTGGTCTGCTGCACGTCCTGATAGGGCACCAGATCACGCCGGTACGAGGCGTGCACCTGGGCCTCGCGCTGCTGCATCGCCTGCGCCGCGCCGTCCACGGCCGCCGAGAGCTCGGCGACGCGCTGCTGGAGTGCGGCGACCTGGTTCTCCAGCTCGATGATGCGCTTGATGCCGGCGAGGTTGATCCCCTCGTCCTGCGACAGCTGCTGCACCGTGCGCAGCAGTTCGATGTCACGGGCCGAGTAGCGCCTGCCGCGCCCGGCCGTGCGGTCGGGAGAGACCAGGCCGAGGCGGTCGTACTGGCGCAGGGTCTGCGGATGGAGCCCCGAGAGCTGGGCCGCGATCGAGATCACGTACACCGGTGTCTCATCGGTCAGTTCGTACGGATTGCGTCGTCGGCCGTCCACCTCAAGCTCCCTTCGCGGCCTGGAACAGTTCAGCCCGCGGGTCGTGACCCGCGGTCGCCTTACGGTATGCCTCCAGCGCGTCCCGGGCCTCGTCGCCGAGGTCCTTGGGTACCGCCACCTCCACGGTGACCAGCAGGTCGCCCCGGGTGCCGTCCTTGCGTACGGCGCCCTTGCCGCGGGCCCGCATCGTGCGCCCGTTGGGCGTTCCCGCGGGCAGCTTCAGCGTGACCGGCGGACCGCCGAGCGTGGGCACCTTCACCTCGCCGCCGAGGGCCGCCTCCGTGAAGTCGACGGGGACGGTGACGGTGAGGTTGTCGCCCTTGCGGCCGAAGACCGGGTGGGCGTCGACGTGGACCACGACGTACAGATCACCGGCCGGACCGCCGCGCTCGCCCGGACCGCCCTTGCCGCGCAGCCGGATCCGCTGGCCGTCCGAGACGCCCGCCGGAATCCTGACCTGCATGGTCCGGGAGGACTTGGCCCGTCCGGAGCCCTTGCAGACGTCGCACGGGTCCTGGGCGATGAGGCCCCGGCCCTTGCAGTCCACACAGGGATCGGTGAGCGAGAAGCCGCCGCCGGAGCCGCGCGAGACCTGGCCGGTGCCGAGACAGGTCTGGCAGACCCTGGGGGTGCCGTTCTTGTCACCGGTGCCGGAACACGCCTTGCAGGGCGCCTGGCTGGACATCCGCAACGGGACGGTGGCCCCGTCGACCGCCTCGGTGAAGCTGAGCGTCACCTCGGACTCGATGTCCTGGCCGCGGCGCGGCTGCACCCGCGGTCCCGCGCCTCCCCGGTTGAACAGGCCGCCGAAGACATCGCCCAGGCCGCCGCCGCCGAAGCCGCCGGCACCGCTCTGGCCGCCCCCGCCCTGACCGCCTCCGAAGAGGTCGCCCAGGTCGAAGTTGAAGTTGCCTCCCGCGCCCCCGGGACCGGCCCGGAAGCCGCCGTTGCCGAAGAGGGCACGCGCCTCGTCGTACTCCTTGCGCTTCTTGCTGTCGCCGAGAATGTCGTTCGCCTCGGAGATCTCCTTGAAGCGCTCCTCAGCCTTGTCGTCGCCCTTGTTGGCGTCCGGGTGGAACTCGCGGGCGAGCTTCCGGTACGCCTTCTTGATCTCGGCGTCGGTGGCGTCCTTGGGGACGCCGAGGACCTTGTAGTAGTCCTTCTCGACGAAGTCCTTCGTGCTCATCGACGTCCCTCCTTCCGGACGATCGGCCATGCGGCCGGCGTGTGGGCCGGTCGCATGGCCGGGCGGCGGGCCGCGAGATGGTCAGACAGGGTGTCAGACCTCCTCGGTGCCACCGCTCTCCTCGTCGGTTGCCTTCTCTTCCTTCGCGGCCGCCGGGGTCGCCCCCGGCTGGGGTTCGGCCACCGCCACCCGCGCGGGGCGGATGGTGCGCTCGCCCATCCGATACCCCGGCTGCAGGATCGCCACGCAGGTCGTCTCCGTGACGTCCGGCGCGTACGAGTGCATCAGGGCCTCGTGGATCGTCGGGTCGAAGGGCTCACCCTCCTTGCCGAACTGCTGCAGGCCCAGCTTGGCGACGACCGTCTCCAGCGACTCGGCCACCGACTTGAACCCGCCCACCAGCTCGCCGTGGTCCCGGGCGCGGCCGACGTCGTCGAGCACCGGAAGCAGCTCGGACAGGAAGCCCGCCACGGCGATCTCCTTGACCGTGGCCCGGTCCCGCTCGACGCGGCGGCGGTAGTTCTGGTACTCGGCCTGGAGCCGCTGGAGGTCGCCCGTGCGCTCGTTGAGCGCGGTGCGGACCTGGTCCAGCTGGGCCGTCAGGCCGACTGTCTGCACTCCGTCCCCGGCCGGGGACGCCCCCTCCTCCGAAGAGGGGGCGGCGTCCTTCGGCTCGGCTCCTTCAGAGGTGGCGCCGGAGGGGACGTCGGGCTTCTCCTCGAAGCCCGGAGTCTCCTCGGTCACACCGCACCGCCCTTGGCGTCCTTTTCGTCGTCCACGATCTCGGCGTCGACGACATCGTCATCGGCCTTGGCCTGCTGGGCGCCTTCACCCTGCGGGGCACCCTCGCCCTGGGCGTTGGCGTACATCGCCTGGCCGAGCTTCTGGGAGACGGCCGCGACCTTCTCGGTGGCGGTACGGATCTCGGCGCTGTCCTCGCCCTTGAGCTTCTCCTTCAGCTCGGTGAGCGCGGTCTCCACCTCCGTCTTCACATCACCGGGGACCTTGTCCTCGTTGTCCTTGAGGAACTTCTCCGTCTGGTAGACGAGCTGCTCGCCCTGGTTGCGCGACTCGGCGGCCTCGCGGCGGCGGTGGTCCTCCTCCGCGTACTGCTCGGCCTCCTCACGCATCCGGTTGACCTCGTCCTTCGGCAGCGAGGAGCCGCCGGTGACGGTCATCTTCTGCTCCTTGCCCGTGCCGAGGTCCTTCGCGGCGACGTGCATGATGCCGTTCGCGTCGATGTCGAAGGAGACCTCGATCTGCGGGACGCCGCGCGGGGCCGGCGGAAGACCGGTCAGCTCGAACATGCCGAGCTTCTTGTTGTACGCCGCGATCTCGCGCTCGCCCTGGTAGACCTGGATCTGCACGGACGGCTGGTTGTCCTCGGCCGTCGTGAAGATCTCGGAGCGCTTCGTCGGGATCGTGGTGTTGCGCTCGATGAGCTTGGTCATGATGCCGCCCTTGGTCTCGATACCGAGGGACAGCGGGGTGACGTCGAGGAGCAGAACGTCCTTGACCTCGCCCTTGAGGACACCGGCCTGGAGCGAGGCGCCGATGGCGACGACCTCGTCCGGGTTCACACCCTTGTTGGCCTCCTGGCCACCGGTCATCTCCTTGACGAGCTCGGCGACGGCCGGCATACGGGTGGAGCCACCGACGAGAACGACGTGGTCGATCTCGGAGAGCTGGATGCCCGCGTCCTTGATGACGTTGTGGAACGGCGTCTTGCAGCGGTCCAGGAGGTCAGCGGTCAGCTGCTGGAACTGCGAGCGCGTGAGCTTCTCGTCCAGGTGCAGCGGGCCCTCGGCGGACGCCGTGATGTAGGGCAGGTTGATCGTGGTCTCGGTCGAGGACGAGAGCTCGATCTTCGCCTTCTCCGCGGCCTCGCGGAGACGCTGGAGAGCCATCTTGTCCTTGGACAGGTCCACGCCGTGCCCGTTGGCGAACTGCTTCACCAGGTAGTCGACGACGCGCTGGTCCCAGTCGTCACCACCGAGGTGGTTGTCACCGTTGGTGGCCTTCACCTCGACGACGCCGTCACCGATCTCCAGGAGCGACACGTCGAAGGTGCCGCCACCGAGGTCGAAGACCAGGATCGTCTGGTCGTCCTTGTCGAGTCCGTACGCCAGGGCGGCGGCGGTCGGCTCGTTGACGATGCGCAGGACGTTCAGGCCCGCGATCTCGCCGGCCTCCTTCGTGGCCTGACGCTCCGAGTCGTTGAAGTACGCGGGGACGGTGATGACCGCGTCGGTCACCTTCTCCCCGAGGTACGCCTCGGCGTCGCGCTTCAGCTTCTGCAGGATGAAGGCGCTCATCTGCTGCGGGTTGAAGCTCTTGCCGTCCAGGTCGATCTTCCAGTCAGTGCCCATGTGGCGCTTGACGGAACGGATCGTCCTGTCGACGTTCGTCACTGCCTGGCGCTTGGCGACCTCGCCGACCAGCACCTCGCCGTTCTTCGCGAAGGCGACGACGGACGGCGTGGTCCTGGCGCCCTCTGCGTTGGTGATGACGGTGGGCTCGCCGCCTTCGAGAACGCTGACGACGGAGTTAGTCGTGCCCAGGTCGATGCCGACCGCACGTGCCATTTCGATTCCTCCAACTTGCCTACTTGAGCGGAACTGACTCAAGGATGCATGACACCCGCTCCACTGTCAACAGACCTGAGTCGGGTGGACTCAACTATCGTGCACAGCTCTCGCGCCATCCGCCCCCTCGGCGCGCAACACCCCCCTCACCCCCGCAACGCTGCCCCTTCCCATCATCGCCCCATGGGATTGTTCTGTCACAAAATGTCGCAATACGCGTAAAACCGGCGGGCGGACCGATGGAGACACAGACGCAAAGAAAGAAGAAGAGGACGGACGCGGGGGCGAGGAGACGGACCCACGGGTCCGGACCGGGCCCATGGACGCGCCCGCCCGGCGGAGGGGAGGGTTCACGGACGCGCCCGCCCGGCGGAGGGGAGGGCTCACGGACCCGCCCGCCCGGCGGAGGGGCGGGCCCATGGACACACCCCTCCGCCAAGCGCGTCCTGGACGTGACCCTCGGCTCGGCCCTGCTGGCCCTGTCCTCCCCGCTGCTCGTCGTCGGCGCCCTCACCCTGGCGGCGCGGCGGCCCCCCGGCGGCGTACTGGACCGCGGACCCCGCGTCGGCCTGGGCGGCGAGGTCTTCGTACTGCGCTCGCTGCGCACCCGCCGACTGGGCCTGGACGTGCTCTCCCGGCTGCCGCACGTCGTACGGGGCGACCTCTCACTGGTCGGCCCGGAGCCCCTGCCGCCCGGCCCGGCGGACCCCGCCGACCCCCGCGGCCTCCCCGCCGCGAGACACTGGCGGCAGGAACTGCGGCCGGGCCTCACCGGCCTGGCCCGGATCCGCTCGCACTCCGGGATGCCGTGGGACGAGCCGGCCCTGCTGGACCAGCACTACGCGGAGCACCACTGGGCGGGCATGGACCTCGCCATCCTGGCGAGCGCCGCGCGCATGCGGCTGCGCGGGGCGCTCCGGGGGTGCGCCCGGCGCCGCCGGGCGCGGGCGAGCGACACAGATCACCGCCTGTCCGGCTACAGAGCGGCGGAAGAAGTGGGTAGTGTCAGCACGGACTGATTAAGTTACTGCTTAGTAATCTCAGATTATCCCAGTATTCGCTCATCGACGCTGGGTCCACCCTCGCAGGCCCGAGGAGCCCTCACATGCAACTCGCCGCGATCATCGTGTCGCTGGTGCTGACTGTCGTCGGCGTTGCGCTCATCGCCCGAGCCGTCGCACAGATCTACCGGTTCGTCACGCTCGGCCAACCGGTCCCGGCAGGCAGCCGCACCGATCAACCCAAAGAGCGCACGATCACCCTGGTCAGGGAGTTCCTCGGCCACACCCGGATGAACCGGTGGGGGATCGTCGGCTTCGCGCACTGGTTCGTCGCCATCGGCTTCCTGACCCTGCCGCCGACACTGATCCAGGCGTACGGGCAGCTCTTCCAGGCCGACTGGGTCCTGCCGGTCATCGGCGACTGGGCCCCGTTCGAGATGTACACCGAGTTCATCGGCCTGATGACGACGGTCGGCATCCTCGTGCTGATCGCCATCCGGCTGCTGAACCTGCCCTCCCGGGCCGGCCGCAAGTCCCGCTTCGCGGGCTCCAAGGCGTGGCAGGCGTACTTCGTCGAGTACGTCATCCTCATCATCGGCCTCGCGATCCTGACCCTGCGCGGTCTGGAGGGTGCGATCCACCACGTGGAGGGCTACGAGGCGTCGTACTTCGTCTCGTACCCGCTGGTGCTCGCCTTCAAGGGGCTGGCGACCGGCACGCTGCAGAACCTCATCTACTTCACCGCGATGGTCAAGATCGGCACCTCGCTGATCTGGATGATCACCGTCTCGCTCAACACCAACATGGGTGTCGCCTGGCACCGCTTCCTCGGCTTCCCGAACATCTGGTTCAAGCGGAACGCGGACGGCGCGACCGCGCTCGGCGCGCTCCAGCCGATGACGTCGGGCGGCAAGGAGATCGACTGGGAGGACCCGGCCGACGACGCCGTCTTCGGCGTCTCCCAGGTCGAGCAGTTCTCCTGGAAGGGCATCCTCGACTTCTCCACCTGCACCGAGTGCGGCCGCTGCCAGTCGCAGTGCCCCGCCTGGAACACCGGCAAGCCGCTCTCCCCCAAGCTCCTCATCATGTCGCTGCGCGACCACGCGCACGCCAAGGCCCCGTACCTGCTGGCCGGTGGCGGCAAGACGATGGAGGGCGAGGAGAAGGCGTCCGAGGAGCAGCTGAAGGACGTACCGGCAGCGGCCCTCGCCGAGGCCGAGCGCCCGCTGATCGGCACGGCCGAGGAGAACGGGGTCATCGACCCGGACGTCCTGTGGTCCTGCACCACCTGCGGTGCCTGTGTCGAGCAGTGCCCGGTCGACATCGAGCACATCGACCACATCGTCGACATGCGCCGCTACCAGGTGATGATCGAGTCCGCGTTCCCGTCCGAGGCGGGCACGATGCTCAAGAACCTGGAGAAGAAGGGCAACCCCTGGGGTCTGGCCAAGAAGCAGCGCGTCGAGTGGACCAAGGAGGTCGACTTCGAGGTCCCGATCGTCGGCAAGGACGTCGAGGACCTCACCGAGGTCGACTACCTGTACTGGGTCGGCTGCGCGGGCGCCCTGGAGGACCGGGCGAAGAAGACCACCAAGGCCTTCGCGGAACTGCTGCACATCGCGGGCGTCAACTTCGCGATCATGGGCGGCGACGAGAAGTGCACCGGTGACTCCGCCCGCCGTCTGGGCAACGAGCCGCTGTTCCAGCAGCTCGGCCAGGAGAACGTGGCGATGCTGAACATGGCGTTCGGCGAGTCCTTCGACGACGACGGGAACGTGGACGAGTCGACGAAGAAGCCGAAGGCTTCGAAGAAGATCGTCGCGACCTGCCCGCACTGCTTCAACACCATCGCCAACGAGTACCCGCAGCTCGGCGGCGATTACGAGGTCATCCACCACACACAGCTGCTCCAGCACCTCATCGACGAGGGCAAGCTGATCCCGGTGACCCCGGTCGAGGGCCTGATCACGTACCACGACCCGTGCTACCTGGGCCGTCACAACAAGATCTACACCCCGCCGCGCGAGATCATGGACAAGGTCCCCGGTCTGCGCCAGCAGGAGATGCACCGCCACAAGGAGCGCGGCTTCTGCTGCGGCGCCGGCGGAGCCCGGATGTGGATGGAGGAGCGGATCGGCAAGCGCATCAACAACGAGCGCGTCGACGAGGCCCTCTCGCTGAACCCGGACATCGTCTCCACCGCCTGCCCGTTCTGCCTGGTCATGCTCACGGACTCCGTGAACGGCAAGAAGAACGACGGCAAGGCCAAGGAGTCGATCCAGGTCGTCGACGTCTCGCAGCTGCTGCTGGACTCGGTCAAGACCCCGGCCGACCCCGCCGGGGAGGCCGAGACGGAGGACGCGCCGGAGCCGGAGCCGGTGAAGTAACGGCCCGTTCAGCCCGCGCGTCAGCAGCGGCCGGATCCGCCTCGGGGGCGGGACCGGCCGCTGCTGCCGTTCCCGCCCCTCGTGAGCGCGCCGTACGGACCCGGGGGCGGACACCCCGGGGTTCCCCTAAGGGATGTCACAGCTCGGCCGCAATGGGGGGCTGGTGCCCCAGGCCCTCTGACCGCACCGGCCCGTACCAGGTACGTTCGGTGACGTGGCTGGATTCAGGATCGGACGCGGCCGGGACAACCGCACCCCGCAGCAAGCGCAACAGCAACCGCGGCAACAGCCGTACGGCACACAGGCACCACCGCCGTACGGTCAGCAGTCATGGCCCCCGGCAGGAGGCAACGCGGCCCCGCCGCCGTACAACGGCGGCTACGGCAACGGCGGCCAGGGCGGCTACGCGCCGGGCGGGCACGGGCCGGGCGGCGGCGGGCACGGGCCGGGCGGCGGGCACGGCGAGCCGGAGTACTTCGGCGACCCGTATCAGCAGCCCCAGCAGCCCCAGCACCCCCAGAATTCGCAGCACCCCCACGGCGCCCCCCAGCAGGGCGACCCGTACGCGAACTCCCCCGGCCACACCCAGGCATTCAGCATCGGCGAGGACCCGTACGGCCCCGGCGACACCTACCGTGCCGGCCAGGCCCCTGCCCAGCCCACGGGCCCCCGGCTGCCGTGGAAGGAGCTGCTCAGCGGCATCGTGCTCCGCCCGGGGCCGACCTTCTGGCGGATGCGCGACTACCCCGTCTGGGGCCCGGCGCTCATCGTCACCTTCCTGTACGGCCTGCTCGCGCTCTTCGGCTTCGACCAGGCCCGTGACGACGCGATCCACGCGACGATCTCCACCGCGGTGCCCTACGTGATCATCACGGGCGTCGGCTTCGTCATCGGCGGTCTGGTCCTGGGCGCGGTCACCCACACGCTCGCCCGCCAGCTCGGCGGCGACGGCTCCTGGCAGCCGACCGTGGGCCTGTCGATGCTGATCATGTCGATCACGGACGCGCCGCGCCTGATATTCGCGCTCTTCCTCGGCGGCGAGAACTCCCTGGTCCAGATTCTCGGCTGGGCCACCTGGCTGGCCTCGGCCGCGCTCTTCACCTCGATGGTCAGCAAATCCCACGACCTGCCGTGGCCGAAGGCACTGGGCGCCTCCGCGATCCAGCTGATCGCATTGCTGTCGATCATCAAGCTCGGCACGCTCTGACTTCGCCCCGTCCACGAACGCGAAAACCCCCGGCACTCGGCGTGCCGGGGGTTTTCGCTGCCGCGCTCAGGCGTCGAGGACCTGCCCGCTGCGGCGCACGACGGGCTTCTCCACGCTCCACGGGAAGTTGATCCAGTTGTCCGTCTTCTTCCACACGTACTCGCACTTCACGAGCGAATGCGACTTCTCGTAGATGACGGCGCTGCGCACCTCGGCGACATGATCGATGCAGAAATCATGCACCAGCTTCAGCGTCTTACCGGTGTCGGCGACGTCGTCGGCGATCAGGACCTTCTTGTCGGAGAAGTCGATCGCGTTCGGAACGGGTGCCAGCATGACCGGCATTTCCAGGGTGGTGCCCACCCCGGTGTAGAACTCCACGTTCACCAGATGAATGTTCTTGCAGTCCAGCGCGTAAGCCAGCCCGCCGGCGACGAACACCCCGCCGCGCGCGATGCTGAGCACCACATCGGGCTCGAACCCGTCGTCCGCCACAGCCTGCGCCAGCTCACGCACGGCGTGGCCGAACCCCTCGTACGTCAGGTTCTCGCGCACGTCAGTCGTCACATCACCGCTCATGGGGCATCACACCTGGGTCCGATGGAAATTCATGAAAGAACGCGACGCGGTGGGCCCACGCTGGCCCTGGTACCGCGATCCGTACCGCTCCGAGCCGTACGGGAACTCCGCCGGCGAACTCAGCCGGAACATGCACAGCTGCCCGATCTTCATTCCCGGCCACAGCTTTATCGGCAGCGTCGCGAGATTCGACAGCTCCAGCGTCACGTGCCCGGAGAAACCGGGGTCGATGAACCCGGCGGTCGAATGCGTCACCAGCCCGAGCCGCCCCAGCGAACTCTTCCCCTCCAGCCGCGAGGCGAGATCGTCAGGCAGCGAAATGACCTCGTACGTCGAGGCCAGCACGAACTCACCGGGGTGCAGGATGAAGGCCTCGTCCCCGTCCGGCTCGACCGTGCGGGTCAGATCGGCCTGCTCGACGGCCGGGTCGATATGCGGATAGCGGTGGTTCTCGAACACCCGGAAGAAGCGGTCGAGCCGCACATCAATGCTCGAGGGCTGCACCATCGACGCGTCGAACGGATCAATACGTACACGTCCGGCGTCGATCTCGGCCCGGATGTCCTTATCTGAGAGAAGCACGTCCCGAGGATACGCAGAACGCGCGGGCCGACCCCAATCAGGTCCACCCGCGCGCCTGCCGCCGCCCGCTACCGCTGCCCGGAAACCACGGGCACGGCATGCCGCAGCCGCGCACAGCGCGGACAGCGGATGAGCCGCCCCGGACCGATCCGCCTGGCCCCGAGCTGCTGCATCGGGAACGTGGCGGTAGCAAAAACGTGCCCTTCGGCACAACGGACGACGGTGCGCTCCATGGAGTCCATCAAGTCCCTTCCCCAACAAGCCGTGGACGAGACCGCCACATTAGGGGATGAACGGGACGCCGCTCCACGCGGCACTCCGACCCCCCACGCTACGCCCCAACTCCCGCCCCCGGCACCCGCATCCACCCATCCGCCTCACCAGAAAGGCCCCACGGCTCAAACGCCGGGGACCTGCCATGGGGTACAGTATGGGACGGTAGCCGCCGATCGGGCGGGCTGCTTTTGCGGGTGTAGTTTAATGGTAGAACATGAGCTTCCCAAGCTCAGAGCGCGAGTTCGATTCTCGTCACCCGCTCTACGGAAATGCCCCAGGTCAAAGACCCGGGGCATTTGTCTTGTCCAAACCTCCCTACGACTCCCATGCCAGATCCGTGCCAGAAGCCTTCGCACGGAGCGCCTACACCCGGTGCCCGCTTGGGGGGACGGCTATAGCGACGACGATCGGTGAGGTTGGGTGACGGGACCGACCGAAATACGCCCGACGAACCCGAGCCGTGAATCGGCGCCGTTCACCGGACCCGAAACCCTGGCCCCGATCGATGCGAACCACAACTGGATCAGCTCCGCGTTCGTCCGATGAGGCGCACTGGGGCGGATGCCGAAGATAAGCCGCAGCACCGTCCGTGCGTGAGCGAGGAGTGAGCGGACGTTCCAGCACTGCCAGGTCGACACGACCTTCTGCTTCCTCGCCAGGAACATAATGTCGGGTGGTGGCCACAGCTTCCGGGGCGCGGTGGCTAGCGCTCGGCATCACGGTCAGCTCCGCTACAGAGCAGTCGGAACCGCGGATAACGCCGAGGAGACATCACTCCTGGGAATGCAGAAGACAGTCCTTGTGAGCACATCCGGCGGACGCATTACAGCAACCAGCACCGCCTTACAGAGACAGCGGATCGAGCCCGCTACGCCATGCGAAATAATTTACAAAATTTCGGCAATTCATTTGCCTAGGAAATCTTTTGGAGCTCCAAGCAGATTAGACGCTGGCGGACATTTTGAGACGACCAGGGGCTCAGCTAGGCCGCGCACCGGACTTCCAGGATCAAAAGGGGACGTCAAATTTTGTTTTTTTATTACCGAGACCGTTCAGAGCTTCCACCAAGGATACCTAGAGACTCCAGCTTATTCATCGCCTTACCTCGGAAAACGATGACCGCAGAGACAACCACGGAGGTCGCAATGGCCACAGGCTCTAGACCATCAGAGAGCCCGAGCAGTTGCAGAAATGCGATGGATGCGCCCGACATCAGCAGGGCGAGGACGGCACCCAGGGCCAGACGTAGCGGTTCCCGCTCGGGGAGCGACACTCCTTCGAGTTGATCGACATCGAGGAGCACCCTGTATCGACGCTCCGCCAAGCGCTCAGATAGTTTGAGCAGCGTCTCGCCCAGTTCTTTGACGTCTCGGTCGCTCGCCTCCCCGGCGCGCTCCTCTAGTCGCTCCAGGAGGATCGACACCCTTTGAACGTGCTGGCTGACGAGACGCCTTCTCTTGCATCGCCCCGCTCTGGGACCAGCTTCAAGGCGAGGTAGCCATCGAAGGGCCTTACGCAATCGCACCACCCTTTCTACCGCCTCATGCAACTGGACCACGCGCCGCTCACCGCTCTTCCCGAGCACCCCAGCCAGGCCATTAATTGCGGAGGAGCAAATAGAGACGACCGCAGAACGGCGCTGCAGCAAGACGACCTTGCGGCCAGGGAAATTGATTCCCGGATACCCCAGAGCTACGCGAAGAGAAATCACAACGGGACCAAGGGCGACGGATGCATAGTATGCCAATAGGATTGGCAATACCAGGAGAACTCTAAGAAGCCGGGTGACCATAGTTTCTGGATCCGCCGATACCTCTATGACAGTCACCACAGCTTCATGAACCCGAGTCATGCTGTGCCAGAATGATCCACGCCTGTCATCCAGGGCCATGACGATTGGCAGTGGCCACCAGAGGCCAACAATGAACCCGTAGATCAATTTAGCTGTGAAAGCTGGGCGATTTGTTCGCCCGTTTACCCGAAGCGCGATACGCACTCCGGCCGGCAGCGAGCGCCCCGGCCAGAGTAGCCCCACGCTCTCGGCAAGCTTCACGTCCTCGCCCTGAGCAACTTCCCTGCGCTGCTGGGCCAGTCGGGACCGCATCCGATCAAGCATGCCGAGATCATGCCATTCTCGGGCAGGGTTTCGGTTGACTTCGCGAAATCAAGAGTATTGAGAAAAAGACGTCACGGGAGGGCGGCTCCGACATCGACGCCCCGTTCTGAAGCCTTCCCACTTCACCGCCACCCCCACTGGGAACCGCGCTCTGGCAACAACCGATGGTCTTCCGGCCCTGCCACACGCATGACAGACGAGGCAGCAAGCGACAGCCAACGGCGGGTGCTACCTGTACCGGAATCGCCCGGCCGCCTCCCCTCCTGCGGGATAATCAAGGCATGGCAGCCACGCCCAGCGTCCCCGAACTCCGCCGCACCAGATTCGCCCGGCGGCTTCCTGCCGAGCTCTCGGAGCTCGTCGGCCCCGCCCACGGTCACGTCGACCTTCCGCTGCACCTCGCGTGGTCCGGCCTGTCCCGGTTCGATCTCGACCAGCCCCGACTGCGGATGAGCTGCTATCGGATCGTGCTGGCCGAGGGGCAGCACGATGATCTGGTCCACTACCTGAACCGGGAACTGCTCGTCGTCATGTGGCCCGTCCTGCGCACACTGATCAGCCGGGACGTCCGTGACGTCTGGGAGAGCGCCTTCGCCGAGCTGGCTCCCCGGACCCGGACCGCTGCGTGGATCTCACGGAACTGCACCGGCGCCTCCTCGCGGATGTCCTCGCCGTGGGCGACGACTACCCGCTGGTACTCACGGGTGGATATGCCGTCCAAGCGCACGGACTGGTCGACCGGATCAGCCAGGATCTCGACGTCGCCACCGAGAACCCGGAGCCGATGGAGAAGATCGCCGCCGCCGTGCGCGCGGGGTTGGAACAACGCGGCTGGCAGGTGGAGGAGTTGGAGACCGATCCACTGTCCGCACGACTGATCGTCACCGACAAAGCCACCAGCGAGGAGTGCGAGGTCGATGTCCTCAAGGAGGCGCTCTGGCGTCCACCGGTGAGGACCGAGCATGGCCTGGTGCTCTCGCTGGAAGACGTGGTCGGCACGAAGGTCCGCGCGTTGGCGGACCGCGGGCTTGCGCGTGACTTGATCGACGTCCGCGCGGCAGCCGATCGCTGGAGCCGCATCGAGCTCGAAGAGCTCGGCCGCCGTCACGCCCGTGACAGCTTCGAGCTCTCCGACCTACAGTCCCGGCTCGCCGGGGCGGACTGGATCGACGACACCGAATTCGCCGCGTACGGACTCGACAACCACCAGACCATCGAGCTGCGCCAGTGGGCGCAGGAGTGGACCGATGACATCGCCGAGAGACTCCAGGAAGCGGAAGACCCGCCCGACGACTGATCACCGAACACCGAACGCGGCGAGAGAGTGCCACACCTACGAGGAAGCCGGTCGTGCCCCAGTCGTGCCCCTCAGGTCGGCGAACAGCGGTCAGGACCGGTGTCGCCGAACCAAGAGAAGCACCGCAATAAGGGTCCGTTTTCGCAGGTCAGGCATCAGCTGAACAAGCTGGGCGACGGTGATTCCCAAGCTCAGAGCGCGAGTTCGATTCTCGTCACCCGCTCCATGACGAAGGCCCTGGTCAGCGACCAGGGCCTTGTTTGTTGTCTAGACCTCTTACGGCCCGTGTGCCATATCCGTGCCAGATGCCCAGTGGTCCGCCGCTGTGCGCCGAGCCCGTACGAGCTGGTCGACGATCCGTGTCCGAGTACTGATCGGCAGTGTGACGCTAGACCGAGTGGAGAGGGTCTGGCCTGTGAGCAGCGGGGCTCCCTCCTCCACCACGAGCACCAGCCCGTCAGGCTCTCCCTCCACGAATCGGCTGAAAAGCCGCTTTGAGCTCCGTGCGGAGGATGGGCCGGAAAGTGGATCGCGAGGACATCCACTGTCGACTTGGTGTCGCCCTCGCCACCAGCCCCGGAGCAGCCTTGCCGAACCGTCCGGCGAGCGGGGCGTGAGCGCCGGACTCCGGCGCAAGGCCATCTTCCCTTCGGAGCGCATCGGCCCGCAGGCGCGGAAGCAGCCAATCAGCCGCCGCCAGCCCAGGGCCTTGTCAAGATGGCGGAACAGGACCTGCCCAAGTGCATGGGGCGACTCCCGCCGAGGTCAGCTGCCATATCGTCCCTGCCGAGCGCGGCTGCTCATCTGTCTGGCCGAGCCAGGCTTTGCCGCAACTTCATTGCAGCGGTGGCTGATTCCATGATGAATACCACTGCTACGGTAAAGGGTATGTGAACGTTCCTCTATCCGCTTTGCAAGTGGTAATGCGCTGTTGATAGACAACACACACCGGTGCAGGCCGTGGTGATCCGACGGCGGGCCCCGGGAAGCGACGGTGTCCAGCTCGTGAAGTGCGGTGTGATCAAGCGGTGTTGGCCGGACAGATGACTGACACGAGATGGCGCCCGAGACCTGCTTGATCATCGCGCGCTCGACGTTGGGGTACAACGACGGCACGACGCACCAGGCGCCGGTCAGGGCCACGGCCGCCGTCGAGGCCATCGGCGGGCGCCGGGGCACTGGAGAGACGATTACGGAGCGGGGGAACCGTGTCCAAGTGGGACATCAAGCCGGATGGCGTTCGTGGAGTCCTCAGCAGAACAGCCGAGGTCGGCGGCGAGTTCGAGGAAGAGTTCACGTCGTACGGCGAGGGCTTGCTGGGCGCCGCGACGTGTGCGGGAACGATGGTTCTGGGCGGGACCGAAATTCCCAAGGGGGGCGCGTTCGGCCCCGTGGCTCAGGCGTTGCAGGAGTTCCAGGACCATACGAACGGCGAATTGAAATTTCTTGCTGTTCGGACGGGGAAGTCCATCACCGGGGCACGCCTGGCCACTGAGGAGTACATCAAGGGCGATCTGGAGATGGCAAGGAACAAGCAGAAGGAGTACTCCAAGGCTCCGACTCCGGAAGAGTTGAAGGGGCTCAAGAAGTGATTGACCTGGAGAAGATACCGACCTTCACGGGCGATCTGGAGGCCTTGGAGACGCAGGCGACTTCACTGAAGACGACTGCCTCCAGCATTCGCGGTACGGGCAAGGACACTCACAACGCTTTCCAAGCCCTGGACGCGGTCTATGACGCTCCCGAGCAGGAGGAGTTGCTCAATTCGACCGTCCCGGTGCGGGACAAGGCGGATGAGTTCGCGAAAAAGCTGGAGTCCGTCAGTGGTGCGTTGACCGAGTTCGCGTCGACCGCCCGTCCGCTGGTGAACAAGATGAAGCATCTCCGCGAGGATGCGGAGAAATTCGTCGCGGAGAACAAGGAAGACGACGACTGGCAGAAGGACCAGGACAAGATCGACGAGAACGCGCGTCTTGTCCGTGAGGTCGGCACGACATGGGTGGCGTTCCAGGGCGTCGAGCGTGATGCGGCCAACAAGATCACTTCATTGGTGGACGGTACGCGCTTCGTTGTTGATGACGGGTCACACAAGGCCGGCATGTACGGCTTCAAGGAAAGCGACGTCAAGGACGCCAAGGAAACACCCTGGGGGACGGCCGACGAGCGTGAGTACACAGGCCTACGGGCTGCGTGGGAGTGGACGAAGGACCACGTCGGCGGTGGACTGAAGGGGTTCTTCGTCGACGGCGTCTGGGGCACGATCAAGGGCCTGGGCAGCATGGTCAACGTGTTCGACTGGGACAATTTCAAGAAGACCTGGTCGGGCGTCGGTAGTGTCTTCGGCGGTATCAGCGCCTACATCATCACGCCGTATGACTGGGCGATGGACAAGATGTTCGGCCCGGTCGACCACAGTGACCGGGAAAAGCAGAAGGCGGCTCTGCGCAACTTCGGCAAGTCGCTGGTCGCGTGGGACGAGTGGGACAAGGATCCCTCGCGGGCGTTCGGGGCCGTGCTTTTCAACGGTGCGACGCTCGGTTCGGGCTCATTGCTCAAGCTCGGCAAGGCCGGAAAGCTGGGTGTAGGCGCGGAGGCCGCGACCGTGCTGGGCAAGGCGGGCGCACTCGTCGATCCGATGAGTTACCTCGGCAAGGCGGCGGGTGTCACCAAGCTGAAGGTCGGCGACTTCATGGAGGGCCTGAAGGCCAGCCAGGCCGGTATCGACGACATGGCCCGCAACGCACCCACCGGGGCTCCGCCTCATACAGGTGGGGTGGACGCGCCCCCCGGCCATGAATACGTCGACCACGCGGGCAACAAGCGCATCATCGGCGATGATGCGTACATCAGGGACGAACACGGCAACGTCGTTCCCGATACGCAACCCGTCCGGGAGCCGCACAAGGACGACCTGCCCAACACGCACGAGACCACCCCCGGCGAGGAGAAGGTGCTCGAGGGCGCGGGCGGACCCAGCCGCGCGGAGAACACGGCGGGCCACCCGACCGGCTCGGCGCACCCGGGCGGTGGTTCCCACCTGACGGGTGGCGGTGGCACACACCACACGCCGTCCACGGGCGGCCACGCCGCGGACCGCCCAACCAGTGGCGGTTCGGGCAGCGGCGCGGGTTCGTACACGCCTTCCGGCGGTGGTCATGGCGAAACCCCGAGCACGGGCGCGAGCGGCCACTCGGAGAGCACCCATGGCGGCGACGGAGCCCACAGCAGCGACGCGGGCGGCGACAACCCTGCGTCCGGTTCCGCCGATCATGGATCCGGTGACGGTGCCGATGGCCAGGCGGAGAAGCACACGCCCGGCGGGGAGACGCAGGAGCACAAGGGAACAGGAACGTCAGACACTTCGGGTGAGACGGGCACAACGCCCGGCGATCGTGTGAACGAGCCGATTCCGGAGTTGACGGCGGAGGAAAAGGCGGCGCACTGGGGCCATCTAGAAGACGTGGAGAAGCGGGCTCCAGAGGAATTCGATCATCTGAAGCACGACCCGGATCACAAAAATCAGATCGATGACAAATCGATGGATGAGGCCCGGGTCGGTCTCGACCTCCGGGAGAGTGGACGCCTCCCGGAGGACATCCGCCGTCCGGAGCTAGCCGATAAGGGCGAGTTCTATTCCGAAACCACAGGTGAGTACTATGACATCAAGGGCGTCCACTCCGACTACCCTCCATTCAATAATGTGCGCGACAAGTCCCAGCCGTTCAAGGGTGCGTTCGACCCGGCCAATAATGAGGCATGGGTCAACAAACAGCTGACGAAGCAGATCGAAAAGCGTGGACGTATAGTAATTATTGACATCCGGAATGCAAATCAAGCGGCAATCGACAGCGTCAAGGCAGCTGTTGAAAGCCGCGGTTGGGGAGATCGTGTCATCTGGTACCCGTAAGAACTGGAAGCCGATCATGCTCCCCGCTGATCCGGAAGCCACCCGGCAACTGCAGGAATGGCTTGCCTCGGAGGAGCACAACCTCAACGGCATGGAGCGTGACTTCCGGGGCGCCGACCTCTCGGGCGGGGACTTCTCGAATGCGTGGTTCACCGACGCAATCCTGGTGGGTGTACGGCTTGTCGGCACGTCCTTCTACCGGGCCGACCTTCAGTCGGCCGATCTGACCGGAGCGGATCTGACCGGAGCTGATCTCGTCAGGGCGAACCTGGACGAGGCCGTGCTCCGATCGGCGCGGCTCGACGGGGCAGATATGGTCCGGGCTTCGCTGTGCGATGTCGACGCATCGGGAGCGAGTTTCCGCAAGACACGGTTTCTCGGTGCTTCGCTGATCGACACCGATATGAGGGGAGCAGACCTGACTGATGCTGTCCTTGACGAGAACTTCTTCGAGATCAAAGTCGACGACGCTACAGTGGTGCACGGCCTGACCGGCACCGTTTTCGGGCCGATCACCGTCTTCAGCGGCGAATCGTCCCGAGAGTTGGCCGACGCAGAACTCGAGGCGTGGATCGGTGCGCGCGGCGGACAGGTGCGAGTGATTCCTCCGCGCCGCCCATCACAATAGGGCCTGGCACGGTCCACTAGCCGGAATCCACGAATTCTACAGCAGGTGACTGGTTTCGCTGAATTGCTCGTTCTTTTGGTTTCGAAGTCAAGCGGCTCTTCGGGCGGCTCGTCGTGCGACGAACTCGGAGGAGCCACGAGCCGTACCATGCACCGCCATCGTGAATTGTGCGGCACGGATTTCGACAGTCGGCCGACGGACGACATCAACATCGTGGCCCATGACGCGCTCGGAAGTCCCCGTTACACCGGCCCCGCGTCCCCGGCCTCATCGCCTTGGTGAACGCCCCCGGAGAGCCCGAGATCGAGCGGTTGCCGGCTTGCGTGGTGCTGACAACCTGAGGGCCAAGCGGCGGAATACGGGACGGTGATCCGTGCCGCCGCGGACGGCAGCTCCGAGACGACAGCCGACCACCCGTGATCGGAGAAAACCTCACATGACCAAGGACGTGATCGCGCTCACCGAGCGCATGCCGGACGCGCTGAGCGTCCTGGCGGGCCTGCTCGCAGGCGGCCCAGACCTGCAGGTCGAGACCACAGGCGAGGGTGCCGTGGTCCAGCTGTGTGACGCCGAGGGGCGTCCGCTCGTCTCGATCGAGGTGCCGCTGCTGCTCCAGGTGCAGGGTGAGGCGGCCCGGTTGCTGGGGCCCGACGTCGGGCCGCTGGACGACGGTCCGGCGTGGTGGGTCGAGGCCCGCGCCGCCGCGGGCGTCCCCCAGGCCGAACAGCTCGCAGGTGCCTTCGCAGCCCGGCTGACCATGCTCCTGGGCGGCAGGGTCTGGCCACCGGATGCCCCCGGAACCGTCGGTGCGGCCCGCCCGGTCGATGTTTCGGGCGTCACTGCCGTACCAACCCCTGCTGCTGCCCAGCCGGCCGTCGACATGCTTACCGACAAGGCTGCCGTTGTTCTCCAGGACCGACCGGTCGTCCCCATGACCAGCTGGCTTTCCGAGGCGCTGCGGGCCACCGTGGACAGCGACCGATGCCTGCAGATCGTCACCCCACCGCACTGCCGTCTCTCCCTGCCCACCCGCATGCTGCTGCAGTCCACACCCTCGCGCTGGGTGGTCCAGGACGAGCGGTGCGGCTATTACGACGGGCTGACCGGCGCGGTACTGCGCTGGCAGGACGACGCCTTCTCCCCGGCCCGGGACGAAAGCGGCGAGACTCCGGTGGCAGAGGCCTTCGCAGAGGTTCGGCCCAGCGGCGAGCGTCAGCTCGTCGTTTCCTTCCGGACCCTGCACCTTCCCAGGGCGGACCTCGTTCTCGGCGGCGCGCTGGAAGCCGCCTGGCAGGCGCTGGCCGGTGGCCCGCCGGCCAGCTGGGGGACATCGGAGCCAGCCGGTCTGGCCTGGTCGAGGCGGCAGCTGACCGAGCTGGCGTACGAACGTGCCCCACGGCCCACCTGGACGGTGGTCGTCGGCGCCCCAAACCGGCCCGCCGTCGCCACCCTGCGCGTGATCCGTACCCCGGAGGGCGTGGAGGAGGACATCACCCTCACCATCGGCTACGGCCCCGGTGAGAAGCCGACCCTGGAGGCACTGCCGGAGCTGGCCGACGAACTCGTGACCCGGCACGGGCTGAAGACCATGCTGTGCCAACTGCGCGCGGCACGCCGGGACCTGAGCACCTCACCCCACTTCGAGCACCCGCCGCTGCCCTGCGCCTTCGTACTGGGCCCTGCGGAGGTCCGGGAGGCAGGACGCGACACCGCGAGCAGGACACCGCTCAAGGAACGCCCGGTGCAACTGGGCCCGAACGCCCGGCCCGGCTTCTACTACCCACTCGGTGACGGAGAGACCGCCGAGAGCTGGTACGCACTTGAGCAACTCTTGCGCCATCTGCGAGGGGCACCGCCCGCCTGAACAGTCACGCCTGGTGCGCTCGGTCGCGCGCTGTGTCCGACCGGAAGACGGACATGCTGGTGCCGACGTGCCCCGCGCAGGAGTGACGCCCCACTTCCCGGCTCTGCTGCCCACCAGCCCGGCGAGGCCCTGGGAACGGATACGTGGACGGCGGCACGCCAAGCTGACGCCCATACAACTGGGTCCAAGAACGCGGACGCCGCGTGAGCGAGCGCATCAAGACCGGTCGCCCTGCTGACGTCCGGCAGCAACGACATGACCGAGCTCTGCGGTAGCCAGGTCCGCATCGTCCCTCTCTGACCCACCAACCCGGAGCATGCAACTTGGCAGGCTCCGCTGCAATGGCACCACCCGTGCCCCATCCATGCCCAGCAGAGCGGACAACAGCGGTCATGTACGACTCCCAGGCGCCATAGCCAACCATCCCGCCCAGGGGAAAAGTGCAGGTCAAAGCGACTTTGGCCTGCCAAGCACCGCTGATTCCCGAGCTCAGAGCGCGAGTTCGACTCTCGTCACCCGCTCCATGAAAAGGCCCCAGGCCGACGGCCTGGGGCTTCCTCTTTGACAGCTTCACTCTTGGCGGAACGGCGCCGGTCGACCCCTCTGCCTGCCCGCGGGAGCGTACGTCCGCGGATCGCGGAGCCCGCCGCTGGCTCTTCCTGGATAATCGAGCTATGGCAACACCGCCCGGTCTTTCTGATCTCCGCCGTGCCAAGTTTGCTCGGCGTCTGCCCGCAGCGCTGTCCGACCTTGTCGGCCCCGAGCACGGCACAGTTAGTCTGCCGCTCCACCTGGCATGGTCGGGGCTCACTGCGTTCGACCTCGATCAGCCCCGGCTGCGGATGAGCTACTACCGCATCGTCCTGGCCGAGGGGCAGCACGACGACCTGGTCCGGTACCTCAATCACGACCTTCTCGTCAGCCTGTGGCCCACACTGCGCACACTGGTCAGCCGTGATGTCCGCGCGGTCTGGGAGAGCTCCTTCGATGAGCTGGCTCACAGCGTTCAGGCCGCTGCGTGAACCTGACTGAACTGCACCGTCGCCTGCTTGCAGACGTGCTCGCTGTGGGCGGTGATTACCCTCTGGCGCTCACCGGTGGCTACGCGGTACAAGCACACGGCCTGGTCGACCGACTCAGCCAGGACCTTGATGTCGCGACCGAGAACCCGGGTCGCATGGAGGACATCGCTACTGCCGTGCGCACTGGACTGGAGCAGCTCGGGTGGCGCGTAAGAGCCCTGGAGACAGACCCTCTGTCCGCGCGCCTGATCGTCACTGATACCGCCAGCCGTGAAGAGTGCGAGGTCGACATCCTCAAGGAGGCACTGTGGCGGCCTCCTGTGCTCACCGAGCACGGCTTGGTTCTGTCCCTCGAAGATGTCGTCGGCACCAAGGTCCGCGCACTGGCCGACCGTGGGCTCGCCAGGGACCTGATCGACGTACAGGCCGCCGCGAACCGCTGGAGCCCCGTCGAACTCGAAGAGCTCGGACGACGTCACGCCCGCGACACTTTCGACCTCAGCGAACTTCAGGCACGGCTGGGCGGAGCCGACTGGATCGACGACACGGAATTCGCCGTGTATGGGCTCGACGAGCAAGCAATCATCGCGTTGCGGCAGTGGGCACAGGCATGGGCCGACGACATCGGCGAACGGCTTCAGGAGCTTGAGGATCCGCACGAAGACTGATGCCTCGCGGATGACGACCGCTCGGCAAGGAGGCAGTTCGCGACTGCCAACCCTCAGTTGCCGTGCCCTATCCGTGCCCTCCGGAGCGGACAACAGCGGTCAGGCACGGGGCGCACTGAGACCACACCAGCCTCATGGCTCCGAGCCAGGCATAGCAGGCCAGAGGCGTTCCAACCGCGCAAGCGCCCGTGCTTCCCACGCTCAGAGCGCGGGTTCGATTCTCGTCACCCGCTTCATGAGAAGGCCCCAGGCCAGCGGCCGGGGGCTTCTTTGTTGTCTGGACCAGTTCAGCGTCCCGCACCAGATCCGCACCAGAAGACTTCTCGTCGCCCTTCTCGCGGGCAGCGCGCACGAGGTCGTCCAGCCCGCTCGCCGCTTCCTGCTGTCGTTCAAGATTTGAGTGCTGGTAGATCAGCGCAGCCTTCTCTGACGACTGGCTGGCACGAACCATCGCGCCCCTGGGGGTGGCCTTTGATCAGGGCGAGAGCGTACGGCTGGCATGCCGGAGGCCGCAGAAGCGCAAGCTACCGGGTAGGCCGACCCGAGCCTTGCACCACCACCAGTTGCCAAGGGTTCGCCCTCAGACGTTTGGCACCACACTCCGACTCGCCGGACCGAGGACGAGTACCCAGTCACCGGAACCACGCCGCCAACACACCAGAACACGACACCCCACAGACAGCAGCGCCACCGGCACACCCCAGAACCAGCCCGACACCACCGCCCAACCCAGAAACCGAAAATCAAGCGTCCGGAAAATGAGAGGTACGAGGCGAGAGGGCTCCGCCGCCCGAGGGAAGCAGATACGGATGAGTTCCATTCTGAGACCACCGGAAAGTATCACGGCATCAAGGCTACCCATTCACCCTGACCCCTTTCGGTAATGCACTTAATCCGGATGCACTAATCCACCAATCCCCCAGCACACATAAACCGAGTAAAGACACCCAGACCTGGATCAATATGTTCACGGGACAGATTACCGAAAAGCATCGCGTAGTCATTGCTGACCTCCGGAACGAGAATCAAGTGGCAATCGACAGCATGAAAAGCATCTTCAAAGACCACGGTTGGGGAAATCATGCCATCTGGCACCCGTAAGGAATGGGAGCCAACCGCTTTCCCGGCCGGCCCTGAAGCGACACGTCAGTTGCGTGAATGGGTTGCCGAGGAGGGCTACAGCCTCTTCGGCGTCGAGCAGGACTTCCGGGGCGCCGATCTCTCGGGCGGCGACTTCACGAAGGCGTGGTTCACCCAGGCGGTCATGGCGGGCGTACGGCTCGTGGGAGCGACTTTCTACCGCTCCGACCTTCAGTCAGCGGATCTCACCGGCGCGGATCTCACCGGTGCCGACCTTGTCAGGGCGAATCTTGACGGGTCCGTACTACGGTCGGCGCGGCTCGACGGTGCCGACATGACCAATGCCTCGTTGCAAAGAGTCGATGCGTCGGGAGCAAGCCTCAGAGGAACGCGGATCATGGGCGCCTCTCTCTTCGGCGTTGATATGAGGGGATCGGATCTGACCGACGCCTTGCTGTTCCAGAACACCTTCAAGGTCGCTGTCGACGACACCACGGTGGTGCGCGGCCTGACCGGCACCGTTTTCGGGCCGATCACCGTCTTCAGGGGCGAATCGTCCCGAGAGCTGGCCGACGCGGAACTTGAGGCGTGGATCGCTGTGCGAGGCGGACAGGTGCGAGTGATCCCTCCGCGCCGCCCGTCACCATAGGGCCTGGAACGGTCCATTAGCCGGAATCCACGAATTCCGCAGCAGGCGACTGGTTCGCTGGGCCGCTCTTCTTGTGGTCTCGAAATCGAGAGGCTCATCGGGCGATGAGACCAGGGGTGACAGGAGCCGTCCGAATACTCTGCCGTCATGGATTCTGCGGATTAGTCTTCCCAGCTGGACGGTGGTCGTCGGCGCCCCGGGCCGGGCCGCCGTCGCCACGCTGCGCGTGATCCGCACCCCGGGAAGGCGGGGAGGACAGCACCCTCACCGTGGGCCACGGCCCCGGTGAGAAGCCCGTCCTGGAGGCACTGCCCGGAGCTGGCAGACGAACCCGCCTGAACCATCGTGCCCGGTGCGCTCGGTCGTGCGCTCGGGCGTGCGCTGCGTACGGCCGCAGGACGGACGTGCTGGTGCCGACGCGCCCCCGCGCCTCCTGCCTCGACGCTCCGCCCGGTGGCGAACGGTGCCGGAGCAGGAGTCTGGCGGGGGCACGTCCGTCAGGCCGAGGCCAGCGGGTCCACCGCGTACGTGACCCGGATGACACCGTCCGGATGCCGTTCGGCGCGGGCGCGGACGCCGAAGACCTCGTGCAGCAGGCCAGGGGTGAGGGCGTCGAGGACCGGTCCCGCGGCGACCGCACGGCCGCGGTGAAGGACGACGAGGCGGTCGCAGAACCGGGCGGCGAGGTCGAGGTCGTGCAGCGCCGCGAGGGTCGTGACGCCCGTCTCGCGGATCAGGCCGAGGAGTTCGAATCGGGCGCGGATGTCGAGGTGGTTGGTGAGTTCGTCCAGGACAAGGAGTTCCGGGGTCTGAGCGAGGGCGCGGGCGAGCAGGACCCGCTGGCGCTCGCCGCCGGAAAGGGAGGCGAGGCCGCGGCCGGCGAGCGACGCGATGCCGCAGTTCTCCATCGCCGCGGCGACGGCGTGCCGGTCGCTCTCGCCGTCACGTCCCAGCATTCCGTGGTGCGGGGTGCGGCCGAGCGCCACCGTCTCGGCGACGGTGAGGCCGCCCGCGCCCGCCCCGTCCTGGAGGACGGCGGCGACGTAACGGGCGGCGGCCCGCGTGGAGAGCCGCCACAGGTCCCGGCCGCCCACCTCGACGACCCCCGCCACGGGCCGCCGTGAACGGTAGACGGACCGCAGCAGGGTGGACTTGCCACTGCCGTTGGGGCCGACGAGACCCACGATCTGGCCCGGTTCCACGTCAAGTCCCACGTCGTGCAGGACCGGCGCGCCGTCGAGGGTGACGTGGAGGCCGTTCACAGTGAGTCTCATACGGTGTCGAGCCCCTTGTCGCGGCGCAGTAGCCAGAGGAAGAACGGTGCGCCGAGCAGTGCGGTGAGGATGCCCAGCGGCAGCTCGTTGGGGCGGTCGACGGTGCGGGAGAGCAGATCGACCAGGACGAGGTGGACCGCCCCGAGGAGGGCGCTCAGCGGGAGCAGTCTGCGGTGGTCGGCGCCGAGGGCGAGACGTACCAGGTGCGGGATCATCAGGCCGACGAAGCCGATTCCGCCCACGACGGCGATGACGGTCCCGGTCAGGAGCGCGCTCACCACGAGCAGCACCGCACGGGTGCGGTGCACGTCCACGCCGAGCGAGGTCGCCGACTCGTCCCCGGCGAGCAGCGCGTTCAGGCGCCGCCCGAAGAGGGCGAGCAGGGTCACCCCGGTCGCCACCACGGCGGTGACGGCGGGCAGTTGGCCCCACCGGGCGCCGGACACACTGCCCAGCATCCAGAACATGACACCCCGTAGCTCGGTCGGTGTGGCCCTCAGCTGCACGAAGCTCGCCGCCGACAGCAGCACATAGCCGACCGCGACCCCGGCGAGGACGAGCCGGGTGGGCGCGAGCCGTCCCCGGCGTTGCCCGAGGGCGAAGACCAGCACCCCTGCCAGGAGTGCTCCCACGAACGCCGCCCCGGAGACGCCGAGTCCGCCGAGTCCCGCCCCTCCGGTCGTCGTCACCAGGACCGCGCCCAGCGACGCCCCGTGCGAGATCCCGAGGACCGTGGGGTCGGCGAGCGGGTTGGAGACGAGGGTCTGGAGGACGGCGCCGGAGACGGCGAGTCCCGCCCCCGCCACCGCGGCGAGGACGACACGCGGGGTACGGAACTGCCAGACGATCTGGTCGAGGGCTACGTCGTCCACGGGCCCCTCGCCGGTGACGTGGTGGACGAGAACCCTCCACACGTCGGCGACCGGCACGTTGACCGTGCCGATCCCTACGGCGAGAACCATCGAGACCAGGAGCACGACGGCGAGGACGAGGACGCAGGCCCCTAGCGGCACACGCCTCAGAAGGCTTCGGGGTGCAGCATCCTGGCGATCTTCTCGACCGCCAGGTCGTTGCTGGGGCCGAGGTACATCGAGTCGGACAGCACCACGAACGTGTTCTTCCCGGCTGCGGGCCACTGGGGGAACTCCTTGAGCAGCTTCTTCGCGTATCCCGTCGGGTCCGGGTCGTTGTAGCTGACGACCACGAGGGCGTCGACTTCGGTGGCGGCGACCTCCTCCTTGCTGAGGTCGGCGAAGGAGGTCTTCGACGCGCTCGCGAAGGCGTTGCTGCCGCCGGCCTTCGCGAGGATGTCGTTGTAGATGCCGTGGGCGGCGACGGCGCTGAAATCGTTGTTGCCCATGGTCATGTGGGAGAAGACGACCATGACCTTGGGCCTCTTCGCGGCGCCGACCTTCTCCGCCACGGCGGCGATGTGCTGCCGTTCTCGCGTGACGAGCTTTTCGGCCCGGTCCTCGACGCCGAAGACCTTGCCCATGTCGCGCAGCAGCGTGTAGCTGTCGTCGATCGTCATGTTCAGGTTGTCCTGGCCACAGCCCTCGGGCGAGATGTAGGAGTTCGCCCCGATCTCCTGGAGCTGCTCGCGGGTGGCGAAGCCGTTCTTCGCGTCGAAACCGTAGGACGTGGTGGAGAGGACGAAGTCGGGACGCAGACCGATCATGGCCTCGCGCGGTATGTCGATGACGTCGTTCGGCTTCACCCCGCCCGTGGGCAGTTCCCTTATCCGATCGGCCCGCCCGGGAACCTCGGACATGCCGTAGGACTGCTGGTTGGAGACGATCCGGTCCTCCTGGCCGAGGGCGATCAGCGCGGACACCTCGGCGACGGACGCCCCGTTCATCACGACGACCCGGTCGGGGGCCTTGTCGAACCTCTGCTTCAGCCCGCAGTTCTCAAGCGTGACGGGGTACGCGCCCCGCGCGGCGGGGGGCGCCTTCCCGGCGGCGTCCGTCTGCCTGCCGTCCGCGCCGGATCGACTGCCCGGTTCCGCGCAGCCGGCCACGGTGAGACACAGGAGGGCGGCGAGGGCGAAGGCCGCCGGCCTGGGTGTCGGCATGGGGTTTCTCCTCGGTGATCGAGTGGGGCGCTCGGAGGCGCTGTTGCAGGAGTCGGCAGCGGGGGCGGGGAAGTTCCCGGCGGTCACGGGGGACGCGCGCGGCTGCCTCAACGCCGACTCGGCCCACCCCTTACGTCCCGGCGGTCGCGGGGGACGTGCCGTAGGCGCACCGGGCGGGCGCATGACGGCGTCGGCCCTGACATGACACGTCTCACCCCTCACCCGCGGGAACTCGGGCGCCTCTCGCGCCGACTCCTGTACGTCACCGTCCCCACCGGCCCACGTACGAGGAAGAATCGATGACCGAGACCACGCCTGCCGCGTCCCCGCCACCCCGGCAACGCCCGGCCGAGGAGTGCGCCACGCCCGCGTCGAGCAGCGGCGGGGGCGCGTGGAACGGGCTGCGCCCCCTTCTGCTCCGCCTGCACTTCTACGCGGGCATCCTCATCGGCCCGTTCCTGCTCGTCGCCGCCGTCACCGGGCTGCTCTACACGGCCACCCCGCAGATCGAGTCCGTCGTCTACCGCCACGAGCTGGAGGTCACCCCGCGCGGTGCGCCGAAGCCGCTCACCGCCCAGGTGGACGCCGCCCGCCAGGCGATACCCGGCGGACGGCTCGTCTCCGTCACCAAGGGGGCCGGGGACAGCGACACGACCCGGGTCACCTTCGACGTCGAGGGGTTGCCGGAGGGCTACACCCAGACCGCCTTCGTCGATCCGTACAACGCTCACGTGCGGGGCACGCTGCGTACGTTCGGCGAGTGGCTGCCCGTGCGTTCCTGGTTCGACGGCCTGCACCGCACCCTGAACCTCGGCGACTTCGGCCGCAACTACAGCGAGATCGCCGCGAGCTGGCTGTGGGTCGAGGTGCTCGGCGGACTCGCGCTGTGGCTCGGGGCACCGCGGGGCCGTGAGCGGCTGCGCGGGCTGTTCGTACCGCGCCGAGGCGCGCGGGGGCGCAGGCGCACACTGTCCTGGCACGGGGCGGTCGGGCTGTGGGTGTCGGCCGGTTTCCTCGCGCTCTCGGCGACCGGGCTGACCTGGTCGGCGCACGCGGGCGCGAACATCGGCAGGATCCAGGACTCACTGGGCGGTTCGGCTCCCTCCGTCTCCTCGGCCCTCGGTCACGGCACGCGCGACGGCAGCCCGGCGGAGGCGGAACCGGGTGCTTCCTCCAAGGCGGCCGCCCCGGACATCGGTCTCGACGGAGCCCTCCGCGTCGCCCGTGCCGAGGGACTGCGCGGCAAGCTCGTCATCACCCCGCCCGCGGACACCGCAAGCGCGTACGTCGTCCGTGAGAACACCCGGCACTGGCCGGAGCAGCAGGACTCGCTCGCGATCGACCCGGCCACCGGCACCATCACGGACAGGCTGGCCTTCGACGACTTCCCCGTCCTCGCCAAGCTCACCCGCTGGGGCGTAGACGCCCATATGGGCCTGCTCTTCGGTCTCGCCAACCAAATCGTTCTCGCGCTCATCGCCCTCGCGCTCATCGGGATGCTCGTCTGGGGCTACCGCATGTGGTGGCTGCGCAGGCCCACCCGGGCGGACGGGGCGCGGCTCGGCCGTCCCCCGGCGCGGGGGGCCTGGCGCCGGGTGCCGGGCAGGGTCATGGCGCCGCTCGTCGTCGTGGCCGCCGTCCTCGCCTACTACCTGCCGCTGTTCGGGCTTCCCCTGGTCTGTTTCCTGCTCGGGGACCTGGCGGTCGCGCGGATACGCGGAAGCGAACACACGTGCGCCCCAGCGCGCACCGGGACATCGAAGGAGACGGCCCGATGATCGCCGCCACCGGACTGCGCTGGATTCTGACACTGCTCTTCTGCGCGCTCGCCGCCTACGGGCTGTGGCGTGCCCTCGCGGCCCGCTCCCCACGGTGGTCCGCGCGGCTCTCCCACGGCCTGCACGCGGTCATGGCCCTCGCCATGTTCGCGATGGCCTGGCCCTGGGGCATGGACCTGCCCGGCACGCCGCAGGTGGTCTTCTTCTCCGCCGCCGCGGCCTGGTTCGTGCTGGTCCCGCTCGCCTCGCGAAGCGGCCCGGAGCCCCGGGGACGCGCCCTCGCGAACGCGCTGCCGCACACCGTGATGACCGGAGCGATGGCGTGGATGGTCGCCGCCATGTCCTCGGCCATGTCCGTGGGGGCGACGGGCGGGGGCCACGCGCACGACATGCCCGGGATGGACATGGCGTCCCCGGGCGCGACCGCGACGATGACGCTCGACTCCACCGGCGACCGCTGGAGCGCCGCCCTGCTCGCCCTCATCCTGCTGGCGCTCGCGCTGTGGTGGCTCGCGAAGGGCTTCGACACCGGCCGCTCTGTGCCCCGCACGACGAGCGGCACTGCCTCGGCCAGCACGGTGCACGCCGCGTGGGACCTGGGCTGTCACGGGCTGATGGCGCTGGGCATGGCGGTGATGTTCGCCTTGATGGTGTGATCCGCGTGGCGGTCATGTCCGTCTTGATCGTGCGCTCCACGTGGCGGTCATGTCCGCCCTGATGGAGCGCTCCACGTGGCGGTGCCGTCCGCCTTGATCGTGTGACGTCCGCCCTGACGGTGTGCCGTCCGCCTTGATCGTGTGTCGTCCGCCCTGGGGTGTGTTCCGCAGGGCGGACCGACGGCGGGCTCCGTGAGGTCGGCGTCGACCGGCCCCGGTCACGGCACGCCCGGACCCGGCACCCGCACGCGCCTCGGACCACGGTGTTCCTGAGGCGCGCGTGACAGGCGCCCGTTATGTGAGGCAGGTCACCCGCATGTGAGGGAACTCTCGTCCCGGCCCGGCCGACCCCTGGACCGTACGACCCTCACTCTCGCCGGAGCCTTCTCATGGACCACTCGGTGACGCCTTCCGCCGGACGGCGTACCACCCCCGTGCCGTACGCGGCGCTCGCGGGTTTCCTCCTTCTGCTCGCCGCGCTCTTCGCCGTGTCGTACGGAGCCGGGAGCCTCGCCGGACCGGTCGCCCCCGGCCTGCGCGGGGATGCGTACCAGGACGGCTCCCCCGGCTCGCACGACATGGAGGACATGCGAGATACCCGGGACACGGGCGGGATGAACGGGATGGACCACTGATGCGCCGGGAGAGCGTTCCGCGCTCCCTCACCACGACCGATCTGGTCGTGGGCGGCATGACGTGCGCGGCCTGCGTGCGCAGGGTCGAGAAGAAGCTCGGCGCCCTGGAGGGCGTACGCGCCACCGTCAATCTCGCGACCGGCACGGCCCGCGTCGAACACCCGGCGGGCCTCGGTACGGACGCGCTCGTCGCCGCCGTCGAGAAGGGCGGGTACACCGCCCGCCTCCCCGAACCGGCCGTGTCCGGGACGGACCGCGAGGACGAGGAGACCGGCCCCGGTGTCCCGCAGCGGCTGCTGGTGACCGCGCTGCTCGCCGTCCCGGTCCTCGTCCTGTCGATGGTGCCCTCACTCCAGTTCCGCAACTGGCAGTGGCTGTGCTTCGTGCTCACCGCACCCGTCGCCCTCTGGAGCGCGTGGCCCTTCCACGAGCGGGCCTGGCGCGGGCTGCGGCACGGTGCGGCGACGATGGACACGCTCGTCTCGCTCGGTGTCCTCGCCTCCTTCGGCTGGTCCTCGTACGCGCTCTTCCTCGGCGGTGCCGGTGTCCCCGGCATGCGGATGCCCTTCACCCTGCTGCCCTCCGCGTCCGACGGGATGGCGCACGTCTATCTCGAAGCGGCGGTCGGCGTCCCGCTCTTCGTCCTCCTCGGCCGGTATCTGGAGGCCCGTGCCCGGCACGGCACCTCGGCCGCCCTGCGGGCACTCGCCGAACTCGGCGTGAAGGAGGTGACGGTGCGGGACGGGACCGTGGAGCGCACCATCCCGGCCGAACGCCTCGTGGTGGGCCAGGACTTCCTCGTACGGCCCGGGGAGCGGGTCGCGACGGACGGCGTGGTCGTGGAGGGCGCGTCCGCCGTGGACATGTCCCTCGTGACCGGAGAGACGCGGCCGGTGGAGGTCGCGCCCGGTTCCGCCGTCACGGGCGGCGCGGTCAACGCGGGCGGACTGCTTCTCGTCCGCGCGACGGCCGTCGGCGCCGACACCCAGCTCTCCCGCATCACGGACCTCGTCACCGAGGCCCAGGCCGGGAAGGCCCGGGCCCAGCGGCTCGCCGACACCGTGGCCGGGGTCTTCGTGCCCGTCGTCCTCACCCTTGCCGTCACCGTGCTCGGCTTCTGGCTCGGCGCCGGTGCGGACCCGCAGCCCGCCTTCACGGCGTGCGTCGCCGTCCTCGTCGTCGCCTGCCCCTGCGCACTCGGGCTCGCGACCCCCACCGCGCTCATGGCGGCCACCGGCCGGGGCGCCCAGCTCGGCGTGCTGGTCAAAGGACCGCAAGCCCTCGAAGCCCTCCGGCGGATCGACACCGTCATCCTCGACAAGACCGGCACGCTCACCTCCGGACACCTCACCGTCACCGCCCTCACCGCGCGCGCGAAGGGCCCCGGCGCGCCGGAGGTGCTGCGCCTCGCGGCAACCGTCGAGAGCGGCTCCGAGCACCCGCTCGGCCGGGCGCTCCTCCGTCACGCCGAGCGCGTCCTCCCCGAGGGCGCGGTACGGCCCGGCGCGCTCAGCGGGTTCACCGCCACGCCCGGCAGCGGCGTGCGCGGACACGTGGACGGCCAGCTCGTCGAGGTCGGCGCCCCCGGGGGCGAACTGCCCGAGGAACTGGACATGGCACTCGCCGCCGCCCTGGAAGCCGCCCACACCCCCGTCCTGGTACGGATCGACGGGCAGCCGGAAGCCGTCCTCGCGCTCGGCGACGTCGTACGTCCCGGCAGCTACCACGCCGTGGACCGGCTCCGCCGGCTCGGCGTGCACCCCGTCCTCGCCACCGGGGACCGGGAGGAGCCGGCGCGGGCCGTCGCCGCCACGCTCGGCATCGACGAGACGTACTCCCGCTGCACCCCCGAACGCAAAGCGGAACTCGTCCGCGCGCTGCGCGCCGAGGGGAAGCGGGTCGCGGTCGTCGGGGACGGTGTCAACGACGCGGCGGCACTCGCCGGGGCCGACCTCGGCATCGCGATGGGCACCGGCACCGACGTCGCCATCGGCGCCGCCGATGTCACGCTCGTACGCGACGACATCGAAGCCCTCGCCGATGCCGTACGCCTCGCCCGCCGCACCCTCGCCACCATCCGCGGCAACCTGCTGTGGGCCTTCGGCTACAACGTCGTCACCCTCCCGCTCGCCATGGTGGGCCTGCTCAACCCGATGCTCGCCGCCGCCGCGATGTCCCTCAGCTCGGTCCTCGTCGTCCTCGGCAGCCTGCGCCTGCGCCACTGGCAGCCCACGGCGGCGGCGGCCGTCGCGCGGCGGCGCCGCTCACCGGGGGCGGCGCTCTGATGCCCGTCACCTCCGCGCGCCTGCGCGCCCCGCTCGCCGCCGCGGGCATTCCCGTCCTCGCCTGCGGTCTCGCCCTCGCCGGCCTCGGCGCCTGGACGGCGAGCGGACGTGCCGGAAGCCCGCCGCACGTGGCCGTGACGAAGGCGTACGTCTTCCAGCCGTTCGGCTCGGCCCAGGAGACCGCCGCCTTCTTCACCCTCACCAACGACGGCGGCTCAGCCGACCGGCTCGTGGAGATCACCTCGTCCGGCACGACCGCGCCTCCCGCGCTGAGCGAACACCGCATGACGTCCTCCGGGGCCGCCTACCGGCGGCCGGTGGCCTCCGCCGACGTTCCGGCCGGGGACGGACTCACGATGACCCCGCACGGGATCGACGTGACCGTACGGCCGAAGGGCGTGTGGCGGCCCGGCGACGAGATCTCCTTCACGCTGCGTTTCGCGTACGGGAAGCCGCTCAGGGTCCGGGCGGTGGTGGTCCGCCCGGGTACGCGGACGGACCGCCCCGGCCTGCCCTAACGGCGTGACCCGCACCACCGGCTGTTCCCCCCGCATATGCCGGAACTCGGCCCCGACGGGAAGGTTTCCGGCATTGACGGCATGCCGGACGACCCACCGTGTCGCCCGGCCCCCCGCGATGGGAGGATGAGGCTTCATGGAAGCGGGACCGGTCGGACGCGGGGTGCGGGCGGCGATGTTCGCCGCCGTCTCCGTCACGCTCGCGGCGACCGGACACGTCCTCATGTCCGAGGCCCCGCTCCCTTTCTGGGTGCTCGCCACCGGTTTCCTCGCCCTCGCGGTCCCCGGCTGGTGGTTCGCCGCCCGCGAGCGCGGCCCCTGGCTCGTCACGGGCCTCGCCGTCGTCACCCAGGGCGTGCTGCACAACGCCTTCGCCGCCGCCCAGTCCGCCCTCGGAACCGTCGCGGCCCCGGTCACAGGGGTCGCCGCCGGAGCGGCCGGGGCGTCGACGGACCCCATGGCCGGCATGCATCACATGGCCGGCATGCCCGCCATGGCCGGCATGGACCACACGGCCGCGACCGGCACGCTGACCGGCATGGACCACGCCTCCGCCGCGGGCCCCATGGACTCGATGGCCCAGATGGGTCACATGGCTCCCCTGAGCCACATGGGCCATGACATGGCCGGGATGTCCTCGACGGGAATGCTCGCCGCGCACGTCCTCGCCGCCCTTGTCTGCGGCATCTGGCTGGCCCGCGGCGAACGCGCCGCCTTCCAGGTCCTGCGCGCGGTCGCGGGCCTGCTGCTCACCGCGCTGCACCCCCTCCTCACCGCACCGCTGCCAGCCCCGCGCCGCCGCCTGCGCCCCCGCCGGGGCCTGAGCGACCGGCTGCCGCTGGGCCTGCGGTGCGCCCGCACACGGGACCGGCGCGGACCGCCCGGGGTGCTCGCCGCGTTCTGAGAACGCGGCAGGCATTCCGGAGGACGTCCACCCTCCGGCGCACGACCGGTCGCCGACCGGCTCGTCGCCGTACCCGCGCACAGCGGGAGTCCTCCGGCACACCCGGCCCCGAAGGGCCCGGGTGCCCCATTCACCGGAAACCCGGATCCGTCCCTCGCACCACGACGCGCGCCGTCGCCCTGACGCGCCCCGCGCTGCCACCGGACGCCCGGGTGCCGGACCGATCCGTGAAGGACACATCTGGCGATGAACACCACGCCGCCCGCCCCGCGCGGGTCACAGTGCGCCTCCGTTCCACGCGACAGGACCGAGGCGGACGCCGCCGCGACCGGCTGGGCGCTCGCCGCCGGTGCCGGGGACCGCGAGGCCGCCGACGCCTTCGTACGGGCCCTGCACCGCGATGTCGTGCGGTACGTGGCCCACCTGTCCGCCGACCCGCAGGCCGCCGAGGACCTCGCGCAGGACACGTTCCTGCGCGCGCTGCGCACTCTGCACCGCTTCGAGGGCCGCTCGTCGGCACGCACCTGGCTCCTCACCATCGCGCGCCGCGCCGTCGTCGATGACTTCCGCAGGGCCGCCGCGCGGCCCCTGCTCGCGGACACCGACGACTGGCGTACGACCGTCGAGCGCGCCCAGCCGACGGGGCTGCCCGGCTTCGAGGACGGGGTGGCCCTCCAGGAACTCCTGGCCGCGCTCCCGTACGACCGCCGACAGGCGTTCGTCCTCACCCAGTTGCTCGGGCTCTCCTACGCGGAGGCCGCCCGTGCGGCGGACTGCCCGGTCGGCACGGTCCGCTCCCGGGTGGCCCGCGCGCGCACCGCGCTGACCGCTCAGCTGGAGCGCGGAGAGACGGAGGCTCTGGCGCAGGCCGCCTGACGCGCACCGGGGCCGCTCCCGCGCCGGGGCGGCCCCGGTACCGCCGCGCGCAGCGCCGAGCGCCCCCTTGGCACCCGATCCGGCCCCGGACGCCGGTCCCCGGTCACGCGGCGGGACCGAGGCGGAGGACGGCAGGCCGGACGCGGTGGCGGCAGCCTGAAAGCCGCATCCGGCCGCCCACGAGCGGCGGCGCGGCACACGGGCCTCCAGCGGGCCACGCCCGCTCGCGGGGCGGCGAAGGACTTGGCGCGCGGCGGAGGGAACCGGGTAACGTCCTTGTCATGTTCTTCCAGACGCCGATTTACGAGTGAGAGCGTGACGGGCCCCTGCTGACGTCCTTCGGCGTCGCCGCGCCCGTCCCCCACCGTTGAATCCTCAGATCACTTCACCTCATTCCGGGAGAACCCATGACCGTGAGCAAGAACATCAACAACCCCGTGGGCATGGGCGGCGGCCAGCGCAAGAGGCTGTCCCGCGCCGAGCGGCAGAACAACGGCCCGCACCGCAACCTCGACCGCCAGGGTGCCGCCGACCGCAAGGCGGAGCTGGTGCGCAAGATGCGCGAGAAGGCCGACGCGGCCGAGGGCGCAGGGCAGACGGGCGACGACACCGCACAGAGCTGACGCCCCGCCGCGGCGGGGCGGCGCCGCCACGGACACGGCCACGGACGTACCCGGATGAGCCTTCGTACGCTGGCACCGGCTTCTCGTCGCTCCCCAGGACGCGGCGCCCTTGGGCCGATGACCGGGCGTGCCCCGGCGGCCGGGCCCAGCCGTGCGGACGGCCGGTCCGGTTCAGCTCTGTCGTCTGAGTTCCCGCACGGCCGCGGGCAGTGCGAGACACAGGGCGAAGGAAGTCGCGAAGCCGCCTCCCCCTGCCAGCACGACATCAGTGGTGCCGACGCCTGAGCGCAGTACCAACAGGCTCACAACAAGGCCGACCACCATGGAGCAGGCGACGTACAGCGCCAGCCACAGCTGCCACGTACGTTCGGAACGGGCTGCCGATTCGGGCATGGAACCGATCCTTTCGAGGGTCACGGGCGAGAAGAAGGCAGGACGGACAAGGGGAAGACAGCGGTGACAGGCCGCCGCAGTGGCCCGGCTCACCTCCTGAATCCCGGAGCGTCACTCGCGCTCCCACCGGTCGTTCCCGGCAGGAGAACCGGGGCAGGAGCCGGGCTACGATCGCGCGGGCCGCCCCGGAGCACACACCGCCGACCGCTGCGAGCACGAAAGGCGACGGGCCTTGCCCGTCCTGCCGCACCGCGGCGCGGCGGGCACCTCGTGTGGTGATGCCATGGCTCCTCCTCCCGTACACCGGCGTGTTGTTGCGCCTCCTGGTCCAGTCTTCACAGCCCCGCCGTCAGGAAGACACGCCTTGTCAGAGCCTGGCGAACTTTGACACGATCCGGGAGGGAAGCCCGCAGCCTGGAGGGGTAGACAATTTTTGACAGCCCTTGACATCTTCTGACGATGGGCGTCTTCCATCAGCCTCAGCTTCCGCCAGGGCCTCATAAAGATCTGAACGAGGCTCTGCACGACCTGCATCTCCGGGCCGGCTGCCCGAGCAGCCGCGCTATCGCACAGGCGATCAGCGCCGGGGACTTTCCCCTCACCGCCAGCCACGAGCGGGTCCGCATGGCGTTCTCCGCACCGCATCTCCCCGCCTGGCCACTGGTGGAAGCCCTCTGCGGAGTGCTGGCGCCCCTGGCAGGCAGCACCCCTCCCAGGGAGGTGAACCTGGTCCGCGGCCTTTGGCAGGACTCTCGCCGCCCCGCCCGGTCCCGGCCGGTGCCGGTGATTCCCGCCTCTGAGCCCTCGGCTCCATGGCTCACACCTGCGCCCCGCTCAACAGCCGAAACGCCCTCCTTCGGCGTCGATGTCGTGCGGGCCGTCAGGGAGCAGCTCAGAGAGGCCCTCCTCCTCAAAGACACCAGCCCTCTGGAGCTGGCCCCGGAGGCAGAAGTGCCCGATTCCGCGGGCGTCTACGAACTGTTCCACCACGGCAGGTCCGTCTTCGTAGGCCGGGCGGAACGTAGTGTGCGCAGCCGGATTCATCAGGCTCACAGGAAACTGAGCGGCCGAAAGGGCATCTCCGTCCACGACGTCGCTTATCGCTTCGTCCCCATGGATGCGTCACTGGCCGACCTTTCCCCCGAACGCATGATCATCCACGCCGATGATCACCCCTGGAACCAGAACGGCTTCGGATCAAAGGACCTCGGACGCCAACGCGATAGAACTGAATTGACATCCAGGCATTTCGATCTCCAGTACCCGATCGATCTCGACTGGGCAATCCAGTACGACATCGTGGAGGAATCCCTCCCACAGTTCCTGCGAGCGATCCGGGATGCACTGCCCTACATGTTCCGGTACGGGAAAACCTCTCCGAACGGAACGGTAGAGAATTTACGAATCGCCAGCCGAACTCCCGCGAGGGAAATTTTCTCGGCTCTCGCCGAAGGACCTCTTGCCGGATGGCAGATCACGGCTAAGCCGGGATACGTCATCGCCTATGAGGAGAGGCGCGCATATCCGCAGACCCTGGCCGTCTTCCGCCAGTAGCCCAGGCCACTGGCGCGGGTTCGATTTCCCACTCACGGGCACGGCTTTCGCCTCGGTCCGGTCACGGGCGAGGAGCGGCTCCCGGCGTTGGAGGCGGACCTGGGCGTGGGGCTGCCCGCGCCGTGCCGGAGTTCCCGCTCCATTCGGGGAGGAGGCCGCAGCCGACCCGGCGCGGTGTTCCTCCAGCGAGCGGGGAGGCGGCCATGCGCCGCTGATGGTGAGGACGGGTCCGCACCAAGGCGGCGGACGGGAGGGTCCGAGGCCGCAGGCCCGATAGCTGATAGCTGATAGCTGAAAGCTGATGATTCCGCCGGGCGGCGATGACTTCCGGACTGGTCCCGCTCACGCCCCCACGCAGAACGCTCGGCCGGGACATTCCGGCCGAGCGTCTGATCGAGCTGCTGACAGCGGGCGCTTGACCAGCGGGTCGCTACGCCCTCTTGAATCCGTCACCGGGAGCGGGCCTGTACGTCCGGCGTGGCCTCCGGGCTGTCATCAGGTCAGATCGTCGGTGTGTCGTCGACGATCTCCTTGTGCGGTTCGACAATGAACTTCCAGCCCTCGCTGGGCTCCAGGAACCGCACTCGGGTCGGGTAGATGTCCAGGGCGCGACGGTCACGGTTCTGGCCGTTCGTGTTCTTCCGCGCCCGGGCCGGCTCCTCGTACAGGTCGACCTTGACGTCCGGCACCGCGACGACTTCCTCGCTCCAGCGCTGGACGACTCCCGCACCGAACGCGTCCCGCGCGGCGGTGTAGAGGGCGTCCAGGGACGCCTCGCTCCCGCTGGGCACGAAGAGGGCAAGGTTCAGGAGGACGCCGGCGCTCCGGAGAACCTCGATCTCCTCCCCCTTCTTGTCAGCAATCCAGATCCCGGCCTCTTCAGCGTTGTCCGGGAGGACGTGAATCTCCTCACCGAAAACCGTCCTCGCAGCGAAGGACCCTCCCTCGAAATTCTTGCCCGGCTCCGTGAGAAAAGCCGGGGCATAGCAGTCGAGAGGAAGGCCATCCGTCCCTGCCGAGACGAAGATTCCGTCCTGGGGGCCCAAGCCTGAAATCTCTTCGGCCGTAAGACGTCGAGCCGTAACCTTCTCGGTGTTCACGCCATTCCCCTTTTAATCGCGGCGTCCTGTGAATTCATTGAGACCCTACCACGAAAAAGATCACCCACTTCCCATTACGCAGGGCTTCGCGCCACCGAAGGAACGCGGCATCCATAGGGAAATGCGGGGCACCCGAGAAGCACCGCCTCACTTCGGCGCCGTTTGCGGCAGCGACGCAAGTCGCCGAGGCCAGGTCCGTCGGATATCCGACGCGACGGCCGAACGAGCCGAGAGGTTCCCCGTAATCCTCGACGGACCACACGAGCAGATTGCACATGTGAAGCATTCCGCTCAACATCCAGACAAAACGTCGAAATATGAGCACCGAGTGACAACTCGGATCGAATCAAAATGAAGCAGGCTTTCCCCTCTCAGTGACATACCGGCGATCGCGAACCACCCTGTGGAAGGTCCGCGATCGCGGAAGTCGGCAGCGGTCTCCGGCGCAGCGGCTCGCCCGCGACGCACCATGGGCGACGTTCACGGCCGAGAGGGCCAAGAGGGCCGAACGCGGCGGTCGCTCCGGCGACGGGCGCTCGCCCGGTCTCGCCGCCGACGCCGGTGACGGCCCCAGCGGTGACGAGGACGTTGCGGCCCTGGAGCGGGAGCGGCCCTGGAGCGGGAACCGGCGTTCCCCCCGCTGGCAGCGCCCGACCGCGAGGGGCCATCTCGCTCCCGTCTGTCCTGGATCGGGGGGTGCGTCGCCGATGGCCTGGGCGCGCCGCCGTCTTCGGCCCACGCGTTCGCCTTCCCGCACGGGCGGTTGCCCGGAAGGGGGCGGCGGACTGGCGGCCAGGGGGCACCTGCGAGCTGCCCGCGAGGAGGGCGCCCCGGGCCGCAGGCCGCAGGTTCCGGTGGGCCGCGGACAGACATCGCGGCCGATCGGCCTCCCCGCTCCCGAAAACGCTGCACTCGAGGTGAGTGAATACCTGTGTTGGCCGTCTCAGAATTTAACGGTCCTCGCCGGGAGAATTTTCACCTCAGCGCTCACGGAGAAATATGTGGCACGCACAAGCCTCTGCGACGTGCTACTGTCGAACCCAGTTGCAGTTTTGGTACCCAAAGACTTCAAGCGCCTCCAGACGGCCTCGATGCCGTAGGAAGCGTTTTGTATTTCCGGTCATTTTCCGGGCGGGCATCATCGCGGCGACACGGTTTCCGTACGGTACGGATTCCGGTGTACTGCCCAAAGGAGATATGACATGGCTACTGGCACCGTGAAGTGGTTCAACGCTGAAAAGGGTTTCGGCTTCATCGAGCAGGACGGTGGCGGCGCTGACGTGTTCGCCCACTTCTCGAACATCGCCGCCCAGGGCTTCCGCGAGCTGCAGGAAGGCCAGAAGGTCAGCTTCGATATCGCGCAGGGCCAGAAGGGCCCGACGGCCGAGAACATCGTCACCGTCTGACGCTGACACGCATGTCGTAGCTGGGGCCCGCATCCCTCGGGGTGCGGGCCCCAGCTGCACGCATTTCCGCAGCTTTTCTGTCTGCTGGAACACAGATTGAGGAACACAGCCTCCCCGGATCCGCACCCGGATCCGCACCCGCGGCTGTCCCCGGAGCCGCACCCGGCGGAGCACCGGATTCCCTTTCGCACGCCACCCCTCCCCTTTTCGCTTACGTCGACACGAATTCACCGTGGCCACGTTCGCATTCCATTCGGTCCGTGCCTGTGATTCCCGCGCTGCTCTTACGCTGCGGAATTCCTTGATACGTGCCGTATCAAGGAAGGTTCTGCATGAATCCCACACGCACGAACGGCCGTTCCTCCCGCGCCCGCCGCGACGGCGGCCGCGGGTACGGCTCCCCTGCCGATTCGGTTCGGGGCACTCGCTTCGGCCCGTCCGCCCCCAGCCGCTCGACGGGCCAGAGCCGCTCGACGGGCCAGAGCCGCTCGGGCGGCCGTCGGCCCGTCGCGGTACAGGGAGAGTTCGCCCTGCCGAAGACGATCACTCCGGCTCTGCCCGCGGTCGAGGTGTTCAGTGACCTCGACATGCCGGGGAGCCTGCTGGCCACGCTCACCGCGCAGGACGTGGCCACGCCGTTTCCGATCCAGGGTGCGACGCTGCCGAACTCTCTGGCGGGCCGTGACGTCCTGGGCCGCGGCCGGACCGGCTCCGGCAAGACGCTCGCCTTCGGCCTGGCCCTGCTGGCCCGCACCGCCGGGCAGCGCGCCGAGCCCCGTCAGCCGTTGGCCCTGGTCCTGGTTCCCACCCGGGAGCTCGCTCAGCAGGTCACCGATGCCCTCACCCCTTACGCCCGCGCCGTGAGGCTGCGCCTGGCCACCGTCGTCGGCGGGATGTCGATCGGCCGGCAGGCGCACGCGCTGCGGGGCGGCGCCGAAGTCGTCGTGGCCACCCCCGGCCGTCTCAAGGACCTCATCGACCGCGGTGACTGCCGGCTGAACCAGGTCGCCATCACGGTCCTGGACGAGGCCGACCAGATGGCCGACATGGGCTTCATGCCCCAGGTCACCGCGCTCCTGGACCAGGTCCGCCCCGAGGGCCAGCGCATGCTGTTCTCCGCGACCCTGGACCGTAACGTCGACCTCCTGGTCCGTCGCTACCTCACCGACCCCGTCGTCCACTCCGTGGACCCCTCCAAGGGTGCGGTCACCACGATGGAGCACCACGTCCTGCACGTGCACGGTGCCGACAAGCACCGGCTGACGACGGAGATCGCCGCGCGCGACGGCCGGGTGATCATGTTCCTGGACACCAAGCACGCCGTGGACCGCCTCACCCAGGACCTCCTCGCCAGCGGTGTCCGTGCGGCCGCCCTGCACGGCGGCAAGTCGCAGCCGCAGCGCACCCGTACCCTCGCCCAGTTCAAGTCCGGGCATGTCACCGTCCTGGTCGCGACGAACGTGGCGGCGCGCGGCATTCACGTCGACCACCTCGATCTCGTCGTGAACGTGGACCCGCCGACCGACCACAAGGACTACCTCCACCGCGGCGGCCGTACCGCGCGGGCCGGCGAGTCCGGCAGGGTCGTCACACTGGTCACCAGCAACCAGCGCCGCGACATGACGCGCCTCATGGCCGCCGCCGGTATCGTGCCCCGGACGACCCAGGTCCGTTCCGGCGAGGAAGCACTCAGCCGGATCACCGGTGCCCGGACCCCCTCCGGCATCCCCGTGACGATCACCGCACCGGAACCCGAGCGACGCAAGCGCGGTACGGCCTCCCGCGGTCGGCGCAGCCCCGCCGCGGCTGCCCGGCGCATGAACGGTCGGCAGCCCGCCTACGACGCGGCGGCCTGAGCACCGCGTGGTCCGGAAGCCGTCCCGGCCGCGCGGGAGGCTCGCGGTGACGCCGGTCCGGACGCGGCCCCGCCCGGCGGAACCCGCCGCCGTGTCCAGGGCGGTGCCCGCCGCCCTGGACACGGCCGGGCCGCAGGTCCGCCACAGCATGACCGCCGAGGTGCCCCCGTCCGGCATGGCCAGCCCCAGGACCGGCCATCCGAGGATCTGCGACAATGACGGCCTGCACACCGGGCTGGTCCCCCAGATCCAGCTCACCACCGTCCGCGACAGCCCCGCCTCCACCGACCGGCTCCAGCTGCGCGACATCCCCGGCGACCGCGGACCGCACACCTCGCCCGCCGTCATGCCGACCGAGCACGCCACGCACCACCGCCGATTCGCCACCCCGTCCGCCGTGAACGAACAGGACAGCGCCCCGGGCGTCCCCGCCCTGGTCCTCTGAACCGTCCCGCCACGGCGGAGCAATCCCCCTGCTCCACTCCCTGTGACCCATGTGAGGCATCGTGCGCTGTGTTATCGCCCGTTTCCCGTTCGAGCTCACCAAGAGCGGCGTCCTGGACTCCATGAAGGGCGTCAAGCCCGAGGAGGTCGTCGGTGAGTCCGTGACCATCGGCCGCCGCGTCTACCCCGTGAAGCAGGTGGGCCAGGTCGTCACCGGCCAGGACCGCCGCGACTTCAGCGCCGACGAAGTCCTCCGGGCCATGACGAAGCTCGGGTTCACCTGCCACGGCCTCCCCCAGGCCGCCGCGCCCACCCGCGCGCTCAGCCCGCTCCAGCGCGCCTCCGCGACGCTCGGTGCCGCGGAGCCGTCCGACCATCTGACCATCTGACCGTCTGGCTCATGGGAAGCGCGAGCTGACACCCGAACAGCCAAGAGGGCCCGACCGGCACACGCCGGCCGGGCCCTTTCGCGTGGTGGCGCGTCGCTGCGCGGCGCGTCGTCGGTGAACGTGCCCGCGAGCCCCCACAGGGCGGGCGCGACGCCGGTGCCCGGCAGAAGCCTCGGTCCCCGCACTCCCAGCAGTCGGGCCAGGTTCCGCGGACACAGAACGCCGGTGCGGTATCAAAACCGGCAGGTGGTGTAGTAGTTCCTTCGGGGCCCTGGTGCCGTACGGCACCAGGGCCCCTCCATGCGGTCCACAAGAGAGGTGCAAGTGACAGCAGACGACTCGTACGGCCGTCTTGACGACGACGACTACCCCGCCTACACGATGGGCCGGGCCGCCGAGATGCTCGGCACCACCCAGGGCTTCCTCCGCGCCATCGGCGAGGCCCGTCTGATCACCCCCCTGCGCTCGGAGGGCGGCCACCGCCGCTACTCCCGCTACCAGCTGCGCATCGCCGCCCGCGCCCGCGAACTCGTCGACCAGGGCACGCCCATCGAGGCCGCCTGCCGCATCGTCGTCCTGGAGGACCAGCTCGAAGAGGCGCAACGCATCAACGCCGAGTACCGACGCGCCGCCGGATCGGCAGAGCCTCCGACCGGGAAATGAGGCGGTGCGCGCCCGCCGGACACCACCGGACAACGGCGGATACCGGCGGGCACCGTCCACAGAGACAGGCGATTGCTCTGGTGACGGAGGGTGCGGACGTGTAGCGTCCCGGTAAGTGTCGTGGTTCGGAAGTTCCCTCGCCCACCCCATCGGTGTGGGCGTTTTGCTGTGCTGTGCCGCAGGAACCAGGGCGGATCACCTCCGTCTTCCGCATGGAGCGGAAGACGTCAATCGACTGGAAGGCATGAGACATGGCTACGGGAACTGTGAAGTGGTTCAACGCGGAGAAGGGCTTCGGCTTCATCGCTCAGGACGGTGGCGGCCCGGACGTCTTCGCCCACTACTCGGCGATCAACTCGACGGGCTTCCGCGAGCTCCAGGAGGGCCAGGCCGTGACGTTCGACGTCACGCAGGGCCAGAAGGGCCCCCAGGCGGAGAACATCAACCCCGCCTGACCCTCCCCGCTCCGCCAGCGTGACCAGGACTCTCTGGAGCGGGCCGCCGACCATGGCGGCCCCGCACCGTGACCGGGTTGCCGCGGGCGCGTTCGGGCCCTGATCATTTCGCCCCGCCGGAGATCTGTCCGGCGGGGCGAAGTGCTGCCGGGCGGGAGGTACGGGCGCGGGCTCCACGACCGGCCGCTCATCCGGTCCGCGGGTCGCGCACCGGCGGACTGCTATAGTCCGCCCACTTGCCTGGGGGGCTGTCCGTCATCGCTGCCGCGCGTCCGTGACCTGCGGTTCAGCGGCGCACGCACGAGTCTCTCCCCCGCCTTCGCCTACCGCCCCGGAGAGGTCCTGCATGGGCAGACGCACGCTCGTACGAAGCGCCACCGCCGCCACTGTCTCCGTCACGCTCGCCCTCGGGCTCGGCCCGCTCGCGGCCGGAAGCGCGTACGGGAAGACGGTCACCGGAGAGGTGGTCGTCCCGGCCGCCATGGCCGCGACGCCCCGGACGGGGCTGCTGAGCGCGGGGCCCTCGGGGTTCCTCCGGTACGAGGAGGGCCGCGGCCAGCTGTGGACGACGTACGACGGTGCCGACACGGTCGTCGACGCCTCGGGCACCGACGCGTACGGCGTCACGAGTGCCGGTGCGGGCTCGGACGTCGTCGCCCGCCACGACGGCTCCGCCCGGACCGTGACGTTGCGGAACATGACCTCCGGTCAGGTCGACACGGTCGCGCTTCCCGACGGGCACGCGTACTTCAGCACCCTCGGGTCGACGGTCGTCACGACGGCGGGAACCCCGGGCACCGACTCCGTGTGGCATCTGCTGGATGTCCGGGCCGACGGTTCCGTCACCGACCGCACGGTGGAGGGCGTTCCCTCCGGCGTGCACCTGTGGTCCGCCGCGGGGCTGGGCGACGCCCGCGGGCAGATCGTGCGCTACCGGAAGGGCGACGACGAGGTCACCGGGTGGCTCGACGTCGAGCGGGGACGCTTCACCGCTCTGCCGTACACCGTGCAGTCGTGGTACTACCTGGTCGCGCTCAGCGCCACCCACCTGGTGTGGTTCTACGACGGCACCCTGCACGTCGCGTCCCGCCAGAACCCGGCCGCCACCGTGCGGACCGTCCCGGTCGGCGACATCGCGCAGGTACTGGGCCTGGTCGGGGACACCGTCGTCGTGTCCCGCTACGACTCCTCCCTGGGCCGCTACGACAACGACCGCGCGGTCGCGCGGGTGGAAGCCGTGCCCCTCGACGGCTCCGCGCCGCGGACGCTGCTGGCCAGGACCTCCCGGCAGGCCATGCCGACTCCTGACGGCGGGCTGCTGGTCGCGGGCGGCGCCGACCCGGACCACTGGGGCGTCTCCCTCATCGAGGCCGCCGCGGGCGGCGGGGTCGGCGTGCGCCGGATCGCGGACGCGTACCCCCGGCAGACCGCCCGCACGGTCACTCAGCTGACGCTCGCCCAGGGACGGCTGACCACCGTGGAGCAGGATCCCGTCGGTGACTGGACGTATCTCCACACCCGCGAGACCGGTGTGGCCGACTCCCCCACGGCGGGAGCGCGCACCACCCGCGGCCGTATCGTGCCGGAGAACTACGCGGGGGGCCGCCCGCGTCTCATCGACACCGGCGACGGCCGGACGGTCATCTCCGGTTCCGGCACCAGCGCCGCCCAGCAGCCCCAGCTCCTGGACTCCGCCCGGTCGCTGCCCGGCACCCGGATCGACAGCTCCCGCAGCTACCTGACCGCGGGCGCCGCCAACGGCCGCTTCGCCGCCCTGGCCGGGCCGCACGACAGCACCGGCACGGCGGAGACCCGGATCGTCGACCTCGACTCCAAGCGCACGGTGTACACGACGACGGACACCGTGCGGGCGCTGTGGGGCACCACCCTGTGGATGATGTCGGGCAAGGACAGCGTGGTCCCCGTCGACCTGCTGACAGGCAAGCGGGGCGATCCGGTGTGGTTCGGACGCGGCTGCCTGCTGAACGACTTCCAGGCGGTCGGCCGGTGGCTGCTGTGGAACTGCGTGCTCGACTCGGAGGGCCAGGGCGTCTACGACACCGTCACCAAGCGGAATCTGACCCTCGTCTCCGGCTCCGGCTGGGAGCAGGCGCAGCTCGGTGACGGCTTCGTCGCGACGGTCGAGGACGGCCGGCTGAAGGTGATCGACGTCCGCGACGGGACGCCCGTCTCGCACACCGCCGGGACGTTCGAGGGGAACGCCTGGGACGTCGACCCGTACACGGGCGTGATCGCCCAGCTCCGCTCCGACCACTCCATCCGTCTGACCTCCAGCGATGTCCCGGTCTCCGCCCTCGTCCAGCGCGACGCCACCGTCGCCGCCTCGTTCGACGCCAAGGGCGGCGCCGCGCAGTGGGGCCCGAAGTGGTGGCTGAACAAGCCTGCGGCGTCCTGGAAGCTCGTGATCAGCAACAGGGCCGGTACGGCGGTGCGCACGCTCTCGGGCGGTCTGGCCCGCGGTGTGGTGGCCCCGGTCTGGAATGGCAAGGACGGCTCCGGCCGGCTGGTGCCCAACGGCTCCTACACCTGGAAGATGACCGCCGCCCCCGCGGACGGCCAGGGGGCGGCGCTGACGAGGACGGGCACGGTCAAGGTGACCGGCGCCGCCGCGGCCCTCCGCGACTTCGTCGGATCGGACGGCTTCGGCGAGCTGCTGACCCTGAACGGCTCGGGCGGGCTGACGTACCAGTACGGGGCGGGGAAGGGGACGTTCACCGGGAAGCGGACCGGCTCCACATGGCCGACCACGGTGAAGGCGGTGCCCTTCGGCGACCTGAGCGGTGACCGGTGCAACGACGTGCTCGTGCGTTTCAGCAGCGGCACGCTGCGCGCCTACCGGCCCTCGTGCACGGCGGCGGTGACGCCCTCCACCGCGTACACCTCGCTGGGGACGGGCTGGAACCAGTACAACGTGCTGACCTCGCCCGGGGACATCAGCGGTGACGGCCGGGCCGACCTGATCGCCCGCCAGTCCTCGACCGGCGACGTGTACCTCTACAAGGCGACGAGCACGGGCAAGCTCTCCTCCAGGGTGAAAATCGCGTCCAAGTGGACGGGATACAAGAAGATCGTGGGCGCGGGTGACCTCAACGGCGATGGCTACGGCGACCTGCTGGCGCAGGACAAGTCGAACGAGCTGTGGCGCTACAACGGGACCGCGGCCGGCACGTTCAAGAGCCGTGTGAAGGTCTTCGACAACTGGGGCTCGTCGTACAACGTGGTCGTGGGCGTCGGCGACATCACCGGCGACGGCAGGGCCGACCTCGTCTCCCGCGACACCTCGGGCACCGTCTGGCGCAACAACGGCAACGGCAAGGGCTCCTTCGGCGGCCGGACGAAGGCCGCCAGCGGCTGGCAGGGGTACAAGGGCCTGTTCTGACCCGGCCTCGTCGTCGCACCGCAGGCCCGGACGAGGTGATCCGTCCGGGCCCGTCGCCCGCCGCGTGTCCGTCCGGGGAGGGCCACTGGGCGTGGGCGTGCCCGGGACCTGGCGTTCGTCGGCTTCTCCTCCACCGGCGCACGCCAGGTGCTGCCGCGACCGCGGCGGGCGTTCCGGCGGGGCGGGCCGCGCCAGGGATGCACGAAGCACCGCACCCAGGGACCTATGGCATTGATCACAGCGAAAGTGCGGACGAGGAACACAACTGCGCCCTTTTGCCTTTTCTGTCGGTCAGGGTTCTGTGATACCGGCAGGAATAGGTGAAGAACTCGTAGTGGCCGATCGTTGGCACGGCCATACGATCCCCTCAAGTCGCGTCTGCGTGCCCCCTCCCGCTGCGACCCCTTCTTTCTTTCCGGACGCCGAAGGGCCCTTGTGAAGATTCGCCCGATCCTTGCCACAGCCGTTGCCGCCGCAGTGACCATGCCTGCGCTCCTGCTGTCGGTCACCCCCGCGTTCGCCGACGGCAAGCCGGCGGCACAGACGCAGGACAAAAAGCAGAACAAGCCGTCCATCGCGGAGCTGGAAAAGGCCGCCGCCGCCGCGAAGGCGACGTACGACGACGCCGTGAAGACCGAGAGTGCCGCCAGGGAGGCCCTGAAGGCCCTCCTGTCCGACACCAGTCCTCTGGCCGTGGCCGCCAAGGCCGCCGAGACCGCTGCGGCCGAGGCCGCCACCGCGAAGCTGGCCGCCGACCAGGCGGTCATCGACGCCCAGGCCGTGCTCGACGCCCTCCCCGAGACGGCCACCGAGGAGGAGCGGGCCGCCGCCGAGACCGGGCTCACCGAAGCGAAGGCCGACGCCCAGACCGCCAAGGAGACCAAGGCCGCCGCCGATGCCGCGGTGGTGGAAGCCCTGGACGCGCGGGACGACGAGCGGGTCGCCGCCGCCCGGAAGCTCGACCAGGCGCAGAAGGCCACCAAGGCGGCCCTCGCCGACAAGACCGCCGCCGACAAGGCGCTGGCCGAGGCGAAGGAGGAGGGCGAGGACGGTGAGGACTGCGTCCCGGAGGCCAAGCTCACCACGGTCGTCACGGGCCTGCCGTCCACCGTCGTCGCCGGCACGAAGGTCGACTTCAAGCTCCGGGTGACCAACGGCACCGACAAGACGATGGACGAGGTGCTTCCGTTCGCCTACGTCCACGCGACCGACCGGAGCGGTCTCAAGAGCATCGACAAACTGGTGCGCCTCCAGTGGTCCTCCCCCTCGTCCTCGAAGTGGAAGACCGTCGACAACGAGCACTACATGGACGCCATCAGCCCGCTGAAGGCCGGTGCCCACGCCGACATCAAGATGCGCCTCACGATCGACGCCTCGGCCCCCGCGGGCAACGGCGTCACCTTCGTCGCCGGTGACTACTTCAACGACAACGGCACCTGCGGCGGAAACCCGGACCTTGAGGGCTACGAGTTCCTGATCGCCGCCGCGGGCAGCAAGCCCGGCAAGGTCGACGACGCCAAGCCCGGTGCCACCAAGCCGAAGGGCTCGGACGTCAGGACACAGAGCGGCTCGTCCCGTGCGGTGAGCGGCAGTCTCGCCGCCACGGGCTCGCCCTCCGCGATGCCGCAGCTCGCCCTCGCGAGCGGCGCGGCCATGGCGATGGGCGGGGGCGCGATGTTCCTCGTACGCCGCCGCAGGGCTGGTTCCCCCGCCTGACGCACGGGGTGGGGTGCCGACCGGGCACCTCACCCACACCTGACGCGTGGGGTGGGGTGCCGACCGGCGCCCCGCCCCACGCGTCGGCCGTCCGACGGTCCAGCCGTCCGACGGCCCGAGAACGAACGGTCCGAGAACGAACGGTCCGAGAACGAACGGCTCCAGGCCCGGTTCAGCGGCCTGAGACCGCGTTGTGCCCTGGCCCCGCCGGTGACGCCTTCCCCGCCCCCCGCGCTCCTCGACGGCCGGGCCCACAACCCCGTGCACCGCTTCCCGGCGGCACCGCGGCCCGTTCCGGGTCCGCACGCCCACCGGGCCGTGGGCGGGTCACAGAGCGCGCAGGGCGCGGCCGACGGTCCTGGAGGCGGCGAGGGGCCGGAGCGCGAGGCGTACCAGGGTGAGCGGGTTGTCGTCGCCTGCGATGCGGTTGGCGCTGAGCTCGCCGCAGGAGACGCACTGGTGGATGACCGTCCACTCGCCGTCGGCGCGGACGGACATGCCCAGGGCCTCCATCCGGCCACGGCAGTCCGCGTCGCGGTCGCCCGGAATCTTCCGGTCGACGTGCAGGCTCGCCAGACAGTTGGGGCAGTGGTTGCGGTGCGTGGTGCCAGGGGCGTCCAGGGACACGTCGAGCCGGCAGGAGACGCACCGGAAGTCGTTGGCCCGGTGCCCGCCTTGGCTGTGCAGGATGTCCTTGTACCGCTGCGGGCGCCGCCGCCCGCGACCGCTCCGGTTGTTGCGCGACATGGCGGTGTTCCTTTCCTTCCGGGCGGTCAGAGGGTTCCGAACGCTTCGAGTGGAAAGGGCGGTTGGGCCAGCGGGCGGACCGCGATGCGCATCAGGATGAGCTGGTTGTCGTCGACGCACACCGGGTTGGAGGTGAGCTCGTCGCAGCGGACACAGCGGTGGATCAGCATCCAGTCACCGGTGCGGAGCACGGCGATGGCGATCGGGGACATCCGGCCCCCGCAGTCGGCCGGTCCGCCCTCGACGTGGTCGAGGACGTGCCGGGAGTGCAGGCAGGAGGGGCAGTGATTGCGTGATGCCCCGTCAGCGGCCTGCGCGGACACGGTCAGCCCGCACGACGCGCAGGCGAAGGTGCTGAGGCTGGAGGTGCTGGTGCGGTTGGTGGTGTGGTTGGACACCCGGTGCTCCTTGCTGGGAAGTCGGTCAAGACAGCAAGAGCAGGCCGAATGGCCTCGTCGGAGAGCAGCCCGACAGCCCCGTAGGGCGGCGGACAGGCAGGGGCACCACAGGAAACGCCCGGCGACCGCCCGGAGAAAACGGCGGCGGAAGACGACGGACGGTTACGCGGTGCGGCGAGGCGCACTCGGCGCGGGCCGGGACATCAAACTCCCTATTCCAGGGCATACGTGCCCATAACAAACCAGAACGACCCGCTCAGCTAACAGGACCTCTCGCGGGAGCGTCAACGCATTATTCGGCGCCCCCGGCTCACGGCGCATGTCCCCGGGCTCACGGCGCATGTCCCCGGGCCCGCGCCGTCGTCCACGCCGCCCGTGGCGCCGTTGCCGCGTACCCGTCACACCTCGCCGGGGAGTGCCCGTCCCGCCCGCCGTCCCGCTCCGGGGGCGTCCAAGGGCTGTCCCGTAAGCTCGCGGGCATGGCGCTGTCCGTGAGTGACGTGGACCGGTTCGAGGCGGCCAGGCCCCGCCTGGAGGCCCTCGCCTACCGGCTGCTCGGCTCCGCGAGCGAGGCGGAGGACGCCGTGCAGGAGACGTTCCTGCGCTGGCAGGCGGCCGATGCCGGACGGATCGAGGTGCCTGAGGCCTGGCTGACGAAGGTCCTCACCCACTGGTGTCTCAACCTGCTCACTTCGGCACGCGCCCGGCGCGAGACGTACGTGGGGAGGTGGCTCCCCGAACCGCTGCTCGCCGGAGACCCGATGCTCGGTCCGGCCGAAACGGCCGAGCAGCGCGAGTCCGTGTCGTACGCCGTCCTCGTCCTGCTGGAGCGCCTGTCACCCAACGAGCGCGCGGTGTACGTGCTGCGGGAGGCGTTCGGCCACCCGCACCGGGAGATCGCCAGGATCCTGGACATCTCCGAGGCCGCGAGCCAGCAGATCTACCACCGGGCCAAGAAGCACATCGCCGACGGCAACACCCGCACCGAGGTCGGCGAAGCCGCCGCCCTGCGCATCGCCGAGGAGTTCCTGGCCGCGGCGGCCAGTGGCCGCACCGAACCCCTCGTCCGCCTGCTCACCCAGGAAGCCGTCGCGGTCAGCGACGGCGGCGGCAAGGTCCCGGCCCGCGCGAAGGGGTTCGAGGGCACGCTCGCCGTCGCCAGGTTCCTGCGCGGCCTGTTCAAGCCCAGCAAGGCCAAGCGGGCCCTCGTCGGCGGCACACCCGAGATCTACGCCTCGACCGCCAACGGCGAACCCGCCGTCGTCATGGTCGTCGACGGCCGGGTCGCCGGTATCGCCTGTCTGGAGATCGGCCCGGAGGGCATCGCGGCGGTCCGCAGCCAGGCCAACCCCGACAAGCTCGTCCGCGCGACCGCGCGGTGGGCCGCCGCGGATCACGAGGAGGGCCCGCTCCACACCCTCTGACGAGGTGTGACGCGGGTCTCATCCCCGTCCTGTCAGGAAACGGGGCGCTGTCCGGTTCAAGAGGCGACACCACGCCGGACAACGGCGGACCCCGCCCAGACAGGAGCACGGACATGCAGCACCGCATCGTCGTCCTCGGAGCCGGTTACACCGGTGCCGTCGCCGCAGGCCGTCTCGCCAGGCGGCTGCGCCGCGAGGACGTCACCCTCACCCTGGTCAACGCCGAACCCGACTTCGTCGAGCGCGTCCGGCTGCACCAGCTCGCGGTCGGCCAGGACCTCAGCCCCCGGCCGCTCGGCGAGATGTTCGCGGGCACGGGCGTGGAGCTGAGGCTCGCCGAGGTCACCGCCGTGCACGTGGACCGCAGGACGGTGACGGTCGCCGCCCCGCACGGCTCCGGGCAGGAGGAACTGGCGTACGACACGCTGGTCTACGCCCTCGGCAGCGGCTGGAACGACGGGGGCGTCCCCGGCGCCGCCGAGCACACCCACGAGATCTCCAGCCGACCCGGCGCCCTCCGCCTCCGCGACCGCCTGGCCGCCCTGGAGCCCGGCCGGTCCGTGGTCGTGGTCGGCGGCGGCCTGACCGGGCTGGAGGCGGTGACCGAGATCGCCGAGGCCCGCCCGGACCTCGACGTCGCCCTGACCGCCCGCGGCGCCCTCGGCGACTGGCTCTCGGCGAAGGGGCGCGCCCACCTGCGCAAGGTGGTGGACAAGCTGGGCGTCACGGTCCACGAACACACTCCGGTCGACGCCGTGGAGGCGGACCGGGTCATGACCGCCGACGGCCGGTGCCTTCCCGCCGCGGTCACCGTCTGGACCACCGGATTCGCCGTCCACCCCCTCGCGCGCGCCACCGCTCTGGAGCTCACCGACCGCGGTCAGATCGTGGTCGACAGCACGATGCGCTCGGTCTCCCACCCGGAGGTGTACGCCGTGGGCGACGCGGCGATGGCGATCGGCCCCCACGGCAGGCCCTTGCGCATGTCCTGCGCCTCGGGCACCCCCATGGCCTGGCAGGCCGCCGACGCCATCGCCGCCCGGCTCACCGGCGTCAAGGTCCCCCACCTCTCCATCCGCTACTTCCAGCAGTGCGTCTCCCTCGGCCGCAAGGAGGGTCTGATCCAGTTCGTCACCGCCGACGACCAGGCGGTCGACCGCGCCCTGACCGGCCGTCTCGCCGCCCGCTACAAGGAACTGGTCTGCAAGGGCGCGGCCTGGGGCGTCGGCAGGCCGACCCTGGGCATGCCGGCACGGCGGCGCCGTGTCGTACGACGGGAGAGCCGGGACCTCACGCGGGCGCGTACTGGGGCCTGACCCCGCCGCCGTCCCGCACGGGCCGTCCGTCCCGAGCGCGGCCACCGCCGCCCCCTCCGGCCACCGCCGTCCGGCAGATCGGCTCACCCCTGCTGGACGGCGTGACCGGCCGCCGTCAGGCGAAGGCGGTCCTCAGCGCGGACCAGGCGATCTTGGGGTCCGCCAGGCCGTGGTACATCGTCGGGATCTCCTTGTCGACGCCGAAGTGGTGGTAGACGGCGAGCATGGCCGCGCGGACCGAGTACTCGACGGTGAACACGACGCCCTCGGGGATCTCGACGAACTGGCCGAGGAAGGCGAAGTTCTCGGCGCCGTCCGGAACGACGCGGGGGCGGTCGGCCACGACGCGGCGCTGGAACTGGGCGTCGATGTACGGCATCTGGACGGTGGTGACCTTGGTGGTGGCGCGGACCTCGTCGGCGATGTCGTCGAAGCCGAGGTGTCCGAGGAGCTCGTCGAGGATCTCGGCGCCCGTGCAGTCGTCCATCTTCTTCGGCACGTGGTCCCCGGGGACGTCCCCGAACAGCGCGTATCCCCACAGGGTGTACGTGTCCTTCTCCTGGTCCCGGAAGTGCGGCTGGGCGGGCACGACGACCGACAGCAGCCAGCGCGAGTCCTTCCAGGTCATCAGGGCGCCCTCACCGGGCACGTTGCCGGTGTACTCCTGGATGCGGTCCAGGAGGGTGCGGCCGGTCATGGTGAGGGTGAAGGACTCCCACTTCGTCTCGTCGATGTTGCCGCAGAAGGCGGTCGGGCGCCCGAAGTCCGGCGCCTTCTTGGCGATCGACTCCCACAGCCGCCAGGAGCCGTCGCGCTTGTCCCGGATCAGCTCGGGGACGGTGGTGCGGTCACCGTAGGTGGCGTCGGCGGTCATCGACCCGATGGTCAGGAACGCGTAGTCGTCCTCGCCCAGCTCGATCGTCCCGGCTTCGGCGCCGTCCCGCTCCAGGTGCAGCCGGGTGATCCGGCGCGCGGCGGGGCCGGAGAACTCCGCGTCGGCGACGGTCACGCCGAATTCGGTGCGGACGCCCTGGGCGGTCAGCCATTCCTGGACCGGCCGGATGACGGAGTCGTACTGGTTGTACTTGCTGCGCCGCACCCCGGACAGGGTGTGAATACGGTCGAACTCCTGTACGAAAGCGAGGAAGTACCGCTTCAGCTCGATCGCCGAGTGCCAGGTCTGGAAGGCGAAGGTCGTGCGCCACATGCACCAGAAGTTGGTGGTGAAGAAGTGCGGCTGGAAGAAGTCGTCGATGCGGCGGGCCCCGATGAGCCGTTCGGGTAGTGCGAGCAGCCGGGTCATGTCGGCGCGGTCGCGGGTGTCCAGACCGAGCCGGGAGGCGTCGGCGATGGTGCGGTCGCCGTTGATGATCCGGGCTTTGGCGTTCGTGGGGTGCTCGATGTTGAAGGCGAGCATCTCCTGCCGCACCGAGACCGCCGGGTCGTCCAGGGTCGGGATCGTCTCCAGGAGGTTCCACAGGCACACGTAGTGCTCTTCCTCGAACATCCGTCCACCCCGGGTGACGTACCCGCCCTCGGCCGTGGGCGCGGGCGCGCCGTCCATCGAGCCGCCGACGATCGGCAGCTGCTCCAGGATGTGCACGTTCTCCCCCGGGACTCCCGCGTCCCGTACGAGGAAGGCCGCCGCGGCGAGCGAGGCGATGCCGCCGCCGACCAGGTAGACCGTGGAGTTCTTCGATGCCGGCACGGGCGGGCCTCCGGTACGTCGTGGTGCGCGGTGGGTACGGGGTGCGTCGGTTCCGGTCAGCGGCACCGACGCCATGAGCGCACGCTCACGAGCCTGCCCCGGATGCGCGTCCGCCGCGATCGGAGGCCCGCGCGATCGCCACCGCCGTACCCCTTCTTGCCGCCCTTCTCGCAGCCGTCCGCACTGTCCTCGGTGACGGTGTACGTGTACGCGGTCTTCGGTCCGGCCCGGTACGGGCCGCTGGAGGTGACGCGTATCTCCAGGGTCACGCGGGGCGTCCCTACGGGAAGGGGCAGCTCGGTCTCCGGAGCGGTGACCGTGTGGATACCGGTGGGACGCGGGCGTACGGCAGCGCACGGCACACCACGGGAGCCCCGCGCGATGAAACCCGCCCCTCACACCCGGGGATGGGCACTCCTGGCGGGCACACGGGGGGCGGCGGGCGGCCCGTTCCGCGGGCAAGTCCGCCTTCGGCCGGGCGCCTTGGGCCGCACCCTGAACGGGCGGTTCGCGCGCGGACCGGTGCCGGGCGATTGCGGCGCAAGCGGACGTTTTCATGCGGTACGGTGATCACGTCATCACGCTCCGTGTACCCATGTGCACACGGAGCGGCCCCCGGGGGTGTTACAGCACCGGTCCGAGGGCCTTCAACCGCGAGTGGAAGAAGGTCCACTGGGATGCTTTGGCATGTTATCTCGCCCTCCCGGCGCTTCACGAAGGCTTCGAACGATGTCGTGCGGCATCTGCGTCTGAACAGTGACGCGAAGATCCTCCTCCTGTACGTACAAGGGCTCCCCGAACAAGATGCCGACAAGGCGCTCAGCGAGCACGCCAAGAAGCTGGGGATCACCGGCCGGGCCTATCAGCGGGCCAAGGGGCAGCTGATCCAGCTCGGATTCGTGCACGAGTGGAAACGGCAGGGCGACCGGGGCTTCTGGGTGACCGACCAGCTCTTCGCCAACGTGCCGCTGACGGCCGAAGAGGCCGTCGCCCTGCGGGACGAACGGGTGGGGGCCGTGGTGCGCGCCGTCGATCCGGGTGCGCAGTCGCCGGCCGTCGGTGAGCCGGGCGCCCCGGTGGCCGGTGGCTATGGACCGGTAGACGAAGAACTGGGGGAGAACTACTCCCACCCACCCTCCCAAGCGCCTGCGGACACCCCCGAGGTCGTGGAGGGCGAGCGGTTGCTGCTCTCCTTGCGGCATGCGCATCCGCAGCTGCACCTCGGGGTCCGGGAGGCCCGTGGGCTGGCCGAGACCGCGGCGGAGTGGCTGCGGCGGGGCGTGAGCGGGGGCGATCTGCGGCGGACGCTGACCAGCGAGCTGCCCCGGGAGGGCGTACGGTCCGCCGTCGGATTCCTGCGGCACCGGCTCGTCCAGAAGCTTCCGGCCCCGCCCCTCGCCCCGGCGCCAGCCGTCGCGCCGCCGCCAGTACGGGAGTTCGTCCTCTGCGAGGCGGCGGGCGCGGGCGAGGAACACGTGTTCCGGCCGGTCGGGGACGAGACGGTGTGCGGACCGTGCGACCGGGAGGCACGCGCGGCCTACTGGGCGCGCGAGCGCGAGAGGGCGAGGAACGAGCCCCCGCCGCTGCCGTGGCGGGAGCGGTTCGCGGCGGAGAACGGCCGCGCCCCGGACGCGGGGGTGGGGGCGGGGTCGTAGGCTCGCGGCCACGGAGCCACGGAAGGGGCACGCGATGGCGGACTTTCGGGAGCTGAAGTTCAAGGCGGTCACCGCACTTCAGCGCAACGTCGTCAACCCGCTGGCCAGACGGTCGAAGGCGCAGACCCTGCTGGAGACCACGGGCCGCAGCTCCGGCCGCCCTCGCCGGACGCCGGTCGGCGGCCGGAAGGCGGGACGGGAGTTCTGGCTGGTCTCGGAGTACGGCACGAAGTCGCAGTACGTCCAGAACATCCTGGCCGATCCCCGGGTCCGGGTGCGGATCGCCGGGCGCTGGTACACCGGCACGGCGCACCCGTTGCCGGACGACGACGCCCGCGCCCGGCTGCGTACCCTGCCGCGCTACAACAGCGCCGTCGTCAGGGCGGTCGGTACGCAGTTGCTGACGGTGCGGGTCGATCTGGCGGACTGAGAGCGTCCGGCATGAAGTCCGGCATGAAGTCCGGTGCCGCTGACCGCGGGTGAGGGGCCGGTCCCGCACCCGCCCCGGCGGCCGTGCGGCCGTGCGGCCGGTGGGCAACCATTCCCGCGGCCCGATGGTCATGTCTGTGCCCGCCTGCCGGGCGGGCATCGTCAGCTCCGCCTCGGGCCGTTCCCGAGGCCAGGGACCATGGGAAACGCTTATGCATCACCGCACCACCGTGGCAGGACTCGCCGGGGCCCTCGCCCTGACCGCGCTCACGGTCCCGGCCGCCGGGGCGGATGAGTTCTCGGGCGACATCAGGATCACGAAGGTGGTCGTCAACGGCGGGAAGGACATCGTCCTGGGGACCACGGACGTGAAGACGTTCAGCATCGCGGTGACCGCCACGGACGACTCGGGCATCGAGACCGGCAAGACCTTCCCGGTCATGTGGCACACGCTCCTCGCGAACGGCGACGCCCTCGGTCTCGTGACGCCCGCGGACATCGCGGGCACGTGCGTGGTCCAGAGCTTCACCACGACCACCTGCACCTACACGATGAAGATGAACCCGCGCGTCCACCCCCACGACAACACCACCGCCGGAACCTGGACGGTGAGTGCCCACGCCCTGGCCAACGACGGTGACTACTACACCAGGAACTCCGCCGCGAAGGCGAAGGTGCTGCGCAGCTCCAGGCTGACGGTCAACGCCTCGCCCGAACCCGTGAAGAAGAACCGGACGGTCACCGTCACGGGCGCCCTGACCCGCGCCAACTGGGTGACCTACACGTACGGGGGGTACGCCAGGCAGCCGGTGAAGCTCCAGTTCAGGAAGAAGGGCACCAGCACCTACAAGACCCTCAAGACCGTCACGACGGACAGCAGGGGCAGCCTGCGGACGACGACGAAGACCACGGCGGACGGCTACTTCCGCTACTCCTTCGCGGGGACGCCCACCACCCCGGCGGTCGCCGCCGCGGGGGACTACGTCGACGTGAGGTGACCCCCAGGGGCCTTCGGCCGGGTCTTCCCGGACCTCCGCACCCATGAGGCCGCCCGCGCTGGCCCCGGCCCGTACGCGTGTGCCCGGACGGGTCGGCTTCCGTCCGGGCACACGGTGCGGGTGGTGCGGTGGCCGCCGCGTCAGTCGGTGATCTCTATGGGGGTCTCGGCGGCCGGAGCCGTGGCCGGGGCCTCGGGCTTCTTGCCGGACTTGGACTGGAGGTTCTGGAGCAGGGCGGCGAGGTCGACTCCGGTGGTGGAGCTGAGGAGTTCCATGCCCTGGGCGACGTTGTCCGTGACCGTACGGGACAGCTGGCTGGCGCCGTCCGTGGAGATCACGGTCATCTTGTCGACCGCGCTCAGCGGCTCGGACGCCTTGGCGACGACCTGCGGCAGCACCTCGACGAGCATCTGGAGCACGGCCGCGTCGCCGTACCGCTCGAAGGCGTCGGCCTTCTTGTGCATGGCGTCGGCCTCGGCGGCACCCCTGGCCGCGATGGCGGCGGCCTCCGCCTCGCCCTCGATGCGGACCGCGTCGGCCAGCGCCGAGCGGTGCAGCTTCTCGCCCTGACCGGTCAGCCGGGCTCGCTCGGCGTCCGCTTCGGCCTCCTTGACCTGGGCGATCCGGCGGGCCTCGGCCTCCTGCTCGGCCTGGTAGCGGGCGGCGTCGGCGGGCTTGCGGACCTTGGTGTCGAGCTCGCGGTCGGTCAGGGCGGCCTGGCGCTCGGCGACCTTCTCCTGCTCGGCGAGGACTTCCTGCTGCCGGGCCGCCTCGGCGAGCGGACCGGCCGCGTTGGCCTTGGCCGACGCGGCTTCCGTCTCGGCCTTGATCTCGGCCTGCTTGAGGTAGAAGGTCCGCTCGGCGATGGCGATCTCCTCGGCAGCCTTCAGCCGGGCCTGCTCGGAGGCGCGCGTGGCGTTCGCCTCGGCGATGTCCGCCTCCTGCTTGGCGCGGGCGGCCTCGGGGCGGCCGAGGTCCTCCAGGTAGGAGCCCTCGGTGGTGATGTCCTGGATCTGGAAGGCGTCCAGGATCAGGCCCTGGCCGGAGAGGCTGGCCTCCGCCTCCTCCGCGACCTGGCCCGCGAACGCGGCGCGGTCGCGGATGATGTCCTCGACCGACATCCGGCCGACGATGGCGCGCAGGGCGCCCGAGAGCACTTCCTGGGTGAAGCCGACGATGCCGTCCTGCTGCTGGAGGAAGCGCTGGGCGGCGGCGCGGATCGCTTCCTCGCTGCCGCCGACCTTGACGATCGCGACACCTTCGAGGTTGGACTTCACCCCGCGCAGGGTCACGGCACCGCGCACCGCGATCGGGATGTGCCGGCTGGAGAGGTCCAGGGTGAACTTCTGCTGGACGAACGGGACGACGAAGACGCCACCGCCGACCACGACCTTCTGGCCGCTGTTGTCGATGCTGGTCCGGCCGGTCACCGGGTCCGTCGACTTCTTGCCGCGGCGGCCGGTGATGATGAACGCCTCGCTGGGCCCGGCGACCTTGTAGCGGGTGATGACGACGAGGGCGAGCAGCACGAGGAGTACGACGACTCCGGCTACCGCGGTCACGACTGGGCTCATGAGGTGTCCCCCCTGCCGCCTCTCGGGGCGGCAGCTAGGTTTCGGGCAGTGCGCCGCGCACGGGCGAGGGTGTGTGCACTCGGGCGCGGTGGTGGTCGGCGTGGTGAGGGTGGTCGGCGTGCGGGGTCAGTGCTCGACGGGGCGGACCGCGACCGAGGTGGTCGACAGCGTGGCCTCCACCCAGATCTCGGTGCCGCGGGCGACCGGCGTCGCGCTCTTCGCCGCCAGCTTCACGGGCTGGCCCGCGAGGCGCAGCAGTACCTCGCCGTACCCCTCGGCCGGGATGGCCGTGACGACCGAGCCGGAGGTGCCGACGAGGTCGTCGCCGCGCGGGGTGACGCTGGTCTGGTCCCGCATCAGGGCCCGGCTGAACTTCCAGGTCAGCCAGGCCGCGACCAGCCCGGCCAGAATTCCGGCGGCGGTCGCCACGGCCGCACCGGCGCCGGTCGTACCGCGTACGATCGCGCCCCCGAAGCCGAGCATCGAGAGGAACCCGGCGATGACCGGGAGCGAGAGAAGACCGTCGAACAGCCCGTCCAGCACGCCGCCGAAGAGACCTTCGAGGATCCCGTCGAAGATCAGGGACAGGACGAGCAGCACGATCCCGGCGATACCGAGACCCAGAAACACGTTCATGCGATCATCACCCTCCCCGATCCCCGGTCCCCGGTCCCGGTCTCCGGAATCCCTCGCGCAATTCCGTCGAACTGGCTGGATGGTCCCATACGTGCGCGCTCTGGTCACTGCCGGGTTCCGGCAATCTCTTACCTGCCCTTTATGCCGGGACTGCACGCCAGGCCGCGTTGTCCACAGGGTGTGGACAACGTCTGCCGTGGTGCGTGGGCAGGGGAACGGGAGCACCCTGGGAGGGAGGTGATCGTCATGGTGATGACAACCGTCGGATGGCACGTGGAGCTGGAGTTCGAGGAGGACGCCCACCGCACGCGTGCGGCCGCTCTCGTACGGCTTCCGGACGGGACGGAGGTGCGGGCCCATGGATACGCCAGCCGCCACCCCTCCGACCGGTCCCAGCCACGGGTGGGCGAGGAGATCGCGGGGGCCAGAGCCCTCAATGAGCTGGCGATGAAGATGCTGACGAAGGCGCACGACGAGATCGACGAGGCGTCCGGCCGGACCTCGCACCCGCTGACCTGAACCGGCCCGACGATCCGAGCCCGGCCCGCGATCCGCACCGGGCCGACGCCCCGGGCCGGGCTGACGCGGACGCGGGGCGTCCCGCGCCGCTCGCGCTGGAGACGCTGGCGGCGTTGCTGGACGGCACCATGGCGGGCGTGGCGGTCCTCGACGACCAGCTGCGCTACCTCTACGTCAACCCCGCCCTCGAACGGATCAACGGCATCCCCGCCTCCGAACACCTGGGCCGCACCATCGACGAGGCGCTGCCGGGGCTCGACGCGCGCGAGGACATGATCCGGGCGGTGCTGGCCGACGGAAGGCCCCGGGAGATCACCGTCAGCGGGTTCACCGCCAGCGACGCCACCGTCCGGCGGTACTGGCAAGGCGTCTTCCACCGCCTGGAGGCCGGCGGGCGGATCCTCGGCGTGGCCGGGATCGTGCTGGAGGTCATGGCCGCCGACCGCAGACAGCGCGAACTGGAGCAGGCCCGGCGCCACCTGAACCTGCTGGACACCGCGGCCACCCGGATCGGCACCACCCTCGACATGGACACCACCTGCGCCGAACTGGCCGAGCTGGTCGTGCCGGGGCTGGCGGACATCGCGACGGTGGAGGTCTTCCCGCCGGACGTCGCCGCACGGGTCCGGCCCGCGCCCGCGGGGGTCCTGCGGCTGCGGCGGGCGGCGCTGCGGGCGGTAGCCGGGCTGGAGGGGGAACTGGTGGCCTTCGGCCTCGGACTGGCCGGTGAGTACATCGACTACCAGGAGGGCGCCGCCGTACAGCGCTGCCTGGCGGCCAACCAGCCGGTGGTGGAGAACCTCACCACCGACGAACAGCTGCTGCGCTCGGCCCCCGCCCCCGAACGGCTCCCCTCCTACCGCGCGCTCGGACTGCACTCGGCGGTCATCGTGCCCGTCGCCGTGCGCGGGGGACCGCTCGGCGTCCTCGGGCTGATCCGGTCCGGCGACTCACCGGTCTTCACCGACGAGGACGTACTGATAGCCCGGGAACTGGCCTCGCGGGCGGCCGTCGACCTCGACCACGCCCGCCGGTACGCGCACGAGCACACCATCGCCCTGGAGCTCCAGCGCTCCCTGCTGTCCGAACCGCGCCCGCCGCACCCGCACATCGAGATCGCCACCCGCTACCTGCCCGCCGACCGGAGCGTGATGGTGGGCGGCGACTGGTTCGACGTCATCCCGCTGCGGGACGGACGCCATCTGAAGGCGATGGGCGATGTGATGGGGCACGGGGTGGAGGCGGCGGTCGCCATGAGCCACTACCGCTCCCTGCTGCGGATGTTCGCCGACGACGATCTTCCGCCGCACCTGATCCTGGAACGGCTGGACCGGATGGTCGAGCGGTCCGGACTCGACCGGGCGGCGACCTGTCTGCTGGCCGTGGTCGACCGGTACGGCGGAGCCTGCGAGGTGTCGAGCGCCGGGCACCTGCCGCCGGTCCTGATCGATCCGCGCGCGGGGGCCCGCGTGTGCGGGGAGATAGCGGTGGGGCCGCCGCTCGGCACCGGGTTCGGCGGCTACCGCACGACCCGGCTCGAATTCGATCCCCGCACGGTGCTCTTCCTGTACACGGACGGGCTGGTGGAACGGCGGGACGAGGACATCGACACCTCGGTCGGCCGGCTGCGCGAGCTGACCCTGCCGGCCGACGGCAGCCTCGACGGCCTGCTGGACGAGGTCCTGGAACGGTTCGGTCCGGGCGCCGAGGACGACATAGCCGTACTCGCCTCCCGGACCCGGCCACGGCCCCCGGCGCCGGAGCAGGCGTTCGACGCCACCTGACCCCGCCCGCGCGAGGCCGGTCCGTTGCGGCCCGTTCCGGCCCGTTCCAGCATGTTCCGGCCTGTTCCGGCCTGTTCCGGTCCTGTCCGCCGTCAGCCCAGTTCCAGGCTGGTGATGCCGAAGAGTCCGGAGCGGTCGAACTCCGGAACCGGGCCCGTGTACATCCGGGCGGTCTCGAACGACGGGGTCAGGCCCAGCCGCTCGGCGAGCCGCACCGCCGCCGGGTTGACGTCGGGTACGTCGATCGCGACCGGCACTCCGGGATCGGCCGCCGCCAGCGCGCCGACCAGCGCACCGGCCACCTCGGGCGACTCCGCGTACACCGGGCCGATGCGGGAGGCGGCCCGGCAGGGCCGGGTCACGGCCAGCCCGCACAGCTCCCCGTCGCGTACGGCCACGAGCGAGGCACGGGTGGGGTGGGCGATCCAGGGGGCAAGGAAGCTGTCGCGCTCGGCCGGGAAGAAGCGGCGGTCGTACGCGGCGAGCCGGTCGAAGGCCACCGAGCGCCCGTCGACGAGTCCGACCCCGGCCGGGACCGGCGAGGCGGGCGGCAGCCCCTCGTACCGCATCGTCGTCCAGGCCGGACGAAAGCCGGATTTACGGTAGTTGTCCTGCTGGGCCACCACACCGTCCAGGCCCACGTTGCGGCCTTCCAGCCGGGCCATCCCGGCCTGCCAGGTCCGGATTCCGTACCCCTGGCCGCGCAGGCGCGGCCGGACGAGGTAGAAGCCGAGGAAACCGAAGCCGGAGCCGTAGCGGACGACGGAGACGCAGGAGACGGGCTCGCCGTCGAGCCGTCCGATCAGGAAGCCGCGGGGGTCGGCGGCGTGGAAGGCGTGACGGTCGGTCAGCCCGGGGTTCCAGCTCTCCTCATGGGCCCACTCGGTGAGCATCGTGAGGTCGTCGGCGCTTGCGATGGTGATCTCGAAGTTCGGCACGGGCAAGCTGTACCCCCCGGGCACCCAGTTCAGCGGCGGGATTCAGCCGAGCAGGAACACGGCGGCCGTGGTGGCGCCCAGCGTCCCTCCGGCGATCGTCTGCGCGACCGTGTGGTACCGGAGCGCGACGCGCGACCAGCACACCGCGACCGTCATCGTGTAGCCGAGCAGCCACCACGGCGAGTGGACGGCGGCGAGCAGCGCGATGACGGCCGAGGCGACCGCCGCGTCCACCGAGATCTTCCACACCGTGTTGACGGCCAGCAGGACCACGGTCATCGCCCAGAGGGCCAGCATCGCCCGCAGGATGCCGTTCGGAGCGTGGCCGAGCACCATCAGCACCGAACCGGTGCCGATGGAGCCGAGGATGACGAAGAAGATCGGGGCCCGCTTGGTGCGGTCGACGACATGCCGGTCGCCCCAGGTGCCGCGCCCGCGCTCCCACTCGATGTACCCGGCGGGTATCAGGCCCGCGCACAGGGCACCCAGGAAGCCCCAGAGCAGACCGGTCCAGTGACCGGCGGCGGCCAGACCGATGCCGAGCATGCCGACCAGCAGGACGTTGCGGGGCTGGAAGACGTCGGTGACGGTCCGGGCGATGCCGGTCGTACCGACGGCGGCGGCTTCGGTGTCCGTGTCGGTGTCGGTGTGCGTGTCGGTGAGTCCGATGGAATCGGTGTCGGTGTCGGTGTCGGTGGGGCCCATGGCGTCGGCGGGGGTCACGCGGTCTCCTCAGGGATGGCCGGGGCGGAGGGGGTGGCCGGGGCTGGTGTGGCGTCGGCCAGCACCTGTGCCGCCCGGTCCTGGGCGACCGTCCGGTACGCGGCGGCCACCTGGACCAGCCAGGTCACCTCGCCGTCCTGGTCGGTGGCGTGCTGGGCCTCCACGGCCGCCGCGGTGGTGGCGGGGGCGCCGTTGTTCCGGGCGGTGAGCGCCGCCTTGATCCAGTACGCCTCGGTGAGCGGCCCCGCCCGGTCCGGCTCCGTGACGCCGTCCGCCGCCGCGGCGGCCTTCGCGGCGGGCAGCAGGGTGTCGGGCACGTAGTGGCGCAGCTTCTCCACCGCGTCCGCGATATCGGCGGCCCAGCGGTCGACGCGCAGGTCGGCGGGGGTGCCGAAGCGGGTGATCTCGCGGGGCAGCGAGGCCGGCGGGTCGAAGGGCTGCTCGGGGAAGGCGACCATCAACTCACGCCACAGCCCGTGCAGTTGGACCTGGGCACGCCAGAGCTTCGCGCGCCGCCGCCCCCTGCTGAGGGCCGGGATCGAGGCGCCCACGGCGAAGAAGGCGAACAGCACCAGCTGGGCGGCCTCGGTGACCTCGTCGAAGCGGAGCGCGAAGGACTCGCTCGGGGTGTCGATGACACTGACCCACAGGAACAGCGTCCGGCTGACGGTGTAGCCGACGCCGATGACCATGGCGAACGTCATCATCCCGAGGCCGACGCGCAGATGGCGCATCCCGGCCCCGGCGGTGGCCAGCGCCCACTGGTACGCGCAGACGGCGGAGGCGGCGCCGAGGTAGAGGTAGAACACGCTCATGTACAGCGTGGCGCCCCACTGCCCGGCGTGGTCGGAGACGAACCGGTCCGAGGGGACGGAGCGGTCGACGACGGTGAAGAACAGCACCGTGAGCAGGATCAGGGTGGCGATCGACGCCTTGGCCGCCACCTGCTGGATGGCGCGGGCGAACCGGACGTGGCGCGGTACGGCCCCGGCGTCCGGGTAGCGGCCGTAGATCGCCACGATGTAGCTGAGGATCGCCAGGATCGCGATCGTCGCCGTGTAGTGCTTGATCAGTACGGCGAGGTCGGTGACGGCGCTGTCGTTGAGCGCGATGCGCACGGCCCGGGTCTTGGTCCACAGGGCGGCGGCGAAGCCCGCGTAACAGCCCCAGAGGGCCCGGCGGCGCTTGTCTTCTTCGTCGCCCCACAGGGCCGAGGGCATGCGCCACAGGGCGACGGCCGTCATCAGGACGGCTATGAGGTAGCCGGCGAGGTCGAGCGGGGTCACGGCGGGGTCCTTGGGGGTGGGGGAACAGGACGGGGAACGGGACAGGAGGCAGGAGACAGGGGGCGGAGGGAACGGGGGCGGGGGGAACGGGACGGGGGTCAGTCCCGGCGGAACAGGCCGCGGCGGCGGTTGGCGACCGGGCGGGAGAGGGAGTTGGCCAGCCGCCCCACCATGTCGTCGCTCGTCACGTCCAGGGCCAGACGGGGGATGAGCGAGGCGCCGAGCTCGGCCATCCGCTCGTCGTGGGTGTCGTACTGCGCGCGGGCCTGCACGGTTCCGTCCCCCGACCGGATCGCGTCGGCGAGATCGGCCACCGCGGGCGGCTGCGGGGCGGAGGGCGCCGACGGGGAGGGAGAGGGGGTGGGGGAGGGCGCGGGGCCGGTGCCCAGGACCCGGCTGATCAGCGAGGTGTCGAAGACCGGGAGCAGACGGCGGAGCTGTTCCGGATCGAGCGAGGTGCCGTGGTCGAACCACTCGTGGCACAGCTCGTGCAGGATCACGTGCTGGGTCTGGTACGCGGTCGGCCGACGGCGGTAGAGCACGAAGCTGGTCCCGCCGGTCTTCAGGCGCAGCCCGCAGGCGGCGTTGACCCGGGCCAGCCGGTCGGGCATCTCGTGCAGCACGATGGTGCGGCCCCGGGCCGCCTCCATGTTCGCCACCAGCGCGTCGATGGAGAAGGGTGCGGGTATGGGCAGGTCGGCCAGCCCGGCCTCGCACTCCTTTCTTAGTTGGCGCAATGACATGGAGGGCTACGCCTCCGGCTCGCCGGGCGTACCGCCGCCGTCCGACGCTCCCGGCTGAGGCGCGGAGCGGCCCGGGGGCTGACCCTTGGACTCCTCCAGCAGGGAGAGCGCGAACTGCAGCAGTTCCGGGGGGAGTCCGTCCTCATCGAGGCCGCGTCCCGCCACCCCGCTGATTTCCCCGGTCCGCCGCATCGCGAGGAACTGGAGCCCGGCCACGACGTCGTCGACGACCTCGGACTCCTCCTTGAAGAACCGCCAGTCCACACCGAAGCCCAGACCGAGTGCCTTCAGGATGTCCTCGGAGGGCTGAGTGACCTTGCCCGCCAGGATGTTGGAGAAGTAGCTGTGCGAGAGCGAGCCGCCGCGTTCCTTGACGAGGTCGGCGAAGAAGCGGCCCGAGATCTTCTGGCCGGGGAAGGTCTTCTCCACCATGTACTCGACCTTCTGCTGCAAGGTCCGCAGCTCCGGTGCGCGTTCCTCGGCGCTGTCCATCGGGCCCCCCACGTATCCGCCGCTTCCGTCCGATCGGTGTTCGCGGTCATCGATTCGGCCAACGGACTCGTACTGTAACGAACACTGACGCGGCGTACCCGAAGCGGTAGGCGGTACGGGAACGGACTTGCGCAAACACGCAACGTCACTGTTAACTCGAAAAAACACGGGCAGGGGACCACGAGGGGAGTCCCCTGCCCGTGAAAACGAGCCGTGCGCGAATTCACTACGGACAAAAGGTGCATTACGCACACAGGTGGGCCGGACCTCGGTGCGCGGGCATAGGTGTAGCCCTTCACGACGGGGGATGCGTGAAGGGCTACACCTGCATTATGACCGCTGGTCAGGCCATCATCAACTGGCGTCCGGCGCGGCGCGCCCGAAGGTGGGCGCACGGAGGTGCGGCGAGGGCGGGCGGCCGGGACCGTGCGCCGGGGCAAGGGATTCCCCTCCCGGACCACCGGGACGGGATGCCACTCCCTTCCACCCGCGCCACCCTCGAAGGAATTTCCAGGCGCATCCCGCGGCGGCCTTTCGAGCACCTCTCCTTCCGCCTTCCCTTCCGGTTTCCCTTCCAGTTTTCCTTCCGCTTTCCATCCCACCTTCCCTCCCCTTTCGCCTCTCACCTTCCCTGACACTTTTCCGGCGCCTTCCCGACGCTTTCCAGGCGATTCCCAGTCGATTCCCAGTCGATTTCCCAAAGCATTACGGAGATCTCCCGCGCATTCTTCACGCCGATCGAACGCTATTCGCGACGGAATTATCACGTGTTATTCTTCAGGGGGCCGATTCGCGGTTCGCTGTGGGGTGCGGGGCTGGTCGCCCGGGACCAGGCGGCTCCGGACGGTTCGCCCGAGCCGCCCCCGACCCCTTGCAGGAAGGGTTCCTCCATGGACCGCGACCGCGACCTCACCACGCATTCCAACGACCGTAATTCCCCGGACTCCGGCGCATCCGGACAGCGTTCCGGGAATTCCGTCCAGGACACCGTCACGGACTTCGCCGAACTTCCGCTGCCCGCCGCGCTGCTGCCGGTGCTCGCCGCCGAGGGCATCACCACTCCGTTCCCGATCCAGGCGGCCACCCTGCCGAACGCCCTGGCGGGACGCGACATTCTGGGGCGGGGCCGGACCGGCTCCGGCAAAACGCTCGCCTTCGGCCTCGCCGTGCTGGCACGCACCGCGGGCAGCCGGGCCGAGTCCCGTCGCCCGCTGGCCCTGATCCTGGTGCCCACCCGGGAGCTGGCCCAGCAGGTCACCGAGGCGCTCACCCCGTACGCCCGAGCGCTGCGGCTGCGGCTGGCCACGCTGTTCGGCGGGGTGCCCGCGGCACCGCAGGCCGCCGCGCTGCGCGAGGGCGCCGAGGTCGTCGTCGCCACGCCGGGCCGGCTCCGGGACCTCGTCGGGCGCCGGAGCTGCCGGCTGGACCGGGTGGCCGTCACCGTCCTGGACGAGGCCGACCGGATGGCCGACATGGGATTCCTGCCGCAGGTCACCGAAGTGCTCGACCTGGTACGGCCGCAGGGCCAGCGGCTGCTGTTCTCCGCGACCCTGGACGACGACGTCGACCAGCTCGTACGCCGCTATCTGCACGACCCGGTGGTCCACTCGGCGGACCCGGTGGCGGGCGCGGTGGCGACGATGGAGCACCACCTGCTCCTGGTCCGGCCCGCCGACAAGTACGCGACGGCGACGCAGATCGCGGCCCGCGACGGCCGGGTGATCCTGTTCCTGCACACCAAGCACGCCGCGGACCGGTTCACCGCCCATCTGCTCGGAAGCGGCGTACGGGCCGCCGCGCTGCACGGCGGCAAGTCCCAGCAGGAGCGCACCCGTACGCTCGACCAGTTCAGGACCGGGCAGGTCACGGCGCTGGTCGCCACGGACGTCGCGGCACGCGGCCTCCACGTCGACGAGCTGGACCTGGTCGTCAACGTCGATCCGCCGAACGACCACAAGGACTATCTGCACCGGGGCGGGCGCACCGCGCGCGCCGGGGCGTCCGGCACCGTCGTCACCCTGGTCCTCCCGGCCGAACGCCGCGAGACGGTCCGGCTGATGGCCGAGGCCGGGATCACCCCGCAGACCACCCGGGTCCACCCCGGGGATGCCGAGCTGAGCCGGATCACCGGGGCGCGCAAGCCCTCCGGCGTACCGGCCGAGGGCGCCGCCCCCACGCGGGAGCGAACCGGTGGCAGCGGTGGCAGCACGCCGTTCCGGGGCCTGGGCAGCCGTCCCTCCAAGCCGGGACGTTCGCGCCGCCCGGACCTGCCCACGGCTCAGGCGCGCGCCGCGGCGAAGCAGCGCCGCACCAACCGGGGCGGCTGAGCGGCGCCCGCTCCGGGAGCCGGGCCGTTACCGCCCGCCCGAGACCCGCAGCACCGCACCGGTCACGTACGACGCCTCGGCCGACAGGAGCCAGCTGATCGCGGCGGCGATCTCCGGGGCGGCGCCGACCCGGCCGAGCGGGATGGTGGGGAGGGCCGTCAGAGCGCGGTCGGGGTCGCCCGCCATGGCGTGCATCTCGGTGTCGATCATGCCCGGGGCGACCGCGTTGACCCGGATGCCGTCCGGCCCCAGCTCCTTGGAGAGCCCGACCGTCAGCGCGTCCGTCGCCGCCTTCGTGGCCGCGTAATGAACGAAGTCCCCCGGGCTGCCCAGTGTGGCGGCGACCGAGGACAGGTTGACGATGGCGCCGCCCCCGCCCGCCGCCAGGTCCTTCGCGGCCCGGCGGCAGCAGAACAGGTAGCCGAGCAGGTTCACGTCCACGACCCGGCGCAGGGTCTCGGCGGAGGTGTCGGCGAGCCGCCCGAGCGGGCCGGTCACCCCCGCGTTGTTGACCAGCCCGGTGAGGGGTCCGAGCCGTTCGGCCACGGTGTCGAAGAGCCGTTCCACATCGGCCTCTTCGGCGGTGTCCGCCCGCACGGTGACGCAGCGCGCCCCGGCGGACCGCACCGCCGCCGCCGTCCGCTCGGCGGCCTCCGCGTCGCGTACGTAGCCCAGTGCGAGGTCGTGCCCCTCCGAGGCGAGGCGGATGCAGGTCGCGGCGCCGATGCCCCGGCTGCCGCCGGTGACGAGGGTGACGGGGCGCGGGGAGTCGGGGGTGCTGCTGTCCGGCACGGGAGGTCCTTTCGGTCGGCCCACGGGCGGGGCGAGGTCAGGAGGCTTTCAGATGGGCGAGGACGGCGCGGACCCGGCGGCTGGTGTCGTGGTTCACCGGTGCTGCCGGGCTCGCCGGACCGGGAGGTCGTGTACGTACGGACGGCGCTGTCGCTGAGGACGAGCCGACGGGCGACGGCCTGGCAGGACAGTGCCCCGGCCAGGAAGGCCAGCGCGGAGTGCTCCCGGCCGACAAGCCGTTCCCGCCGCCGGTCGGGCGCGTGGCCCGCCAGGAGTCCGGCGAGGACGGCCGGGTCCATGGCGCTCCCGCCGTCCGCGACGCGCTCCGGGGCGGCGATGAACCGGTCGGCCTCGGACACGCGCAGCGGGCGGCGGGCGGCGGGCAGCGGTCCTCGGCTACGACGCATCGCAGGGCACCGCCCTCCTCGCTCGGGCCAGGCCGACCGGCGGGCCGACGATCTCCAGTGTGCCGTCGGAGAGCGGCAGGCGGCGGCCCGGGTCCTGGCCTCCAGCGGTCCCGGAAGGCCGTCGGACGTCCGAACGCCCTCGCCGGGGCCATGCCGGTCGCGATCGTCGGCGTCGGTCTGGTCCCGGGCGTCCGCCCGCTCCGGTACGCCGCGGCGCGGACGCTCCGCGTGCGGCCCGTCGCCCGCGTCGCCCCCTCACCCGGGGTGCCGCGCCGCGTACCGCCTTCCCCAGGAGCCGCTGACCGGGGAGGGACGCCGACCGGGGGTGCCGAAGGGCCGCCGTTGGGGTGGCGCCGGGCCGGGGCGCGGCGTGGTGGCGGGTGCGGGGCGCGCGCGGTTGCCTAGCGTCGGCGCCTGACGGACCGTTTCGGCGCACCACGGGTTGAATCGCCCGGCGCTCGCAGACGGCTCCTCCTCAACGGCGTTCCCCTGCCATCGTCTCGCATTGCGGTGGCAGGGGACGCCGACCGCTCCGAGGCGCTACGCCCAGAGGACCCGCGCCAGCTCGATGCCCGCGAACGCCGCGCCCAGCCCCGCCACCACGCTCCCGACGACATTGGCGACGGCGTACGACCGGGCCCCGTCCTCCGCCAGCCGCAGCGTCTCGTAGCTGAACGTCGAGTACGTGCTGAGCGCCCCGCACAGCCCCGTACCGATCAGCAGCTGCAGGTGCGAGGAGGCCGCACCGGCCGCCACCGCGCCGGTCAGCAGGCCCAGGATCAGCGAACCCGACACGTTGACCGTGAACGTCCCCCACGGGAAGACGCTGTCGTGCCGGGACTGCACCGCCCGGTCGGTCAGATAGCGCAGCGGCGCCCCGACCGCGGCCCCGATGATCACCAGCAGCCAGTTCACCGGCTCCGCTCCCCCTCACCGCTGCTGCCGTCCCCGGCTCCGTCCCCGTCCCCGGCTCCGGCTCCGGCTCCGGCTCCGGCTCCGAAGCGGACGATCCGGCACTCTTCCAGGACGACCAGTCCGCCGGTCCCCACCAGTTCCTCGATGAGCGGCAGGAAGGCGCGTATCCGCTCCTCGCTGTCGATGATCACGACCGCGACCGGCAGGTCCTCGCTCAGCGAGAGCAACCGCTGGGTGTGGATCATCGAGGAGGCGCCGAAGCCCTCGATCCCACGGAACACACTGGCGCCCGAGAGACCCGCCCGGTGGGCGCGGTGCACGATCTCGGTGAAGACCGGCCGGTGGTGCCATCCGTCGGACTCACCGACGAGGACCGTCAGGCGCAGGGCCCGTTCCGTCTGGTCCGTCTGGTCCGTCTGGTCCGTCTGGTCCGTCTGCGGGACCGCTGACATCATGGCTGCCTCCAGGCCAGTACGCGGCGGGTCGCCCACACCGCACCCCATACCGCGGCGAGCGCCGCGAGCAGGGTCAGCCCCAGGTACTCCAGGCCCATACGGACCTGCCCGCCCTCGACGAGACGCTGGATGTCCACCGCGTACGTGGAGAAGGTGGTGAACCCGCCAAGAATCCCGGTCCCGAAGAACGGCCTGACCAGCCGGTGCGCCGACCACGCTTCGCTGAGCACCACCATGAACACGCCGATCACCGCGCATCCGGTGACGTTCACGAGCAGCGTCGTCCACGGGAAGCCGACCGGGGCGGTGGGCCAGAGCGACGACGCCCCGTACCGGGCACACGCGCCGATCACCCCGCCGAGCGCGACCACCGCGACAACAGGGCCTTGCGGATTCGGGGCTGCTCCCATGAACACAGATCTCCTGCCTGCTACAAACACCAGGCTAGCGCCGTGGAGCGGGCGGTACGGGCCACGTCCTCCTCCGCTCGCGGTCGTCGCGGCCTTCCCGACGCTCACCTGTCACACACCTCTCGGCACACACCGTGATTCCCGCCCCGCCCGCGGGAGCCGGCCAAAGGCTCGTGTCCCGGGGCGTGCGCCCGCCCGCGGGAGCCGACGGACCCTTAGGGGGACACGCGGGGGACAGCCCCACACCGGTTCGGCGTGCCTGCCGGATGGAGTGGCGCGTCACGCCCAACCAGGCTTGGATCATGAGGAGTTACCGAAAGACCGCCGCGTTCGTCGCCCTGTCCACCACCGTCACCGCCGCCGTGCTCACCGGGGCCGCGCCGCCGGGAGCCGCCGCCTCCACCGGGTCCGTACCCGCGCTCTCCTGGCGGTCCTGCGCCCAGGAGGGCGGGCCCGCCGGGCAGGAGTGCGCCGAGCTGGCCGTACCGCAGGACTACCGGGCCCCGGACGGGCCGCGGCTCTCCCTCGCCGTGACCCGGGTCCGCAGCGACCGGCCGGACGAACGGCGCGGGACGCTCCTGGTGATCGCGGGCGGCCCGGGTGGCTCCGGGGTGCGGCAGGTGACGCAGACGGGCAGGGCCCTGCAACGGGCGACGGGCGGGCGGTACGACATCGTCGGCCTCGATCCGCGCGGGGTCGGCGGCAGCACGAAGGCGGCCTGCGGCCTCGGACCGGAGGACCGGGAGCTGGTGAACATCCGGTCCTGGCCCGGCCCCGACGGCTCGGTCACCGAGAACGTGACCCGGGCCCGGCGCGTCGCCGAGACCTGTGCCCGTAACGGCGGCGCCCTGCTGCGGAGCCTCACCACGGCCAACGAGGTACGGGACATCGACCTCTTCCGGCAGGCCCTCGGCGAGGAGAAGCTCTCGGCGTGGGGCCGCTCGTACGGCACCTACGTGGGAGCGGTGTACGCGCAGAAGTACCCGCGGCACACGGACCGCTGGGTGCTGGACAGCAACGGCGACCCGGACCCGGCGCGGGTCGCGCAGGGCTGGCTGGCCAACATGTCGGTGGGCGTGGACGACCGCTTCCCGGACTTCGCGCGCTGGGCCTCCGCCCCGGCCCGGGACGCGGAGGGGCTGCGGCTCGCCCAGCGGGAACAGGACGTACGGCCGCTGGTCCTGGCGCTGGCGGCGAGGCTGGACCGCGAGCCGAAGGAGACCACCACCCCGGGTGTTCCGCTGACCGGCAGCCGGCTGCTCCAGGCGCTCCAGATGGCGATGCCCTCCGACGGCTCCTTCGCCGGGTTCGCGGCGCTGGTCCGGGCCGCCGGGGACGCCACGGCGAAGCCGGTCCTGCCCGGTGCGCTGAGCGGGCCGCTGCCGGACGCGGACGCGGCGGTCGCGATGGGCGTGGTCTGCAACGACGTGCGCTGGCGGGGCACCGTCGCCGCACACCGGCGGGCCGTCGCCGCCGACCGCGTGGCGCACCCGCTGACCGCCGGGGCGCCGGTGAACGTCACCGCGTGCTCCTTCTGGAAGGACGCCCCCGCTGAGGAGCCGGCCAGGATCACCGGCGAGGGTCCGTCCAACATCCTGCTGATCCAGGGCCTGCGCGACCCGGAGACCCCCTACTCCGGCGCCCTGAGGATGCGCGCGGCCCTCGGCGAACGGGCCCGTATGGTCACGGTGGACCAGGGCGGCCACGGCATGTACCTGGACAACGGGAACGCCTGCGGCGACCGCGCCGTCACCGCCTTCCTGACGACGGGCCAGCGGCCGGAGCGGGACATCCTCTGCACGGACTGACCGCGCCCGGCCGGACGGCCGTGTGACTACGTGGCCGGACGGCCGTGTGACTACGTGGCCGGACGGCCGTGTGACTACGTGGCCGAATGGCCGGATGGCCGCCGGGCCGCCCGGCCGCCACGTCAGTCGCAGCCCGGTGTCGGGTGGCCGTCGTTGCGGGACCGGGTCAGGAGGGAGATCACCTCGTCGTCGGGGGTCTGCGAGAAGTCCCGGTACCACTCGCCGACCGCGTGGAACATCCGGGGCACCGACAGGCACACCACCTGGTCCGCGACCCGGCGCAGCCGTACGAGCGCCTCCGGCGGCGCGACCGGTACGGCCGCCACCAGCAGGGCCGGGCGCTGGGCCCGTACCACCCGGCAGGCGGCCTCGGCGGTGGCGCCGGTCGCGACGCCGTCGTCCACGACGATCACCGTCCGGCCGGCGAGCGGAATCCGGGCCCGGCCCGCCCGGTACACCCGGGCCCGGCGGGCCAGCTCGGCCTGCTCGACGCGTTCGACCGCCGCGAGGTCCTGCCGTCCGGCCCGCAGCGCAGTGGCGACGTCCTCGTTGACGACGCGTACCCCGCCTTCGCCCAGCGCGCCGAACGCCACCTCCTCGTGGTGCGGCACCCCGAGCTTGCGGACGACGATCACATCCAGCTCGGCACCGAGGGTCTGCGCCACCTCGAAGGCCACCGGAACGCCGCCGCGCGGAAGGCCCAGCACGACCGGGTTCTCCCGCTCCAGGCGGCGCAGTGCCTCGGCCAGCTGCTGTCCCGCGTCGGCGCGGTCGACGAACAGCACGGCGGTCAGGAGGCCGGGACGGTCGTGGGCACGTCGCCCTCGGTGGTGTGCACGTCGATGACGGAGAACGCGGCGCCCTGCGGATCGGTCAGCGCGGCGAAGCGGCCGAACGGCATGCTCACCGGGCCGAAGCGGAGCACGCCGCCGCGCTCGGTGGCCCTGGCGACGGCCGCGTCGCAGTCGGCGACGGTGAAGTACACGTTCATGTGCGCCGGGACCTCGGGCGGGAATTCGTCCCCCATCTTCATCCGCCCCATGACGGTCTCGTCGCCGAGGTTGAAGAGCCGGAAGTCGATGTGCTCGTCCTGCATCTCGCGCAGGGAGTACGGGAAGACGGCCGGGAAGAAGGCGTCGGCCTTCGCGGGCTCCCGGGTGAAGACCTCGGCCCAGCAGAACGCGCCGGGCACCCCGCGCGCGCCGAAGCCCTCGTGGGTGCCCGCCTGCCACACCCCGAAGGTGACGCCGCCGGGATCGCGGGCCATCAGCATCGTGCCGAAGTCGCCGACCCGCATCGGGTCCATCAGGGTCTCGCCGCCGTTGTCCCGGATCTTCCCGGCGGTGGCGGCGGCGTTCTCGGAGGCCAGGTACAGGCACCAGGCCGAGGGCGCCTCCTGGCCGGGCATCGGAGGCATCACCGCGGCGACCGCCTTGCCGTCGGCGTAGGCCTGCGTGTAGTCGCCGAACTCCGCCGAGGACTCGCCGAACGTCCAGCCCAGCACATCGCCGTAGAAGCTCTTCGCCCCGTCCAGGTCGGCGAACATCGCGTCGGCCCAGCAGGGCGTGCCCTCCGGTAGTGCGGCCATGGCCTGACTCCTTCCCGCTCGGTGGGGTGGTCCGGCTCCTCACGCTAGCCAGCACCCCGCCGTCCCGCGCGCCGAGCGGGGCGGGGCGCTATCCCCGGTTCTGCGGCGGGTCCACCCGGACCAGGCCCGACTGGTAGGCGATGGCGACCAGCTGGGCGCGGTGCCGGGCGCCCAGCTTCGACATCGCGCGCCCGATGTGCGTGCGCACGGTCAGCGGGCTGACGTGCATCAGCGCGGCGATCTCGTCGTTCGACAGCCCCTCGGCGGCCTGCGCCATCACCTCGCGCTCGCGGGCGGTCAGGACGTCCAGGGACTTGGGGGCGGCGACCCGGCCCTCCGGGCGGGCGAGGTAGCGGGTGATCAGGGACCGGGTGGCGGCGGGCGACAGCAGCATGTCGCCCGCCGCCACCGTCCGGATGGCGTCCAGCAGCTCCTGGGGGCCGACGTCCTTGCCGAGGAAGCCGCTGGCGCCCCCGCGCACGGCGCGGGCCACGTACTCGTCGATCTCGAAGGTGGTGAGGATGAGGATGCGGGTGCTCCGCAGCGTCTCGTCGCGGCAGATCTCCTCGGTGGCCGCGAGACCGTCCGTACCCGGCATCCGGATGTCCATCACGACCACGTCCGGGACGGTGGCGCGGGCCTGCTCCACGGCCTGTCGGCCGTCCGCCGCGACGCCGACGACCTCCATGTCGTCGGTCGACTCGATCAGCAGCCTGAACGTACCGGCCAGCAGCGCCTGGTCGTCGGCCAGCAGCACTCTGATGGTCACCGTGCCGTCCTCTCGTCGTCTCCCCCGGACGGTCCGGGGAACGGCCCGCCCCGCTCCGCCGGTTCCTCCGGCCCGGCCGGCTCCTCCAGCGGAAGCTCCGTGGACACCTCGAAGCCTCCGCCCGGCCGGTGCCCGGCGGCCAGCCGCCCGCCCGCCGAGCGAGCCCGTTCACGCATGCCGATGAGACCGTAGCCCGGGGTGCCGTGGCCCGGGGTGCCGTAGCCCGGGGTGCCGGTGGCCGGTGGCGCGTGCCCGTCGTCGGAGACCGTCAGGGTGAGCACCCGGTGCGCGTAGACGAGCCGGACCGAGGCGTTCGCGCCGCCCGCGTGCTTGGTGACATTGGTCAGCGCCTCCTGCACGACCCGGTACGCGGTCAGGTCGGCCCCCGGCGGCAGCGGCCGGGCCTCGCCCTCCACCCGGACCGACACCGCCAGGCCCGCCTGCTCGAACGAGGCGATCAGCTCCGGCAGCCGGTCCAGTCCGGGCGCGGGCTCCAACGGGGTCTCCGGATCGCCCTCGCGGCGCAGCAGCCCCACGGTCGCCTTCATCTCGCGCAGCGCGGAGGAGGTGGTGCCCGCCAGCTGGTCGAGGGTCCGCTGCGCCTGGTCGGGCTTGCTGCGCAGCAGGTACGCGGCGGTCGCCGCCTGGGCGTGGGCGAGGGTGATGCGGTGGGCCACGATGTCGTGGAGTTCGCGGGCGATCCGGGTCCGCTCCTCGCCGACCCGTCGCCGGGCCTCCTCCTCACGGGTGCGTTCGGCCAGTTCGGCGCGCGCCTCCACGGCCGCCAGATGGTCGCGCCGGCTCCGTACCAGCTCGCCGAGGGCCCCCGCCAGCAGGACGGAGGAGACCAGGCCGAGCTGGTCGGTCCTGAGCAGCGCCGTGTGGCCCCAGCCGGTGGAGAACAGCAGCAGGGCCACGGTCGTCCCGACGGTGTACACCGCGGCCGTACGCAGGGTGGTGCGCTGGGCCAGCAGGTAGAGGGCGACCAGGGCGGCGCCCACCACGCTCGTGTTCGGGTCGAAGGCGGCACCGGAGCCGGAGCCGCCCATGAGGCCGAGAGCGCCGCCGATCACCGTGGTCGCCACCACCGTGAGCCGCGGGTAACGGCGGTGGCCCAGCAGCAGGATGGCGGAGGGCACCAGGGCGGCCAGCACGAACTCGGGCCTCGGCGCCCGGATGATCCGGCCGTCGGCCAGGGTGCTGGCGAAGACCGCGACACCCCACAGCAGTACCGCCACCATCACGCCGGCCGTGCGCGGGTGGCGTCGGAGCCACGGGCGCCCTTCGGTGAACATGCGGACTCTCTCCCTCTTCCGGTCCGGTCCGTCCCGGCTTTCTTAGATTCTCCCGGTTCGCCCGGCCCGGCTCCTCCACGCACGGGCCGGGCTCACACGCCTACGGGCTCGGCCGCGGGCTTCTGGGGGGCGGTGCGGTTCAGCGCCTCGCCCTCGACATCCACCTCGGGCAGGACCTTCGCCAGCCACCCGGGCAGCGACCACGCCCGGTCGCCCAGCAGGGCGAGCACGGCCGGGACGAGCGTCATCCGGACCACGAAGGCGTCGAGGAAGACGGCCGAGGCGAGGCCCACGCCCACCATCTTGATCATCGGATCGGTCATCCCGATGAACCCGGCGAACACCGCGATCATGATGACCGCCGCGGCGCCGACGACCCGGGCGCTGTGCCGGAAGCCGGTGACGATCGCCGCGCCAGGGCGTTCCCCGTGCACGTACGCCTCCCGCATCCGGGTCACGAGGAAGACCTCGTAGTCCATGGCCAGGCCGAAGACCACACCGATCAGGAAGATCGGCATCAGGCTCACCACCGGCCCGGTCTGCTCGACGCCGAAGACGTCGGCCAGCCAGCCCCACTGGAAGACCGCGACGATCGTGCCGAAGGCCGCCGCCACCGACAGCAGGAAGCCGAGCGCGGCCTTGAGCGGGACCAGCAGCGAGCGGAAGACGATCATCAGGAGCAGGAAGGCCAGGCCGACGACGAGCGCGAGATAGGGCAGCAGGGCGTCGTTCACCTTCTGCGCCAGGTCGATGTTGACGGCCGTGGTGCCGGTGACGAGCATCGTCGCGCCGGTGTCGGCGGCCAGTCCGCGCGCCCCGTGGCGAATGTCGTGGACCAGCTCCGCGGTGGCCCCGGAGCTCGGCCCGGTGGCGGGGACGACGGTGATCACCGCGGTGTCACCGGCCTCGTTGAAGGCGGCGGGGGTCACGGCGGTGACGCCCCCGATGGCGGCGATCCGCTGCCCGGCCCGTGCCGCGGCGTCCTTCGGGGCCGCGGCGTCCTTCGCGTCGACGACGACGGTGAGCGGTCCGTTGAAGCCGGGGCCGAAGCCGTCGGCCAGGGCGTCGTACGCGCGGCGCTGGGTGGTGGAGGTGGGCTGCGCCTCGTCGCCCGGCATGCCGAGCCGCAGGTCGAGCGCCGGTACGGAGATCAGTCCGAGGCCGAGCACGGCCAGGACCAGGACGGCGAGCGGGCGCCGGACCACCGCGCGGGCCCAGCGGACGCCCAGGGCGGGACGGCTGGCGTGGCCCGGCCGGTCCTTGCGCGGGCGGTCCGTGCGCGCGGCGCGCGGCAGTACGGCCTTCTGGCAGAGGCCGAGCAGGGCGGGCAGCAGGGTCAGCGCGACCAGGACGGCGACCACGACGGTGCCCGCCGCGGCGAGGCCCATCTTCGTGAGGACGGGGATGCCGACCACCGACAGGCCCGCCAGGGCGATGACGACGGTGAGCCCGGCGAAGACGACGGCGGAGCCCGCCGTGCCCACGGCGCGGGCGGCGGCCTCCTCGGCGCTGTGGCCCTCGGCGTGCTCGGTCCGGTAGCGGGAGACGATGAACAGGGCGTAGTCGATGCCGACCGCGAGCCCCAGCATCAGGGCGAGCGTGACGGTCGTGGTGGACATCCCGACGGCCACGACCGAGGCGACACCGATGCCGGTGCCGGCGAGCGCGGTGAGCAGCGGGAGCCCCGCCGCGACGAGCGAGCCGAAGGTGACGAGCAGGACGACCGCGGCGGCGGCCAGCCCGATGGCCTCGGTGGCGCCGCCCAGCTCGCTCTCCGGGGCCAGGGCGCTGCCGCCGAGTTCCACGGTCAGCCCGGCCCGCTGCCCGTCCTTCGCGGCGTTCTTCAGGGTGCCGATGGCGGCGTCGGTGAGCTCGGTACTCCCTACGGTGTAGGAGACGGTGGCGTACGCGGTCGTGCCGTTCTCGCTGACGGCCCCGGCCAGGTCGAACGGGTCGAGGGCGGCCCGGACCTGGGGGCCGTCGGCCACGGTGGCGACGACGCGTTCGACGGCCTCCCGGTTCGGGCCCGCGGTGATCTTCTGGCCCTCGGGGGCGACGAAGACGATCCGGGCGTCGGCGGCGTCGGCGTTGCCGTCGGGGAAGCGCCGGTCCAGCAGGTCGAACGCCTTCTGCGACTGGGTTCCGGGCATCGAGAACGCGTCCTCGGGGGCGGTCGGTGCCTTGACCGCGGCGAACGCGCAGGCGGCCAGGAGCACGGCCCAGAGCAGGGCGACGAGTCGGCGCCTCCGGAAGGACAGACGGCCCAGCCGGTAGAGGAAGGTGGCCACGAAAGGGCGCTCCGGTTTCTCGGGATCGGGCGGAGGGGCTGCGGCGTGGTGCCGCGCTCCGGCCGTGCCGGGACCGCGCCGGGGCTCGGCGGGGCCGGAGGGATGCCTCGATCCTTCGTGAGAACGGGAGCCGTGTCGTCGTGCGGCTGCAGGCAGTCGTGCCTACGGCTGGTGCAGTACGCCGGACCGGCCCGTACGCGATCCGGCCCGGCCCGCACGGCACCGGACCGCGCGGCTCCGCACGCCGTACCGCGTCCGGAGCCGTGCGGGCGCCGGGTCCTACCGGCGCCGGGTCGCCGCCGCCACGGTGGCCATCAGCTCCGCGTCCAGCACCGACGGGTCGGCCAGCCGGGTCGGTGCGGCGTACGAGTTGAGCAGGGCCTTGGTGACGCGCAGGGCGGCCTCGGGGCGGCGCACGAGGGGCTTGGTCCAGGCGGTGACCGCCTGGTCCAGCTCGCTCTCGGGCACGACGCGCTGGAGGACGGACAGCTCGTGCGCCTCGGTGGCGTCGAAGGCGCGTCCGGTGAGGATGAGCTCGCGGGCGCGGGCGGCGCCGACCTCGTGGATGAGCCGGGGCAGGACGCCGCCCCAGGCGGTGGGGAGCCCGAGCGCCAGCTCCGGCAACCGGAATCCGGCGGTGTCGGCGCCCACCCGCAGATCACAGGCGAGGGCCAGGGCGAGTCCGGCACCGATCGCCCGGCCCTGGACACGGGCGACGGTGACGGCGTGGCTGGCGGAGATCGCCTCGCACACCCGGCGGGCCTTCTCACCGGCGATCCGGATGCCGCGCCCGGCCGGGTCCTCGTCCAGCCAGTCGGCGAACTCGCCCCGGTCGCCGCCCAGGCAGAAATCGTCCCCGGCCCCGCTGAGCACCAGCACCCGGACGTCAGGGTCGGGCACGGCCAGCGCCCTCAGCAGATCGTCCAGCATCGCCTCGGTGACGGCGTTGCCGGTCTCCGGGCAGTTCAGCTCAAGACGGAGCACGGCGCCCTCGCGCTCGACGCGCAGGGTGCTCGGCCGCAGCGCGGGCGCGTACAGCGGAAGCGGCGGCGCGTACGGCGGGAGCGTCATGCCGCCACGCCCAGCGAGGTGATCCGGCGGAAGACGAGCCGGGAGGCGTAGTCGGCGGGGGCGACGGTACGCAGGGTGGGGAATCGTTTCAGCAACTGGGTCAGGAGGGTGCGGGCCTCCAGCCGGGCGAGGGCGGCGCCCAGACAGTAGTGCACCCCGCCGCCGAAGGTGAGGTGCGTGGCCCTGCGCCGGATGTCGAAGGTGTCCGGGTCGTCGTTGCGCCGGGGATCGTGGTTGGCCGACCCGTACAGCACGTGGACCATGCTGTCCTTGGCGATCGGCACGCCCGCCAGCACGGTGTCCTCGGCGGCGACCCGGGTGTTGATGTGGATCGGCGGGTCGTAGCGCAGCACCTCGTCGACGGCGGCGTCGATGTGCCCCGGGTTGTCCGCCAGCCACTCCCAGCGGCCCGGGTCCTTCAGCAGGAGCTCCACCATGGCCGACAGCAGGGTCGCCGTGGTCTCCAGCGAGGCGATGGTGACGAACATGGTGAGCCGGTAGAGGATCTCGTCCGCCGTCGCGCGGTCCGGCTCGCGGGCGTCCCAGAAGTGGATCCATCCGGTCAGGACATCGTTGCCGGGGCGGGCGCGGCGCTCCTTCACCAGCTCGGTGAAGTAGGCCCGCAGCTGCACGGTGGCCTCGGCGGACACGGCGAGCTGGCTCTTGGTGGGCAGCAGCTCCTGGGCGTGCACCTGGTTGTGGGTGATCTCCAGGATGTGGGCGTAGTCCTCGGGCGGGAGCCCCAGCCAGGAGCCGATGGTGCTGATCGGCAGCTGCTCGCTGACGATGCTGACGAAATCGGCCTCACCCCAGCGCAGTTTGTCGGCCAGATCGTCGAGGAGCCGGGTGACGTGCTCCTCGACCAGCGGGGTCAGCCGCTCGATCGTCGACCGGTCGAAGAGGTTGCCGAGGCTGCGGCGCTGGCAGGTGTGCTCGGGGGCGTTGAGCCGGGAGAGGGTCTTGGTCATCTCCTGGGTGGCGACGGCCTGCCACCGCTCGCTGTCCTCCTGGCGCTCCTGCCAGGCGAAGTCGGGTGCCAGCCAGTTCCGGCCCCGCAGCACCTCGCTGCAGGTGTCGTAACCCGTCACGAAGTACGCGTCCCAGGGGGCGCGCACGACATCGCCCATGGCCCGCAACCGGGCCAGCAGAGGGTAGGGATCAGCCTGCCCTTCGGGCGATTTGAGACGTCTGAGGAGGGAGATGAGGGCACGGCGGTCTTCGGGGTGACTGTCGGTGCCACGTATAGCGCTCACGCAGAGTTCCTTGACCTGGGCTCATGGTTACCGGCAGAACCTACCCCTCCGCATATGCCGCCCAAGCGCGCTTCGCTGTTGGTCGTATCACAACGAAAGTGCCATCTGACCCCTTGTCAATCACTCACACGCGCATCAACTGTCTCTTGAATCACTCCAGTTACAGGGAAAAGGGGGCGGGATATCCAGACAAGGACGATTTAAGAGGATTGCGCGTAGCGCGGAATCGGCCAGCCGCACCAGCTCCGGTTCCGCGCCACCCGAGCCTGGTTTCTCGCGTCTCGCGCCCGATTCCGCGCTATCTACGCCCGATTCCGCGCGTCTCATGTCCGATTTCGCGCGATCAGTGCCTTACTTTGCGCGGCACCGCACGGTCGCCACGCTCTTTCGGTGACAGTCCGTCACACCCGGAAGACGTCCAGGAAGGAGCTCCACCAGCCCTTGGTCTTCTTCGGCTGCTCGGCCGTCCGGTCGTACGAGGCCGACGCGACCGGCTCCGGCCCGGCCTCCCGGACCGGGGTGGCGGACGCCGCCGCCGGGACCGCGGACGACCGGCGGGCCGGGGCCGGGGTGAAGCGGACCGGCAGCGACACCAGGGCCCGGTGGAAGGGGCCCGGCCGCCACTCCACCGCGGTGGGCGGCACGGCGAGGCTGAGGTCGGGCACCGAATTGAGGACCTTCTCGATCGCGGTGAGCGCGATGAGCTGCGCCGGGGACTTCGCCGGACAGACGTGCGGACCCGCGCCCCAGGCCAGGTGGGCGCCCTTGCTCAGGGTCTGGCGGGCGTCGGTGAGCGCCGGGTCGCTGTTCGCCGCGGCGAAGCTGATCAGGACCGGGGCGTCGGCCCTCAGCGTCACCCCGCCCAGGTCGATGTCCTGGACCGGGTAGTGCGCCGCGTAGTTGGCGATCGGCGGGTTGTTCCACAGCACGTCGTCGATGGCGTCCTCGACGAGCATCCCGGTGCCCCGGCGCTGCGGCGCGGCGGTCTCGTGGGACAGCATCAGCAGCAGCGCGTTGGCGATCAGATTGCGCTCCGGCTCCACGCCCGCGCCCATCAGCATGACGAGCTGGTCCTTCAGCTCCTCGTCCCGCAGCCCCGCCGGGTGCTGGATCAGCCAGGAGGTGATGTCCTCGCCGGGCTGGCGCCGCTTGAGCGCGACGAGCTCCATCAGGCACTCGGTCAGCTCGGTGTTGGCCCGGAGCACGTCCACACCGTCGAAGATCGCGGACATGCTGCGGGTGAGCCGGTCGCCGATGTCGCCGGGGCAGCCGAAGAGCTGGTTGAACAGCAGGAGCGGCAGCAGCTTGGCGTAGTCGCCGAGCAGGTCCGCGCTGCCGCGCTCGATGAACTGGTCGATGAGGTAGTCGGCGATCCGCTCCACGTCCCGGCTGAGCCGGGTGGTGTTGAGCCGGGCCAGGCTCTCGGTGACCGCCTTGCGCAGCCGCAGGTGCTCGGTGCCGTCCGTGAACAGGCAGTTGGGCCGGTACATCATCATCGGCAGCACCGGACTGTCCATCGCGATCCGGCCCTCCCGCAGCGCGGCCCAGCGCCGGGAGTCACGGGCGAAGTACGACGGGTTCTGCAGCACCCGCAGCGCGGCCTCGTGCTGCACGATGAGGGTGGCCTCCACACCGGGGGCCAGCTCGATCGGTGCGGCGAGCCCGTGCGCCCGGAACGTGTCGTACACACGCTGCGGATCGGCGGCGAACTCCGGCCCGTAGAGCGAGGTCTGCCGCTCACCGCGCATCGGGCATCCGCTGGGGGCGCTGTACGGGGTGGATCCCGGCGACGAGTCCATGTGTGATTCCTCGATGTGAACACGGGCCGGAAGCGGCCCGTACGGTGGACGGAGAACGGGCCCCGGGACCTGGCGGTCCGGAGCCTTTCGTTCGGATCATGCCGGGCTAAGGGCTGTCCCGTTAATCCCTGGCGGGTGTGCGACGACAGCCCTCAGTCCACGCGGGTCAGAAGGTGCTGGACCAGGGTGATCAGGGCCTGCGCGGACGACTTCTCGTCCCGGGCGTCGCAGTACACCACCGGGGTGTCCGGCAGCAGGTCGAGCGCCTCGCGCAGCTCCGCCTCGCCGTGCCTGCTGTCCGGGTCGAAGCTGTTGACCGCGACCGCGTACTCCAGCCCGTACGTCTCGACCAGGTCGATCACCGGGAAGGTGTCGGCGAGCCGGGCCGGGTCGACGAGGAGCAGGGCGCCCAGCGAACCGCGCGCCATGTCCTCCCACAGCTCGACGAACCGCTGCTGCCCCGGCGTCCCGAACAGGTACAGCACCAGTTCGTCGCTGAGGGTCAGGCGGCCGAAGTCCAGCGCCACGGTCGTGGTCACCTTGTCCGGCGCGCCCCGCAGGTCGTCGAGATGCGCCCCGGCCTGGGTCATCCGCTCCTCGGTGCGCAGCGGAGTGATCTCGGAGAGGGTGCCGATGAGCGTGGTCTTGCCCACGGCGAAGTGCCCGACGACGAGGATCTTCGCCGCACGCCGCACCGCGTCCGACACGTAGATGCTGTCAGCCGAACCGGACGTGGAGTCCATGCAACACCTCTTCGAGGATCTTCCTGTCAACGAGCTGGGCCGGCGGGGGCGCCTTGCGGCGCATCAGGTGACCTTGTTCCGCTAAATCGTTCAGCAGCAGCCGCGCCACCCCGACCGGCTGGCCGAGATGGCCCGCCACCTCGGCCACCGACAGATAGCCGCCCGAGCACAGCTCCCAGATCGCCCGGACCTCCGGGCTCGGGTTCGGCGGCGGCTGCCGGTCGGGCGCGATGGTCACCAGGGTGACCAGCGAGAGCCCCTCCGCGTCGGGCAGGCTGCGCCCGCCGGTGACGACGTACGAGCGAACGAAGCCGCTGCTGACCGCCCGTTCCTCGCCTGGCGACGTCATATGCCGGTTCCCGGTGCGCCGACCCCCGCGTCCTGGCGCGGCGGTGTGGTCATCGCCTTGCCCAGCGCGGTGACCTGCTGCTGCATCCGGAAGGACATGGCCTCCATGTCCACGTCGGCGGCGGCAGCCGCCGCCAGGTAGGCGCCGGTCCCGGCCGCGATCAGGAAGATCCAGCCGTGGTCGTACTCCAGCAGGGTCTGCCGCCAGCGGCCCGGGGCGGCCTGGGCCCCGATGAAGGGCGCGACGGCCCGGCTCAGCGACTGCATGGAGCTCATCGCCGCCGCCACGGTCTCCGCGTCGTCCCGGCCGATCTCACTGGAGTTGGCCAGCAGCAGACCGTCGGCGGAGACCAGGATCGCGTGCCGCGCACCGGGTACCTGGAGCAGATCGTTGAGTACCCAGGACAGATCGGGGTTCACTGGAACTCGGGTCCTTCCGTCGTCGTCATGTCTCGCCCGGACCGCGTTCCGCGCTGGAACGCGCCCAGACGGGAGGCGGTCTCCTCATTGCTGCGCACCGGCCCGTCCTCGGTCGGCGGCACCACCGACACCGGACTCTTGCGACGACGCTTGGGCAGGCCGCCCGCGGTGGTGGGAGGGCCAAAGGGCTGCGGGGCGCCGCCGGAGTGCGCGGCCGGGGGGAACAGCGGGGTCGGGGACGGCGGCACCGGCGCGGGGGCCGGGGCGGGTACGGGGGCGGGCGCGTGGCGCCGGGGCAGCGCCGCGATCTCCGCGTCGTACCGCTCGACGGCGACCGGTGCAGGGGCCGGAACGGCGGCCGGGGCGGGCAGATCGTTGGTCAGCAGCTCGTCGGGCAGCAGCACCACCGCGCGCACACCTCCGTACGGGGACACCGAGTCCACCGAGACCTTGAAGCCGTACCGGGCGGCCAGCACCCCGGACACGGCGAAGCCGAACTGCGGGGGGATGCCGAGGCTGGAGACGCTGATCGCGGCCCGGGGAGCGAGCAGGGCCGCAGCGCGGTCCTTCTCCTCCTGGCCCATGCCCAGACCCGCGTCGTCGACGATCAGGCAGACACCCGTCGGCACGGCCTGGATGTTGATCTCCACGGGCGTGCCGGGGGCGGAGTAGTTGGTGGCGTTGGCCAGCAGCTCGGCGAGGACCACCGCGACGGGTTCCACGGCCCGGCTGACGACCGAGAAGTTCACCTGCCCGTTGACCCGGACCCGGTCGAAGTGCCGGATGCGGCCCTGGGCGCTGCGGGCCACGTCATAGACGGACGCGACGGTCTCGCGCCGCCCGAGCCAGCCGCCGCACAGCACCGCGATGCCCTGCGCCCGGCGCCCGAACTGGCTGTTGGCGTGGTCGACCGCCATCAGGTCGGCGAGGATCGCGGGGTCGTCGCCGTACTTCTGCTGGGCGTTCTCGATGACCACCTGCTGCTCGTCCGCGAGGCTCTGGAGGGTACGCACGGCGGCCTTGAGGACCGCCTTGGTCTCCTCCTCCGCGTCCCGGCGGACCTCGGCGAGCTCGGCGGAGTGCTGGTGCGTCAGGCCGGTGTGGGCGACGTGGAGTTCGTCCCGCTGTCTTTGCAGCAGATCGCGCTGCTGGTGCAGTTCGGCGTTCTGTCTGCGCAGCCGGATGTTGGTCGTACGAGCCCGCAGAACGGCACCCACGGCGACCAACGCGACGACAACCAGCGCCCAGAAAAGAGGGCCCTGTGTAAATGTCATGAGACTCACTTCAAGTGCCATGGCTATGGATACGGCTTGACGCTCCTTCGGGTCACGCCTGCCGGGCCGGTCCAGCCACGCCTTGCGCCACCCGGGGAAAGCCCCTCCGGATGTGGAGCCGAGGAATTCATCCCTCCCGGAATGCCCCCATATGCCATCAGCCCACTGGAAGTAAGATGATCTTAACATCGGTCGGTCCGGCAATTGTCAAGACCAACACGCCAGTTGCGATCCCGACGCGAATATTCACAACCACCCCACGGGCCCTGCGCGACGCACCTTGGTACGGCTCCGGGCATCCGGAGCGCAAGGGGAGGAGAGCGCGGATGGCCGAAACCTTCGTGTGCGCGGGGTGCGGCGCGGCGCTCACCGCCGCGCTGTCCCGGGTCGCGCTGCCCGTTCACGTTCACCAGCGCTACGGCCACGAACTGCTGCCCGCGCTCATGGAGCAGGGCACGTACGCCGTCGCCCCGGAGCCCTCGGGGCCTCCGTGGAAGCCCTGGGACGAGATCGGGGCAGAGGCCGCGGCGGCCCGTGGCGTGTTCGCGGTCCTGGCCGGTCCCGGCCTGACCGGTCCCGGCCCGGCCCCCGGTATCGCCCTGGTCCCGGTCCACCCGCGTACGGGCGGGACCTGGCAGCCGCCGGGCGCCGCGAAGCCCGTCCCGCTGCCCGCCGACGTCTGGACGTACCTGGCGTTCCACGACGACCGGCTGTCCGTCCCGGCGACGGGCGGGCTGCCCCGCGAGGTCTGCCGCGACGACCCGCCGCCCCCGCACCCCTGGGGGCCGTTCCGGCCCGGCGCGGAGGTGTTCCTGTACACGCTGGCCCGGCTTCCCGCCGTGCGCCTGCCGTGGCTGCGCGCGATCTACGACCGGGTGCGCGAGCGCCCGTACGCCGTCCTCTAGGACGGGTCCTCCGGCGGCGCGAAGACGCGGTCCAGGTGGTGGCGCAGGACCGCGACGGCCGACTCCGGCTCGCGCTGGCCGACCAGGATGCTGGTGCCCATGGCCGCCGCCATCGCGAGCAGGCCGATGGCCTCCGTGCGCGCGTCCACGCCGGGATCGGCCAGCCCGGCGTCCTGGGCCCCGCGCACCAGCCCGGCCAGGGCGTCCTCGGCGGCGTCGGGCCGGTCGGTGAACGGCTGGGCGGCCAGCGCCTCGTCGGTCACGGACAGCACCGCGTACGAGGTGTAGAGGAGGTGGAAGGTACGGCTCTCCGGATCGGTCGGGAGCGAGGTCAGCAGCAGCGCCTCGGCCGTCGCCCGCGGACCGGGGTCCGGGCCCTGGGCCCTCAGGCGCTCGGCCACCCGCGCGGAGAACCGGTCGGTGAGATGGCGCAGCCCGTAGAGCAGCAGCTTCTCCTTGGTCCCGAAGTAGTACTGCACGAGCCGGAGCGACACCCCCGCCTCGGCCGCCACGTCGCGCATGCCGACCGCGTGCAGCCCGCGCCGCCCGGCGACCCGGACGAGCGCCTCGGCGATCTCGCCCCGCCGCTCCTCGTGGTCCACACGCTTCGGCATGCTCCCGTGCCTCCACCTCATCGCTCGTGCCGCGTACTCCACCCCGCCCGACGCCTTCATGGTACCGCCGTACCAACATAATGGTACGGTCGTATCACCAAAGCGAGGGGGTGGTCCCGGCCCCCCTTCCCGACGAACCTCACCGGAGGTGCCGCTGTGCCCGAGACCACCACCCGCGCCCGCCGCGACATCGGCCGCTACGTCAACGAGAGGCTGCGCGACCGCTACTTCGCGGCCTGCGACGCCGTGTACGCACTGGGCGCCCCGGCCGTCGCCGAGACGGACGTCGAGACCAGCTTCGGCACCACGCACGTCTACCGGTACGGTCCCGACGACCCGGCCGCCGCCTCCCGCACCCCGGTCGTCCTGATCCACGGGTCGGGCGGCTGCTCCGCGCAGTGGTACCCCAACACCCGGGCGCTCGCCGCCGAACGCCCCGTCTACGCCCTCGACACCCCCGGCGACCCGGGCCGCAGCGTGCAGCGGGAGCCCATGTGGCAGCCCGAGCGCGCGGCCCGGTGGATGGACGAGACCCTGGACGCGCTGGGCCTGGACCGGGTCCACCTGGCCGGCTCCTCCTACGGCGGCTGGCTCGTCATCAACCAGGCCCACCTCCGGCCCGGCCGGCTCGCCTCGGTGACCGCGCTGGACCCGGGCGGGCTGGAGAAGGTGGGGCTGCGCTTCTTCGTCTGGATCTTCGCCAGCCTGTTCGCCACCTTCGCCCCGAAGGCGCTGCGCCCCCGGCTGGCCGCCTGGCTGGAGCAGCCGGTCCTGGTGGTGCCGGAACTGCGCGCGATGATCCAGTCCGGCGTACGGGCCTTCCGCATCAGGCGCCCCGCGCCCCTCCCCCTGACCGACGGTCAGCTGGCGACCATCCGGACGCCGTTCTACCTGGTCATGGGACGCCGCAGCCTGCTCGTCCACCCGCAGCGGCAGCTGGAGCGCGTACCCCGTCTGATCCCCGGCGCCCGCGCCGAGATCATCGCCGCGACCGGCCACGGACCCCAGATCGACCACCCCGACCTGGTCAACGCGAGCATGCTCACCTTCTTCCGCGCCGCCGAGGAAGAGAGGAAGACCACGGTTCAATAACTACGCGTCAAAGTTTTGGCCAACACCGTACGCTCCCCCTGAGTGATCAAGAATTTCCTGGGGGGATTCATGCGCGATTCGCACCACACCCGCACCGTCCGCACCACCGGCAGAGCCACCCGGCTCGCCCTGCTCGGCACCAGCATCGCCCTGGCCGTCACCGGCATCAGCGCCACCGCCGCCCAGGCGGCGGACGGCGGCTCGGGCGACATCACGATCGACAAGGTCGTCGTCAACGGCGGCAAGCCGGTCGTGGTCGGCACCACCAAGACGGTGTCCGCGAAGGTCTCCGTGACCGCGTCCGACAACTCGGGCATCGCGAAGACCACGTACTTCAGCGCCTTCGGCCCGAACCCCAACTACGCGCAGATCTGGGACGACGAGATCACCTGCGTCAAGGTGAGCGCCACCACGTCGACCTGCTCCGGCACGCTGACGTTCGACCCGCAGGCGTCGACCGGCTTCGTCAACAACAAGGCGGCGGCCACCTGGAACCTCGGCGTTCTGGTGTCCGCCAACGACGCCAACTACATCCACCGGGCCGCGGCGGCCCGGTTCAAGGTCCAGCGCTTCTCGAAGCTGACGGTCAACGCCTCGCCGGAGCCGGTGAAGAAGGGCAAGACCCTCACCGTCACCGGCAAGCTCTCCCGGGCCAACTGGGAGGACAACGCGTACCACGGTTACGCCACCCAGTCGGTGAAGCTCCAGTTCCGCAAGAAGAACAGCTCCACCTACACCACCGTCAAGACCATCAGGACCAGCAGCACCGGTGCGCTGAAGACCACGGTCAAGGCCGCGGCCGACGGCTACTGGCGCTACAGCTTCGCCGGCACGTCCACCACCCCGGCCGTCAACGCCGCGGGTGACTTCGTCGACGTCCGCTGAGTCCCTCCGGCACGTCCCGAACGGTCCCGTGCGGGCTCCGACTGTCGCCGATCCCCTGCGGAATCGTCCGCGATCGGTAACAGCGGAGCCCGCACGGGCGTTCGTATGTCTTCATGGGTGCAGGGCACCGGCGGAGACAGAAAGCAAAAAGGGGCGGGCGACATGGCGAAGCACAAGGGACGGGGATGGCACGGCCGGCTTTTCGGGGCCGCGCTCGGAGTCACGGCACTGGCCGCCGCCACGTCGGTATGGACCGCACAGGCCGACTCCGCCGCAGGGCAGAAGCCGGACGCGAGCGTCTCGTCCCCGGACGCCCGGCACCAGGGCCAGCCCGCCAAGGTGGCGGCCGACATCGCGCACGCCTCGGACAAGGGTGCCAAGGGCGTCAACATCACCATCGACGACGGCCCGGACCCGAACTGGACGCCGCAGGTGCTCCAGCTGCTCAAGGACAACCACGTGAAGGCCACGTTCTGCATGGTGGGCACGCAGGCCCAGGCGTACCCGGACCTGGTCAAGCGGGTCGTGGCGGAAGGCCACCGGCTGTGCAACCACACGGTCTCGCACGACACCTCGATGGACCGTAAGTCCGAGGCGTACCAGTCCCAGGAGATCCTGGACGCCGAGCGCATGATCACCAAGGCGTCCGGCGGTGTCCGCCCCGAGTACTACCGCGCCCCGGGCGGCGCCTTCACCCCGTACAGCCGCCAGCTCGCCGCGTCCCGGGGCATGCGCCCGCTGGGCTGGAACGTCGACACCAAGGACTTCGAGCACCCCGGCGCGGACGTCATGGTCGCCACCGTCAAGCGCGAGATACCCAACGGCCCGACGGTCCTCTTCCACGACGCGGGCGGCGAACGCTCCCAGACCGTGGCCGCCCTCCGCGAGATCCTCCCCTGGCTGCGGCAGCAGGGCTACTCCTACGGCTTCCCGGTCCGATGACCGGACCCCGGCCTCATCGCCGGGTGATCGAATCGGCCGCGCCGAGGTCCTGGCGCATCACGGCGCGAAGCTCGGCCAGCGCGACGTCGAACCGGCCCTCCAGTTCCCGGTAGGCGGGGCTGCCAGCCACCGGGCCTTCCGCCCCGTCCACTCCCTCGGCCAGCAGGTCCCGCGTGTCCCGCAGCACCAGGAACGCGGAGCGCGCCGCGTCCACGACCTCCCGCGGCGCGACGATGGCCATCTGATGACGGATCTCGTACGCCCCCGGTGCCAGGAAGAGCTCCCGCACCCGCTGCGGACGCTCCCGCGCGGGGACGCCCGTCTGCGCGCACTCGTTGAGCGCGGTCCGTATCCGCGAGAGTGCCGCGGTGTAGTCGCCGTACATCTGGCGCCGTACGTCGAGGCTCTGCCCGGCCCGGTCCCTGCGCCATCTCAACCGGTCGGTGACCAGCGTGGAACCGACCCCGATCACCGCACCGAGCGCCGTACTGACCGGCGATACCCACTCCATGCCGACCGGACCAGCCTTCCCTCAGTGGTGCCAGGGCAGTCGGACCGGACTCACCGGTATCCGCCCGGCCACGAGCCCGGCCGTGAGTCCGGCCAGACCGAGGGGATAGACCGTCTCATCGGTCGCCGCCAGGTCGGCGACCGGCCACCAGCGGTACCCGGCGTGGTACGTGCGCTCGTCCTCCTCCAGGCCGGACACATCGACCCGGTGGCTCCTGACGCGCAGGTGGAAGAAGACGTCCCGGAAGATCCCTTCGGCCCATCCGAGGTCCGCGTATCCGGAGGTCTCCGCGACCACCGCGCCCAGCGTCCCCGGCTCCACGGACAGACCTGTCTCCTCGCGCAGCTCGCGGGCCGCCGTCTCCGCCAGGCTCTCCCCGGCCTCGACGCCGCCCCCGGGCGCGCACCATCCGTGGCCGCCCCCGGGGACGTCCGGGTCGACCCAGAACTTCAGCAGGAGCAGGCGGTCCCGTTCGTCGGTCAGGAGAACGCGGGCGGATTCTCGGCGATAGCTTCCCCCGTCAGACATGACGGCAGCGTATCCGGGCGAGGCGGCGAACCAAAGGGCGCGCGGACCTGGCGGTTCGGAGGAAGCGGGAACAGGCAAGTCCATTGGTACAGCAGTGAGTTGATGGGCGCGTGAACCTCCCGGGGCGGCACACGCTGATCCGCGCCCCCGAGCCCGCCGGGCAGGCCCGGCCCGGCCCGCCTCAGAGCGGGCGCGCTCCTGGGCTGTCGCGCAGGTGGAGCGTCCCGGCGGGGACGCCCACGGTCCGCAGGAGGCGGACGCCCTCGGTGTCCGCGGCGGCGGGCGGGAAGGCGGTGGCGGGCAGGGTCACAAGACGGTCCTCACCGAAGAGGCCGACGAGCTCGCCGCGGGTGACCTCGAACAGCACGGGCAGAACTCCGGAACTCCGGAACTCCGGAACTCCGGACTCGACGGCGCCGACAGCGACCGTCACGGCTATGGCTACGGCCCCGGCCCCGGCCCCGGCGACGCTCATGGAACCCGCCGTACACGGGATCGTACGACCCACACCCCTTAGGCGGCGGAACCCTCCGGATAGGGTAATGGGCGGATAAAGAGATCACCAAGTGCGTCAAGAGCCGCCGCACCCTCGGGAGGAAGCCATGGGAACCCACCGCACCACGCTGCCCGGAGTCGGTGTGCAGTACGACTACACGACCGAGTCGGGCCAGCACATCTCCGTCGTCGTCCACCACGACGGGCGCCGGTTCATCGGCTTCTACGACCAGGACGATCCTGATTCGTGCCTGCTCTCGGTACCGCTGACACCTCAGGAGGCCACCGGCCTCGCCCACCTCATCGACTCGGCGCCCATCGACGCCGTACGGACCGAGGGCATCGACCTGGTCACCGAGCACATCCCGCTCGGCACGCGGTCCCCGTACGGCGGCCGGCTGCTCGGGGAAACCAAGGCGCGCACCAGGACGGGCGCCTCGATCGTGGCCGTGCTGAGGACCCACAGCGCGCACCCGTCCCCCGGGCCGGACTTCCGGCTGGCCATCGGGGACACGCTTGTAGTCGTCGGAACACGTGAGGGCGTCGACACGCTCTCCGAGATCATCGCGGAGGGCTGACCGTGCACGACACGACCGCACTGCTGGTGGAGCTGGGCTCCGTCATTCTGGGGCTCGGACTGATCGGGAGGTTCGCCGGACGCGTCGGCCTCTCCCCGATCCCGCTCTACCTGCTGGCCGGGCTCGCCTTCGGCGAAGGCGGGCTCCTGCCGCTGGGGGCCAGTGAGGAATTCACCGCCGTCGGCGCCGAGATAGGCGTCATCCTGCTGCTGCTCCTGCTCGGACTGGAGTACAGCGCGTCGGAACTGGTCACCAGCCTCAAGACCCAGTACCCCTCCGGGGCCGTGGACTTCGTACTCAACGCGACCCCGGGAGCGGTGGCCGCCCTGCTGCTCGGCTGGGGTCCGGTGGGGGCGGTCGCCCTGGCCGGGGTCACCTGGATCTCGTCGTCCGGGGTCATCGCCAAGGTGCTCACCGACCTCGGACGGCTCGGCAACCGGGAGACGCCCGTCATCCTCGGTGTGCTCGTCATCGAGGACCTTTCGATGGCCGTCTACCTGCCGCTGCTCACCGCGATGGTGGCGGGCGTGGGCTTCGCCGGGGGCAGCGTCGCGCTGCTCATCGCGCTCGGCACGGTCGGGCTGGTGCTCTACCTGGCGCTGCGGCACGGACGGCTGATCAGCCGGGCGGTGTCCTCGGACAACCCGGAGATGCTGCTGCTGGTGGTGCTCGGGCTGACCGTGCTGGTCGCCGGGGTCGCGCAGGAGCTGAAGGTGTCCGCCGCGGTCGGCGCCTTCCTGGTCGGGATCGCGCTCTCCGGCGAGGTCGCCGAGGGGGCCCGCAAGCTGCTGACGCCGCTGCGCGACCTGTTCGCCGCCGTCTTCTTCGTCTTCTTCGGACTCTCCACCAACCCGGCCGAGATCCCGCCGGTGCTGCTCCCCGCCGCGCTGCTCGCGATCACCACCGTCTTCACCAAGATAGCCACGGGGTGGTACGCGGCCAAGCGGGCCGGAATCGGTTCGCGCGGCCGTTGGCGGGCCGGTGGAACGCTCGTCGCGCGCGGTGAGTTCTCCATCGTCATCGCCGGTCTCGCCGTGGCGACCGAGCCCCGGATCGGGCCCATCGCCACCGCCTACGTCCTCATCCTGGTCATCGCCGGACCGCTCACGGCCCGCTGGACCCAGCCGGTCGCGGCCCGGATCGAGGCGTGGCGCGCCGGGAAGGCACGGGCCGCGGGGAAGGACCGCGCGGGTTCTGGTCGTTCCGGTGGCTCCGGCGACTCCGGTGGCTCCGGCGACTCCGGCGTCGAGGCGGGGAGCGTACGCCCGGAGCCCGTCGCCGCGCAGGGAGATCTCGCTCCCGCCGCCGACCAGGCCTGACCCCTGGCACCGAAGCCGGACTCTCTCCGCCGGATTCCCGACCCGGATTCCCGGCGTCTGATGCCCGCGTCATCGCCGCGACCCCGCCGCGAGCCGTACGTCTCCGTACGGTTCAGAGCGGGGTCGCCGCGCGCAGGATGCCCACCAGAGTCACGGCCGCGTTCAGCGAGGACAGCGCCGAGACCGCCGTGCCCACCGTCGCGATCAGCGCCGCGAGGGCGACATGGGCGGAGGACGGCGGCCACAGCCGGACCGGCTCCACCGGGGCGAGCAGCGCCGCGACCCGGCGCGGCACCGGGCCCGCCGGGGACGCGAAGGCGGCGAACCCCGCGGAGACGTCCGGCCCCCGGTGGGAGTACAGCGCCGCCTTGCCCACCGCGATCGCCACCACCCGCCGGTCACCGACCGCGCAGGCGGCTTCCTCGTCCGCCCACCGCTCGGTGCTGAACGACACCGCGGTGCGCAACGGCCGCAGGAACGGATGAGCGCGCGCCGCCAGTTGGACGGCCAGCAGATAGCGGTGGTGCCCGGCCGCGAGGTGGGCCCGCTCGTGGGCGATCAGGGCGCGCCGCTCCCGGGCGTCCAGGCACGCGGCCATCGCGGTCGAGACGACGACCCGGCCCGGACCGCCCGGCAGCGCGTAGGCGTACGGCTCCGGGTCCGGGAGCACCGCGACACCGTCCCTGACGACGGAGGGCGCGGCGGCCAGCGCCCGGCCCGCCCGCACCCGCAGCCGCACATGGCGGACCACCGTCCGTCCGCAGGCCACCAGCACCACGGCCAGCGCCCCGATCGCGACGACGCCCGCCTTCTCCTCGTACGGCACCGCCTCCCGCACCTCCGGGTCCGACCAGCTGTCCGGCAGCGGGTTGCCCGGCAGCTGGGCGGTGCCCACCACCATCAGCAGGCCCAGGCAGAGCGTGCTGCACAGGGCGAGCAGCGCGCCGACGACGGCCAGCAGCCGGGTCGCGATGCGCGGGTGCAGATGCTGTTCGGCCAGGCGCGCGATCGGCAGCGCGGTCAGCGGCAGCACCAGCGGCAGACAGACGAAGACACCCATCGGCGGGCTACAGGCCTTCCGTGTCGCGGGGGCCGGACGGATCGTCCGGCCCCGGCAGATCGCCCGGCCCCGGCAGATCGTCGGGGGCGGAGGGTTCGTCGGGGGCGGCTGCCCTCGCGAGCAGCGCGCGCAGGCGTTCCTCGTCGCCCGGGGAGAGGGCCGAGACGAAGCGGGCGAGCACGGCACCGCGGTCCCGTTCTCCGTCCAGCACCCGGCGCATCCGCAGGGCCGCGAGACCGGCCTCGTCGGAGGCGGACGTCCAGGTGTAGGAACGGCCCTCGCGGGTCCGGGTCACGGCCTTCTTCGCGTAGAGGCGGGAGAGGATCGTGATGACGGTGGTGTAGGCGAGGTCACCGTCCAGGCGTTCCTGGACCCAGCCGGCCGTCGCGGGTCCGTTCGCGGACCGCAGCACGGCGAGGACCTGGGCCTCCAGTTCGCCCTGGCCGCGCCGGGGCGGCTTCGCGTCGGCGGGGAGCCGGGGCGGGGTGGCGGGGAGGCGGCCAGCGGCGCCGGGAAGCCCGTGCGGGGCTCCGGGCACTCGGCCGGGTCGTGGTTCGTTGTCCGGAGGGTGGCCGGGCCTGGCCGAGTCCATCGGGGGTCCGCCCTTCTGCGCTGCCGCGTTCACCGCGGTGTCGCAGCATCCTACTGACCACCGGTCAGGGAACACAGCGGGTACATCTGCTGCTAACTTCTACACGTCTGTAGAGTTGGACTCCCGTCCGGCACCGCGCCGCAAGGCGAGCCGCAACGCAACGTATGGAGACGACATGGCACTGTGGGACCGGATCAAGGAATCCGCTTCGTCGATGCAGTCGCAGCTGGAAGCGAAGAAGAACGACCTGAAGAGCGGGGCGTTCCGCGACGCGAGCATGGCCATGTGCGCCCTTGTCGCCGCGGCCGACGGTTCCGTCGACCCCTCCGAGCGCCAGCGCGTCGCCTCCCTGATCGCGGGCAACGAGGTCCTGCGGAACTTCCCGGCCGACGACCTCCAGCGCCGCTTCAACGAGTACGTCGACAAGCTCACCGCCGACTTCGCCTTCGGTAAGGTCAGCGTTCTCCAGGAGATCGGCAAGGCGAAGAAGAAGCCCGCCGAGGCCCGCGCCGTCATCCAGATCGGCATCGTCATCGGCGGCGCCGACGGCGACTTCGACAAGTCGGAGCAGGCCGTCGTGCGCGAGGCGTGCTTCGCGCTCGACCTCCCTCCGCACGAGTTCGACCTGTAGGCCCCGGCCCACCCGCCCCCTTCCGTTTCTCCTTCCGTCCGCCGGACCGGCCCGTCGCCGAGTCCGGCCCCGGATCGCCGGAGCAAGCGCGGCCGACTGACCATCGGTCCGCGCCCGGCAGGCCGGGGACGCGCGACTCCCCCCTGCGCGTCCCCGGCCACCTTTCGTTCTGCCGGGCCTCGGGCCCGTTGCCCTGCCGGGCCTGCAGTTCTGCCGGGCCTTCCCTTCCGCCGGGTCCGTCGTTCAGAGCTCGTTGGTCGGCCAGTCCAGCAGCCGGGCGCCGATGACCGCCGTCTGGAGGGCGTAGCGGTGCATCGGGTCGGCGGGGTCGGAGCCGGTCAGCTGGTGGATGCGCTCCAGCCGGTACGTCAGCGCCCGCACGCTCAGCGAGAGCCGACGGGCCGTCTCGGCGGCCACACATCCCGCGTCGAAGTAGACGTTGAGCGTCTTCAGCAGCGGCTCCGCGCCGCCCCGGGCCTTCTGGAGCGGACCCAGCTCGCTGCGCACCAGGTCCGCCATCGCCTGCCGGTCACGGGTCAGCACCGGGTAGACCAGCAGGTCCGCCGCGTACAGCACGGGGTCCTCCAGATCCATACGCTCCGCGAGGTCCAGCGCCTCCAGCGCCTCGTCGTAGGAGTGGACCACCCCGCCGGGACCGTGGTGCGGGCGGCCCACCGCGACCCGTCCGCCGTCCGTCGCCGCGTGCGACTGCTTGGCGAAGTACCGCAGCACGTCGGGCTGGCTGCCCGGTGCGATGCAGACCAGCCGCCCGTCCTTCGTCGTGAGCAGGATCTTGCGGCCGCTGAAGCGGGTGAGCAGCGCCGTCTCGACCGTACGCGGCACGGAGTCGGTCTCCGTGTACGCCTCCGGGCCCGTCGCCACCGCGACCGCGTGGGCGCGCGAGAGCCGCAGCCCGAACCGGGTGGCCCGCTCGGCGAGCCGCCCCAGGTCGCTCCGCCCGTACAGCAGGTCGTCGATGAACTCGCGGCGGGCCGCCTCCTCGCGGCGCACCGTCATCCGCTGGGCCCGCTCGAAGCCCTCCGCGAAGGCGTCCACCGCCTGCTCGACCGCCGCCAGCACCGAGTCCGTGGACGCGGCACCGGCCCCGGGACCGAGCGGCCAGGCGGCGCGGGTCTCCACCAGATGACGCGAGACCAGGGCCCGCAGCTGGAAGCCGTCCTCCGCGGCCCCCTTGCCCAGCAGCCGGTGGCCCTCCAGCTCGTCCCGCGTCAGACGGCGGCCGGTGGCCGCCACATCAGCCAGGATGCGGGCATAGTCCCCCAGAACCCCATCAGGAATCACCGGCTCCTGCACGCACTCTCCTCCAGTCCTGACACGGCATTGACACACCTGTTCAACGCATACCCTCCGGTGCCGGTGCCCGGCATCAACGAGGAGTAAATATTGCCGGATTCCGGCAATGTTTTGGCTCGCCCCCCATGACACGATCCGGTCAGCACCAACCGGGGGAAACACGGGGGGACACGGGGGAAGACCCGGCTGCTGCGGCGTTGTTTCAGGCTGCGCCGCGGCATCCGGGCCCGCACCGGCCACCCCGCCAGTCAAGGGGGCCGAAAGATGCGGGAGTTCCTGAACGCGGCAACTTCCTTTCCCGCCGTGCTGTTCGGTGCCGCCCTCGCCGTCGTCGTCGCCTTCTGGCTCCTGGTCCTGGCCGGCACGGCCGACCACCACTCCTTCGACGGCGACCTCGACACCGATCTGGCCGGGGCCGGCGGGGTGCCGGTCACCGTCTCGGTGTCCGTGATCACGGCCGTCGGCTGGTTCGCCGCGCTCACCGGTACGGTCCTGCTGCACCGCTCCACCGCCACGGGCCTCACCCGGGCCGTGCTGGCCGGTGCCGTGCTCGTCGGGGCGCTGCTGCTCGGGCTGATCGTCCTGCGGGTGCTGGTGCGCCTCTTCCGCCGCCGCTTCCCGGACGAGCCTCCGCCATCGCGCCAGGACTTCCTGGGGCGGGTGTGCACGGTCCGTACCGGCTCGGTCAGCGATGACTTCGGGCAGGCCGAGGTCGCCGCGGACGACGGCTCCACCGCGATCGTCCAGGTCAGGCTGCTCGCTGCGGCGGACCCCGCGGCCCTGACCGCGGGCAGCGCCGGGCTGCTGTACGCGTACGACGAGGAGGGCGAGTTCTTCTGGGTCTCGCCCTACGACAAGGCCCTGGACCCGGGCCCGCCGACGCCCCGACCACGCGGGGCGAAGCGCCGCACCGGCTGACCGTCCGCGCCGCACACGTGCCGGGCCGGGCCGCCGTTCGCCTTCGCCACCACCGTCATCACCGTCGTCACCGCTGTCACCGCTGTCGGGCCGCCGTCGCTGCCGCCGTCCCGCCGCGCGGGCGGCAGGATGCCGCCGCCGGGGCCGTCGCGCCCCTCACCCCTTCCTTCCTCACCAGCCGTCAAGGACTGTCATGGATGCCATCACCCTGGGCTTCGGTGTGCTCGTCGCCGTCGTCCTGCTCATCGCCGTAGCGCTGCTCCTCGTCCTCACCCGGCTCTTCCGCAAGGTCGAGCAGGGCAAGGCGCTGATCATCTCCAAGACCAAGAAGGTCGATGTCACCTTCACCGGCGCCGTCGTCCTCCCGGTGCTGCACAAGGCCGAGACCATGGACATCTCGGTGAAGACCATCGAGATCCGCCGCACCGGGCGCGAGGGGCTGATCTGCCAGGACAACATCCGCGCCGACATCCACATCACGTTCTTCGTCCGGGTCAACAAGACCGTCGAGGACGTCATCAAGGTCGCCCAGTCCATCGGTACCGGGCGGGCCAGCGACGAGGCGGCGATCCAGGAGTTCTTCGGCGCGAAGTTCGCCGAGGCGCTGAAGACCGTCGGCAAGCAGCTGGACTTCGTCGACCTCTACACCAAGCGCGAGGAGTTCCGGGACCGGATCATCCGGGTCATCGGCACCGACCTGAACGGCTACCACCTCGACGACGCGGCGATCGACTTCCTTGAGCAGACGCCGATGAAGCAGCTCGACGGCGCCAACATCCTGGACGCGCAGGGCATCCGGAAGATCACCGAGCTGACCGCGATCGAGCACGTCCGCACCAACGAGTTCCAGCGCAGCGAGCAGAAGGAGATCACCCGGCAGGACGTCGACGCCCGGGAGACCATCCTGGAGCTGGAGCGCCGCCAGGCCGAGGCCGAGATCAAGCAGCGCCGCGAGGTCGAGACGCTGCGGGCCCGTGAGGAGGCCGCCACCGCCAAGGTCCAGGAGGAGGAGCGGCTCGGCGCCCAGGCCGCGTTCATCCGTACCGAGGAGCAGCTGGGCATCCAGCGGGAGAACCAGGCCCGGGAGATCGCGGTCGCGCAGAAGAACCGTGAGCGGGTCATCGCCGTGGAGAACGAGCGGATCGAGAAGGACCGGCTGATCGAGGTCATCGGCCGCGAGCGGCAGACCGAGCTGGACCGGATCGCCGCGACCAAGGAGGTCGAGGCCGAGCGCCGCGAGGTCGCCGATGTGATCCGGGAGCGGATCGCGGTGGACCGCACGGTCGCCGAGCAGGAGGAGTCCATCAGGACGCTGCGGGCCGTCGAGGAGTCCGAGCGCACCCGCCGTTCGGTCATCATCGCCGCCGAGGCGGAGGCCCAGGAGAAGCTGGTCAAGGACATCAAGGCGGCCGAGGCCGCCGAGGCCGCCGCCACCCACCTGGCCGCCGAGCAGCTGACGCTCGCCGAGGCCCGGCTGAAGACCGCGGAGCTGGACGCGCAGGCCAAGCTGCGGCTCGCCGAGGGCGTCCGGGCCGAGACCGCCGCCCCCGGCCTCGCCGGGATACAGGTGCGCGAAGCAGAGGCCGACGTCATCGAGAAGGCCGGTCGCGCCGAGGCCGAGGCCACGTCCGCCCGGCTCAGGGCGGAGGCCGAGGGCGCCCGGCTCAAGGCTCTCGCCACCGCCGAGGGCACCCACGCACAGGCCACCGCCGACGCGGCGGCGATCGGCGAGAAGCTGAAGGCCGAGGCGGCCGGGCTCACCGAGAAGGCCGCCGCGATGGCGGCGCTGGACGACGCCTCGCGCGGCCACGAGGAGTACCGGCTGCGGCTCGCCGCCGAGAAGGAGATCCGGCTGGCCGGTCTCGACGTGCAGCGACAGGTGGCCGAGGCCCAGGCGACGGTGCTGGCCACCGGCCTGGAGAACGCCGACATCGACATCGTCGGCGGGGAGTCGGTCTTCTTCGACCGGCTGGTCTCGGCGGTCTCGATGGGCAAGAGCTTCGATGGGTTCATGGCGAACTCGGACACCGCGAAGGCCCTCGCCGGGCCGTGGCTGGACGGCACCTCGTCGTTCACCGACGACCTGACCCGGGTGCTCGGCTCGGTCTCCACCGGCGACGTGCGCGACCTGACCGTGTCCGCGCTGCTGATGCGGATGATGAAGTCGCCGGGCGCCGGGGCCACCGCCGGGCAGGTCCAGCAGCTGCTGACCGCCGCCCGGGAAGCGGGCCTCGCCGACCTCCCGGCCTCCGCGCTCACCGGCGCCCCGGAGGCCGCCCCCGTCCCCGTCCCCACCGCGCGGAACGGATCGGCCCCGGCCGTCTGACCCGCCCGTGCCGGGCCCGCCCACCACCGGACGGGCCCGGCACCGGGACGCGACAGGACCCGCGCGTACGCCAGGACGCGTCCGGTCCGCACGTGCCACGGACCGCTCCGGGCCACGCCCGGCCCAGCCGCTCCGGGCCCGCGCGGAACCCGCACGCGCGACGTGACCGGCCCCCGGCCGGACACCGCGACGCGACGCACCGCACCGCACCACCCACCTCGCAGGGAGAGCCGTACGCATGGACACCGACACCGCGACCGCAGCGCCCGCCGGCGGCCCCGTGGACGCGGGGACGTACGACGTGCTGCGCCGACGGCTCGGCGAGCGGGCCGCCGAACTGGCCCGCCGCGCGGAGCGGTTGAACACCCGGCGCACCGAGGAGTTCGGCTCCACCGCGCTCCGGCTCACCGGCACCGAGCAGATCCGCACCGCCCACGCCGCCGTCGCCCGCGACCTGGTGGCCGTCGGCGGGCGGCTGCTGTTCGGCTTCGCACGCGGACCAGCGGCGGCCGACCCGGCCGAGGTGGCCGAGGTCTTCGCCCGCTACGGCCCGGAGCTGGGGTCACCGGACACGGACGGACCGCTCGCCGACACCGGCTTCGTCCGCGAGTTCACCGCCCTGCACCGCTACTACCGCGACGCCCGCCTGCTGCGGCTGCGCCGGGCCGATGGCAGACTGCTCGCCGTCTTCCGCACCGGGGAAAGCGCGGACGGTGTCCGCGTGCTGCGCTGGGCGCTCGGTCCGGACGGTGCGCCGGGGGACTTCCTCGACGCGCGCGGCGACCGCGACCACGTCTTCCCGCCCTCGCACGACTTCACCTGGACCGTCGCGGGCCGCGAGGCCCACGTGCCCGGCCGCCACCCGCACATCGCGGTCGGCGGGGACAGCCCGGACCACGCCCCGCTCTTCGTCGACACGCTCGGCGGCCACCTCACCGTCAAAGCGGTCAACGACACGGACACCCCCGAGGGGATCTACCGGGAACCGGTCGCCGAACCGCTCCAGTCGCTGGCCGACGCCGAGGTCGGGCACGCCACGATCGGGCCGCTGATCCTGCTCCGGGTCCGCCCGTACAACGAGGAGACCTGGCGGTACCTGGTCTTCAACTCGCTGCTCGGCACCGTACGACGGCTGGACGGCATCGGACCGGCCTGTCACCGCCTCCCCGAGGACCAGGGGATCATCTTCCCCGGCGGCTACTACCTCACCACCGGCACCGCCAAGACCTTCGACATCGCCGAACCGCTCACCACCCCGGTCTTCGAGGGCGCCCTGCGCTCCCCGAACGGCGAGGACGTCCTCTACGTCTTCCGCTCCCCCGACGACGGCCGCGCCCTGCTCCTGCCGTACAACCTGATCCGGCAGGAGGTCGCCACCCCGCTCCAGGGCCGGGGCCACGCCCTGCTCGACGACGGCACCCTCGTCCTGCTGCGCACCGGCGACGAACCGGCCCGGGTCCACGCCGTGCAGCGCTGGCGCACCCCGTACGTCTCCGACACCTACGCGGCCTCCCGCCCCGCCGGGACCGGCCCGCTCGCCCGGGTCGGCAACGCCGATCTGGTGCGCGGGATCTCCGACTGCCTGGCCCTGGCACACAGCGCCGCCGACACGACACCGACCGCCGCCGTGTACGCGCGCCTGGTCGCCGACTGCACCCGTGCCACCGACCGCTACCACTGGCTCGCCGATCCCGAACTCGGCGCGCTGGAGGAGCCGCTGGAAGAGCTGCGGGCCACCGCCGAGCAGGTCGTCGTCGAGTTCGAGACGGTACGGGAGCTGACCCGGCAGGCCGCCGAGGCGCTCGCCGCCGCCGACGACGACCTCACCGCCCTGGTCCGCCGGGTCCGTGGCGAGGCGCCCCGCTCGGCCGCCGCCTGGGTGGAACAGCTCACCGCGCTGCGCCGCGCGCACGGCCATCTGGCCACCCTCGCCGAGATGCGGTACGCCGACACCGACCGGCTCGCCGAGCTGTCCGCCCAGGCCACCGCCGACCTCGAATCGGCCGGCCAGCGCGCCGTCGCCTTCCTCGGCCGGGACGACGCGTTCACCGCCTACCACCAGGACATCGACCGCCTCACCACCGAGGCGTCCGGCCTCGCCACCGTCGCCGACGCGACGGCCCTGGGCGAGCGGCTGGGCGGGATGACGGACGGGCTGAGCACCGTCACGGACGTCGTCACCGGGCTCGACATCGGCGACACCACCGTCCGCACCGGCATCCTGGAGCGGATCGCCGAGGTCCTCGGCGGCGTCAACCGGGCCCGCGCCACCCTCGAAGCGCGCCGCCGCGCACTCCTCGACCACGAGGGGCGGGCCGAGTTCGCCGCCGAGTTCGCGCTGCTCGGGCAGGCCGTCACCGGGGCGCTCGCCGCCGCCGACACCCCGGACGCCTGCGACGAGCAGCTGTCCCGGCTGCTGCTCCAGCTGGAGAACCTGGAGTCACGGTTCGCGGAGTTCGACGACTTCCTCGCCGAGCTGGCCGAGCGCCGCACCGAGGTGTACGAGGCGTTCTCGGCCCGTAAGCAGACCCTCCAGGACGCCCGCGCCCGGCGCGCCGAGCGGCTGGCGGACTCGGCGGCCCGGGTCCTGGAGACGGTCTCCCGGCGGCTGCTCGCGCTGGAGGACACCGACGCCGTCCACACCTACTTCGCCTCCGACCCGATGGTCGCCAAGATCCGCCGCACCGCCGACGAACTGCGCGGACTCGGTGACCCGGTGCGGGCCGAGGAGCTGGACGGCCGGCTGCTCGCCGCCCGTCAGGAAGCCGGCCGGGCGCTGCGCGACCGGGGCGAGCTGTACGCGGACGGCGGCGCCACGATCCGGCTGGGACGTCACCGGTTCGCGGTGAACACCCAGCCCTTCGACCTGACACTCGTCCCGCACGGGGACCGGCTCGCCTTCGCGCTGACCGGCACGGACTACCGGGCCCCGGTCGCCGATCCGGAGTTCGAGGCGACCCGCCCGTACTGGGAGCAGACCCTGCCCTCGGAGTCGCCCCTGGTCTACCGGGGCGAACACCTGGCGGCCCGGCTGCTCGACGAGCACGGGGCGGACACCCTGGCCGCCCTGGACCCGGCCGGACTCGCCGCGCTCGTACGGGAGTCGGCGGCAGCCTCGTACGACGAGGGGTATCAGCGGGGCGTCCACGACGAGGACGCCACCGCGATCCTCGCCACCCTGCTGCGGCTGCGCTCCGGGGCCGGGCTGCTGCGCTTCCCGCCCACCGTGCGGGCGGCGGCCCAGCTCTTCTGGGCGTACGGGGCGAACGAGGCGCGGCGTGTCTCGTGGACCCGGCGGGCCCGTTCGCTGGCCCGCGCCCGGGAGACCTTCGGGCTCGCCACGGCGGTGGACGCCCTGCGCCAGCAGTGGGCTGCGGAGCTCTCCGGCGAGGAGGCGGGCGCGGACCCGGCGGCCGTCGCCGCGTACCTCTTCGAGGAGCTGACCAGCGGCCCGGACGGGTTCGTCACCAGCGCGTCCGTCCGCACCTTCCTGGACAAGTTCCGCCGTACGACCGGCACGTCGGCGTACGACGACGACCTCGCCGCGCTCGGGGACGACCTGCCGGCCCGCCGCCAGCTCGTGGAGGGCTGGCTCGGCGCGTACGCCGCCGCGAGCGGTGCCGGGACCGACGCGGGCGACCTCGCGGAGGCCGTCGCCGTGGAGCTGTGCCCGGCCGGGGTCCTCGACCGCTACGACCACGAGGCCCCGCTGACCGCCCGGGTGGACGGCCTGCTCGCCGCCCACCCCCGCATCGACCGGGGCACCCTGACCGTCCGGATCGACGAACTCCTCGCCCGTACCGCCGAGTTCCGTGCCGTGACGGTCCCCGGCTTCCGGGCCTACCAGCGCCGCCGCACCGCCCTGGTGAACGCCGAGCGGTCCCGGCTGCGGCTGGACGACCACCGGCCGCGCGTCATGTCGGCGTTCGTCCGCAACCGGCTGCTGGACGAGGTCTATCTGCCGCTGATCGGCGACAGCCTGGCCAAGCAGCTCGGCACCGCCGACGCCGGCCGGCGCACCGACGCGCAGGGCCTGCTCCTGCTGGTGTCCCCGCCCGGCTACGGCAAGACGACGCTGATGGAGTACGTCGCCGACCGGCTCGGCCTGGTCCTCGTCAAGGTCAGCGGGCCGAACCTGGGCCACGACGTGACCTCGCTCGACCCCGCCCAGGCCCGTACCGCGACCGCCCGCCGGGAGATCGAGAAGATCAACTTCGCGCTGGAGTCCGGCAACAACACGCTCCTCTACCTGGACGACATCCAGCACACCTCGCCGGAGCTGCTCCAGAAGTTCATCCCGCTCTGCGACGCCACCCGCCGCATCGAGGGCGTCCGCGACGGCGAACCGCGCAGCCACGACCTGCGGGGCAAGCGGTTCGCGGTCTGCATGGCGGGCAACCCGTACACCGAGTCGGGCGAGCGGTTCCGCATCCCCGACATGCTCGCCAACCGGGCCGACGTCTGGAACCTGGGCGAGGTGCTGACCGGCCGGGAGGACGTCTTCGCGCTGAGCTTCGTGGAGAACGCGCTGACCGCCAACCCGGTACTGGCCCCGCTCGCCGGGCGCTCCCGCGAGGACCTCGCCCTGTTCGTCCGGCTCGCCTCCGGTGACCCCTCGGCGCGAGCGGACCGGCTGGAGCACCCGTACACGCCCGCCGAGACGGACCGGATCACGGCGGTGCTGCGCCATCTGCTGACCGCCCGGGACACGGTGCTGGCCGTGAACTCCGCGTACATCGCCTCGGCGGCGCGGACCGACGCGACGCGCACCGAGCCGCCGTTCCGGCTCCAGGGCTCGTACCGCGACATGAACAAGATCGCCGAGCGGATCGTGCCGGTGATGAACGAGGCGGAGCTCCGCGCCGTCGTCGACGACCACTACGCGGGCGAGGCCCAGACGCTGACCAGCGGCGCCGAGTCGAACCTGCTCAAGCTGGCCGCACTGCGCGGACGGCTCACCCCCGGGCAGTCCGAGCGCTGGGCCGCGATCACCGCCTCCTACGTCCGCGCCCAGGCCCTCGGCGGCCCGGACGGCGACCCGATGACCCGGGCCGTCGCCGCACTCGGGCTGCTCGCGGACCGGATCGCGGCGGTCGAGACGGCGATCGTCCGCGTCACCGGGCCCCGCCACGCCCTGGCCAACCCCTCGGCCCGGCACGCGGCCCCGCCACAGGAGTAGAACCTTCCGTCCGGCCAACCCCCCACGGAGCGAAGGAGCAAGGCATGCTGGGACGCGTGCCCCCACTTCCCCAACAGCCCCAACGCTCCCCGTTCAGCGGACACATGGTCGTCTGCGGTGACGACGCGCTGGCCCGGCGGCTCGCCGTCGAGCTGCGCTACGTGTACGGAGAGCGGGTCACCCTCGTCCTGCCGCCCGGCCGCGACGCGCGCCGCCCCGAACTGCCCCTCGCCGGGCGGGGTCTGGCCACGCTGCTGGGGCGGGTCTCCTCGGCGATGAACCGCAACGGCGCGAACGGCGCCCATGGCGCCGCCGGTTCGGGCGGCCCGGACGACACGGACTCCCAGAGCGGCGCGTCCCGGCTCGGCGACGACACCAACGCCGGGGTCGACCCCGTCCGCATCCTGGAGGCCCCCGAGCCGTCCGACGAGGCCTTCGAGGAAGCGGGCGTGGGAACGGCCACCGCGCTGGCCCTGGTCTACGACGACGACGAACGCAACATCCGGGCCGCGCTGACCGCCCGCCGCATCAACCCCCGGCTCCGCCTGGTCATCCGGCTCTACAACCGCAAGCTGGGCCAGCACCTGGAGACCCTGCTCGACCAGGCCGCCGCCGTCGCCGCACCGGGCCTGGACCGGGCCGCCCTGGACGCCTCCACCACCGTGCTGTCCGACGCCGACACCGCCGCCCCCGCCCTCGCGGCCACCGTCCTGACCGGCTCCAGCAAGGTCATCCAGGCGGAGGGCCTGCTGCTGCGCGCCGCCGAACGCACCCCGCCCGGCGGCGGCCAGATCGCCGACCCCGGCCTGTGCACCCTCGCCCTGCTCTCCTCCACCACCCACGACCCGGCGGGCACCGAGGGCTCCGACAGCAGCGGCGACGAGGGGCCCCGGCTGCTGCCCGACGCACGGCAGATCGCGGCGGCCACCGGGCGCGGCACGGTCGTCCTGGAGGCGATCAGCCAGGCCGGACCGAGCGGACCGACGCCCCGGATGGGCGGCCGGGGCGCGCCGCTCGGCCAGGTCTTCTCACGGCGGCTGCGCTGGTCGGCGCTGGGGGTCGGCCTGGCCGTGCTGGCGCTCGCCGTCGCCTCCACGCTGACCACCGGCGACACCCCGCTGCACGCGGCGTACCTCACCCTGCTCGACCTGTTCGCGATGGGCGACCCGGCGATCGGCGACAAGACGGCCCGCCAGGTCATCCAGCTCCTGTCCGGCGTGGCCGGGCTGATGCTGCTGCCGCTGCTCGTGGCGGGGGTGCTGGAGGCGTTCGGCTCGCTGCGCACCGCTTCCTCGCTGCGCCGTCCGCCGCGCGGGCTGTCCGGCCACGTGGTGCTGCTCGGGCTGGGCAAGATCGGTACGCGGGTGCTGGTCCGGCTGCGCGAACTGGGCGTGCCGGTGGTGTGCGTGGAGGACGACCCGAACGCGCGCGGCATCCCGGTGGCCCGGCGGCTGCATGTGCCGGTGGTCCTCGGGGACGTCACGCAGGAGGGCGTGCTGGAGGCGGCGAAGATCCAGCGCTCCCGGGCCCTGCTCGCGCTGACCAGCGCCGACACCACCAACCTGGAGGCGGCGCTCTACGCCCGCTCGGTCAAGCCGGACCTGCGGGTGGCGCTGCGGCTGTACGACGACGAGTTCGCCACCGCCGTCTACCGCACCCTGCGCACCGCCCACCCCAACGCCGTGACCCGTTCCCGTTCCGTCTCGCACCTGGCCGCGCCGTCCTTCGCGGTCGCCATGATGGGGCGCCAGATCCTGGGCGCGATCCCGGTCGAGCGGAAGGTGATGCTCTTCGCGGCGATCAACGTGGCGGGCCATCCGCAGCTGGAGGGCCGCACGGTGGAGCAGGCCTTCCAGGCGGGCGCCTGGCGGGTCCTCGCGCTGGACGCCACCCCGCCCGGCGACCGCCGCCCGGACCTGGCCTTCCCCGGCACTCCGGCTCCGGGCCATCCGTCCGGGCTGATCTGGGACCTGCACCCCGGGCATGTCCTGCTCCCCGAGGACCGTGTGGTGATCGCCGCGACCCGCCGGGGCCTGGCCGAACTCCTGCGCCGCAGCCGGAGCACGGCGCCCAGGCGCTGACCACGGGACCGGAGGCCGGGCGTCCGGAAGCCCGGCCTCCGGGCAGCGCGCGGAAACCCGGATGCCGGACAGCGCGCGGAAACCCGGATGCCGGACACGTCCCGCGCCGCCTACCCTGCCGCCCATGGACACGGCCCCCGGACTCCTCAACGTGATCGACATCGAGGCGACCTGCTGGGACGGCCAGCCGCCGCCCGGCGCGGTCAGCGAGATCATCGAGATCGGGCTCACCGTCGTCGATCTGCGCGCGGCCGAGAGGGTGGCCCGCCATCGCGTCCTGGTCCGGCCCGCCCGTTCCTCGGTCAGCGCCTTCTGCACCGGGCTGACCGGCCTCACCCAGGCCGAGGTGAGCACGGGGATCTCCTTCGCCGAGGCCTGCCGCCTGCTGGCCGCCGAGCACCGGGCGGGCTCTCGCCCCTGGACGAGCTGGGGCGACTACGACCGCAACCAGTTCACCCGCCAGTGCCGGGCGACCGGCACCCCGTACCCCTTCGGCCGCCACCACACCAACGCCAAGATCCCGTTCACCGCCGCCCACGGCCTGCGCAAGCGCCCCGGGATGGCCCAGGCCCTGGAGGTGGCGGGCCTCCCCCTGGAGGGCCGCCACCACAGCGGCGCGGACGACGCCTGGAACATCGCGGCGCTCGTCCTGGACCTCGTGTCCCGCGACGCCTGGCCCGCCCCGGACGCCTGACCTTCAGATCACCGCGCCCATCGCCTCCCGTACCTCGGCCAGGGTCGCCGAGGCGATCTCGTTGGCCCGCTCGTTCCCGGCCCGGAGCACCGACCGGACGTACCCCAGGTCCTGCGCGTACGCGGCCCGGCGGGCCCGGATCGGCTCCATCCGGGCGTTGACGGCCTCGGTCACCGTCCGCTTGAGCGCCGCCGCACCGCCTGCGCCGATCTCCTCGGCCACCGCGTGCGGGTCGCGGTCCTGGCAGAGCGCCGCCAGCAGGACGAGGGAGGCCACCCCGGGCCGGTTCTCGGGGTCGTACGTGATGTGCCGCTCGGCGTCCGTCCGCGCGCCCCTGATCAGCCGGGCGGTCTCGTCCGCGTCGGCACGCAGCGCGACGGCGTTGCCCCGGCTCTTGCTCATCTTGGTGCCGTCGGTGCCCAGCAGCAGCGGAGCGGCGGAGAGCAGCGCGTCCGGTTCCGGGAAGACCTCCCCGTACCGCTCGTTGAAGCGGCGGGCGACGGTCCGGGTGACTTCGAGGTGCGGCAGCTGGTCCTGCCCGACCGGCACCAGGTTGCCCTTGCAGAACAGGATGTCGGCGGCCTGGTGCACCGGGTAGGTGAACATCAGCCCGCTGACGGAGGACTGCCGGGAGTGCGCGATCTCGTCCTTGACGGTGGGGTTGCGGTTCAGTTCGGCGACGGAGACCAGGCTCAGGAACGGCAGCAGCAGCTGGTTGAGCGCGGGCACGGCGCTGTGGTTGAAGACCGTCGCCCGCGCGGGGTCGATCCCGGCGGCGAGGTAGTCCAGCAGCAGCCCCTCCATGTGCGCGGTGAGCCGGTCGGCGACGTCCCGGTCGGTGAGCACCTGGTAGTCCGCGATGATCACGAAGACGTCCACCCCGGCGTCCTGGAGCCGGACGCGGTTGTGGAGGGTGCCGAAGTAGTGCCCGAGGTGGAGCGGCCCGGTCGGCCGGTCCCCGGTCATCACCCGGAACGTCTCCGGGGCCCGGCTGATGCGGTCCTCCAGCTCAGCGGTACGCCGCTGCTGGCCGGACGGTACGGCGACGGTGCTCATGAGGTCTCTCCTGGGGGTGCTGGCCACGATCGCGAGCGCGGCGGCGGGAGGACGGCCCTCATGAGGGCAGCGAAAAGGGCCGTCCGTGGACGAACGGCCCTGATTCCGTGCAGAGGCAGGCGGCCGCTCCTAGAAGGAGCGCCACCAGTTCCGGCACGGCGTGAAGGTCATGCCGCGAGCCTAACGCGCCCGGGTTGCGCCCACACGACTTTTCCCGGCCCGGACCGGGCCCCGTACCCCCACCGATCCGCCAGCGCCGCCACCAGCACCAGTCCACGCCCGCCGCACGCCCCGGGCTCCGGCTCGCGCGGCCGAGGTGCGGGCTGCGCGGGGCAGCGGATCTCGCGCGGCCTGCCGCGTGCTGGCCGTCCCGGCCTTCCCGGAGCGGCGGCGCCGCGACCGACCGGCCTCGGCCACCGCGTCGTCCCTCAGGAATTCGACCAGCCGCGACGGCAGAGGACGAGGCGGTAGCCGTCGGGATCCTCGATGGTGACGCCCCACTCGTTCCAGTACGGGTTCGGGGAAGGGACACGGGTGCCGCCGTGGTCCAGCAGGCGCCGCACCGTCTCCTCGGGGACCGGGCCGTCGTAGTAGAGGACGAGCAGGTCCTCCTCGGTGGGGCGGGGGGTTGCGGGGTGGTCGCCGCCGTGGACGAGTTCGAGGTGCCAGGTCGCGTCCGGGTGACCGACCATGAGCAGGTCGTGCGTGCCGGGCTCCCGGCCCGCGTCGGCGCGGAACAGGACCGTCAGCCCGAGGCCGTCCGCCCAGAACCGCTCGGCCGCGGCGAGGTCCCCGGACGGGCGGGCGAGGCGGATGTGGGTGGCGGCGGGGAACGGCACGGAGGCTCCTGAGTGGTCGGCGGTGCGCGCGGAGGGGAGGTCTCCTCCGCGGCTGGCGGTGCGCGTGGCCGCGCACCATCGGCCCGCAGCGTAGGTGTCCGCTCCGGCGCCCCGCATCGGTCCTGAGGGCCGGTCCTGGTACGGCCGGGGTCCTACGACGTCCCCCGGACGGCGCGGGGGCGTCGCTTCGGGACGTGCCGGACACCGCCCCCGGTGTCCCGTGCCGGCGACCGCCCCCCTGAAGCGGCTGCCGCGTCACGGCCGTAGCGTGGAGAAAGGCGCGTGAGGCACAGGAGGAGCGGATGGCCGGTACGGGGCCGGACGGGACGACCGTCACCGAGGTGAGGGCCGAGCTGGACGCCCTGGCGGATCCGCGGACGCGTGCCGTGAACGAGAGGCACGGCGACGACCACGGAGTGAACCTCGGCAAGCTGCGGGCGCTCGCGAAGCGGCTGGGGCCCCGGCCCGAGCTGGCCCGCGGGCTCTGGGCGACGGACGACAGCGCGGCCAGGCTCCTGTCGGTCCTCGTCTGCCGCCCGAAGGAGCTCCCGGCCGGGGAGCTGGACGCCATGCTGCGCGGGGCCCGTACGCCCAAGGTGCGGGACTGGCTCGTGAGCAATGTGGTGAGGAAGAGCCCGCACGCGGAGGAGCTGCGCCTGGCCTGGCTGCCCGATCCGGACCCGGTGGTCGCGAGTGCCGGGTGGGAGCTGACGGCCGACCGCGTGGCGAAGCGGTCCGGGGGCATCGATCCCGCGGGGCTGCTGGATGTCATCGAGGCCGGAATGAAGGACGCCCCCGGGCCCCTCCAGTGGTCGATGAACCACTGCCTGGCCCGGATCGGGATCGCGTACGCGGAGCACCGTGCCCGCGCGATCGCCATCGGCGAGCGGCTGGGCGTGCTCAGGGACTATCCGACGCCGCCGGGCTGCACCTCCCCGTACGCACCGGTCTGGATCACCGAGCTGGTGCGCCGAAAACAGGGCACGTCCTAGCTGGAGCCCTTGCCGCCCGCGCCGTTACTTCTTGGCGTGCTCGCCGACGTAGAAGAGGATCCAGACGAAGCCCGCGAAGAGGTGCGTGGCGAAGACGTAGACGAAGACGCGCAGCATGACGCCCCGCTCCTTCCAGCGTTCGCTCCCGCCGGTCCCGCCCACTGCCGCTCCTCCGTCGACGAGACGGCCCGGGGCCGGTCCGCGCGTCCGTTCCAGGGTACGGCCCGGCCGCGTACCCCCCGTGGAATAGGTCAGGGGGGTGCTCCGTTGTAGGGTGTGTTCAGATAGTTCAAAGTTCAACGAAACTAGGTTTCTGGAGGCGGGCCATGGAGTTCGGCATCTTCACCGTCGGAGACGTCACCACCGACCCGACGACCGGCAGGACCCCGACCGAGAACGAGCGGATCAAGGCCACGCTCGCCATCGCGCAGAAGGCGGAGGAGGTCGGCCTGGACGTCTTCGCGACCGGTGAGCACCACAACCCGCCGTTCGTCCCGTCCTCACCGACGACCACGCTCGGCTACATCGCCGCCCGCACCGAGAACCTGATCCTGTCCACGTCCACCACGCTGATCACCACCAACGACCCGGTGAAGATCGCCGAGGACTACGCGACGCTCCAGCACCTCGCGGACGGCCGCGTCGACCTGATGATGGGCCGCGGCAACACCGGCCCGGTCTACCCCTGGTTCGGCAAGGACATCCGCCAGGGCATCCCGCTCGCCATCGAGAACTACGCCCTGCTGCACAAGCTGTGGCGGGAGGACGTCGTCGACTGGGAGGGCAAGTTCCGTACGGCGCTGCAGTCCTTCACCGCGACCCCGCGTCCGCTGGACGGCGTCCCGCCGTTCGTCTGGCACGGCTCGATCCGCTCCCCGGAGATCGCCGAGCAGGCCGCGTACTACGGCGACGGCTTCTTCCACAACAACATCTTCTGGCCCATGGAGCACACCAAGAAGATGGTGGCCCTCTACCGCCGGCGCTATGCCCACTACGGGCACGGCACCGCCGAACAGGCCATCGTCGGCCTCGGCGGCCAGGTGTTCATGCGGAAGAACTCGCAGGACGCGGTGCGGGAATTCCGCCCGTACTTCAACAACGCGCCGGTCTACGGACACGGGCCCTCCCTGGAGGACTTCACGCGGGAGACGCCGCTGACCGTCGGCTCGCCGCAGGAGGTCATCGAGCGGACCCTGTCGTTCCGTGACGCCGTCGGCGACTACCAGCGCCAGCTGTTCCTGATGGACCACGCGGGGCTGCCGCTGAAGACGGTCCTGGAGCAGCTCGATCTCCTCGGCGAGGAGGTCGTCCCGGTGCTGCGCAAGGAGTTCGCCGCACTGCGTCCGGCCGGGGTTCCGGACTCCGCGCCCGTCCACCCGGCCGTCGTCGCCGCCCGCGGCGCGGCATCGTCCACGTCGGCCACGTCGGCCACGAAGGAGGCATGACCACCGTGACGACCGTGTTCGCCACCGAGCCCGTGCGCATCGTCGCCGTATCGGCCGGGCTGAGCAGCCCGTCCTCGACCCGGCTGCTGGCCGAGCGGGTGGCCGGGGCCGCCCGTGAGCGGCTGCTGGCCGGGCAGGACCGCCCCGTCGAGGTCCGGGTGATCGACCTCCGCGACCTGGCCGTGGACATCGCCAACCACCTGGTCACCGGCTTCCCGCCGGCTGACCTGGACGCGGCGATCAAGGAGGTCGTGGAGGCGGACGGACTGATCGCCGTCTCGCCCGTGTTCACCGCCTCGTACAGCGGGCTGTTCAAGTCGTTCTTCGACCTGATCGACAACACCGCGCTGACCGGCAAGCCCGTCGTGATCGCGGCGACCGGCGGCACCGCCCGCCACTCGCTGGTGCTGGAGCACGCGATGCGCCCGCTCTTCGCCTACCTGCGGGCCACCGTCGTACCGACGTCCGTGTACGCGGCCTCGGAGGACTGGGGCGCGTCCGGCGACGAGTACACCGAGGGCCTGCCCTCCCGCATCCGGCGCGCCGGGGGCGAGCTGGCGGACATGCTCACCGGCGGACGGGCGGCGTCCGGGGCGTCCCGGACGCCGGGGCTCGACGACGAGGTGGTGCCGTTCGAGCAGCAGCTCGCCGACCTCCGGCTGGACTGACCCCGCCTCCTGCCCGACCGCCCGGTTTGATTAGAGTTGCACCGAAAGATGCGCACTGAGCCGAACCGAGCTGGAGGCAGTGATGGGCAGGATCGTGGTGGGCGTTGACGGCTCCGAGTCGTCGGTCAAGGCTCTGCACTGGGCCGTACGCCAGGCGGAGCTGACCGGCGACACGGTGGAGGCCGTCAACAGCTGGGAGTACCCCGCGACGAGCTGGGCGTCGATGATGCCCGGCCTGCCGGAGGACTTCGACCCGCAGGCCCTGGCGACCGTGGCCCTCAACGAGACGCTGGAGGAGGCGTTGGGCGCCGAGGGCGCGGCGAAGGTCAGCAAGGTCGTGGTGATCGGTAACCCGGCCCAGTCCCTGCTGGACCGGTCCAAGGGCGCCAACCTGCTGGTCGTCGGGGCGCGCGGCTACAGCGGCTTCAAGGCGACCCTGCTCGGCTCGGTCAGCCTCCACGTCACCCAGCACGCGTCGTGCCCGGTGACGGTCGTACGCAACTGACCGCGACCGCGTCGCACGGACATGAAGGAGCGGGCCCGTACGCCTTCGCGTACGGGCCCGCTCCGCTGTCCGGGGGCTACGTCCGTTGTTGTTCGTGGGTGTAGAAGAGGTAGAACGCGGTGATGAACATGCCGACGCCGACCGAGACGCCCAGGCCCGTGGAGCGCAGGACACTCGACCCGGTCAGCCCGACCAGCAGGCCGATCGCCGCCGCGGTCAGCGCGCCGTAGCACGCTCCCCGCACGAGGGGGATCATGCGGTGCTGGACCCGGCCCAGCGCGAAGCAGAGGACGGCCAGCACCACCGCGGTGATCAGGCCGTACCAGAACTGGCGGTAGCCGGTCGCGCCGTTGTTGCGGAGGATGAACGAGGCGTACAGGCCGTACGCCCCGCCCAGTACGACGGGGATCGCCCAGGAGAGCGCGCTGTGCCCGTGTGCCCGAGCCCGCGGTCCCGTCCGGCCGCGCGCTGTCATTGCTGCGTGTGTGGACATGGCGGAGTTCTCCTTCCGTGGCTCCTGTCCCCTCCAGAGCACACCCGGCCGGGTCACCCGGCAACTCGGATGGCGTACGGCCCGGGGCGCACCGCCCGTCCGCACGCTTCCCTGGGAGGGTGCGGACGTATCTCTCGGCGGCCTGTTCGGCGGTACTGGTGGTGCTGCTCGCCGTCCTCGTCCCGGTCGGCGCGCTGTCCGCCTGGGTCGACCTGGAGATCGACAACACCGACCGCTACGTCGCCGCGGTCGGCCCGCTCGCCGACGACCCCGACGTCCAGAGCACCGTCGCCGGCCTCATCACCGACGGGGCGATGCAGCAGATCGACGCCGGGCCGCTCCAGGGCGCCGTACGGGACTTCCTCCACCAGGCCGTGCTCTCCTTCACCACCACCGACGCCTTCCAGGACGCCTGGACCACCGCCAACCGCACCGCCCACGAAGCCGTCACCGCCGCCCTGAACGGCCGCACCGGCGAGGCCGTGACCATCGACCTGGCGCCCGTGACCGCGCAGGTCAAGCGGAACCTGGAGGAGAACGGGGTGCCGTTCGCCGACCGCATCCCGGTCCAGCACACCGACATCACCCTGATCTCCGCCGACCGGGCCGACCAGCTGCGCCAGACCTTCCGGCTGCTGCGCAGCGGCAGCGTGTGGCCCGCCGTGGCGACCGTGGTGCTGGCCGTCCTGGCGGTGGCCGGGGCCTGGGCGCGCGGCGGCGGTCCGGGGCGCCGCCGCTCCGGGACCGCCGCGCTGGGCGCCCTCGCACTGACCGGGCTGGGCTTCGTGCTGGGAGCGCTGGTGCTGCGCGCGGTGGTGGCGGTCGCCCGGGGCCGGGTGCTGTCCGAGGTGCCGGGGGACGAGACGGCGGGGGCGGCGGCGGTGTACGACGCGCTGACCAGCTCACTGCGCGTGACCGCGTGGACGGTGTGCGCGGTGGGGCTGGTGGTGACGGTCGGCGCGCTGCTCGCGCGGCGGCGGTCGAGGGCCTTTCCGGGCGGCGGAAGAGCGGGGCCCGGCGCCGACGTGCGGTGACGGGCGGGCCGGGAAAGAGCGCAGCCCGGCGCCGACATGCGGTAACGGGCGAGCCGGGAAAGAACCGAGCCCTGCGCCGACGTGGAGTAACGGACGGGCCGGGAAAGAGCGGGGCCCGGCGCCGACGTGCGGTGACGGGCGGGCCGGGGAAGAGTGGTTCCCGTGAGTGCCGGACCGGGGGCGACTGAGAGGTCTTCCGCATGCGAGCCATAGCCGTCGGCGCGTTCCGGGCCGACCCCGAGCTGGTGCAACTGCCCAAGCCCGAGCCGCAGGCCGGAGAGGTGCGGGTCAGGATCGCGTACGCCGCGCTCAACCCGTCCGACTGGCAGTCGGCCCGCGGCGCCCCGGACGAGGGGGCGACGCCGCAGGTGTTCCCGCTGGTGGTCGGGGCCGACTTCGCGGGACACGTCGACATGATCGGCAGCGGCCACAACCGCTTCCGGGTCGGCGACCTGGTCTTCGGCCGGGTCGCCCGGCCCAGCCCGAGCGGGGGCGGCAGCTACTGCGACTACGTCTCCGTACCGCAGGACTCCGCCGTCACCGCCGTACCGCCCGGCCTCTCCCTGCGCGCCGCCGCCGCGCTGCCGTCCGCCGGAATGGCCGCGGCGCAGCTCCTGGAGACCGTGGCGCTCCGGGGCCACGAGACGCTGCTGCTGATCGGTGCGGCGGGCGGCGTCGGCAGCTATCTGACCCAGCTCGCCTCGGCCCGCGGTATCCGGGTGATCGCCGTGGTGCGCGGTGATGAGCACCGGCGGATGGCGGAGCTGGGCGCCGCCGTCACGATCGACACCACCGTGCGCCCGCTCGACGCGGCGGTACGGGAGAGCTGCGCGGACGGCGTCGACGCCGTCGTCGACCTGGTCTCCACCGCTCCGGACACCTTCGCGGAACGGGCCGCGCCGGTGCGCCGCGGGGGTGTCGCCGTCACCACCCGGGGCGTCGCGGCCGGGGCCGCGCTGCCCGCGGGCGTGACCGGGATCGACTTCCGGCTGGAGCCCAGCCCGGTGTTGCTCGACGTGCTGGCGGCGGGCGCCGCCGAGGGCGTGCTGCGGGTACCCGTCGATGCCGAACTCCCGCTGGAGAACGCCCCGCAGGCCCTGGACCGGAACCGGACGGGCGGGGCGCGCGGCAAGACCGTGATCGTGCTCTGAGCCCCCGCCGCGGATCACGGCGCGGGGCGCCTCACTGCGTCGGGTCGGCTCCCCGCAGCCGGTCCATCTCGCGCCGGTCCCGCTTCGTCGGGCGGCCCGCGCCCCGGTCGCGCACGGGAACCTGGACGGCCAGCTCGCGCGGCGGTGGCGGCGGACTGTTGTCGACGTAGCACTCCACCGCCACCGGCGGGCCGACCCGCTTCCTCACGATCTTCGACACGACCACGATCCGGTCGCGGCCCGCCTGCCGGACCCGTACCTCGTCGCCGACGCGTACCGTCTGGGCGGGCTTGGCGCGCTCGCCCGCGACCTTCACATGACCCGCGCGGCAGGCGGCAGCGGCCTGCGAACGGGTCTTCGTCAGCCGGACCGACCAGATCCAGACATCGACCCGAACACTGCCCTCCGCCTGCGGCGCCTCACCGGAAACCATGGGTCCGACTGTAGAACGTGGAACCGCGGGACGTACGGATCAGCCGAAGTCGCTGATCACTTCCGCCATGTTGTAGCTGTAGACCTCGCGCTCGCACGGCCCGCACACGCTCGGCGCGTGCTCGCTCAGCGACCACAGCTGCGGTGCGAAGCCGTCACCGCGGCCGTGTGCGAGGTAGAGGTCCTCGGGGCCGATCGAGGACTGAAGGATCTTCGGGTTGCCGACGAGCTGGGACGTTCCGCCGACGGTGCCAGGCGTGGCCTGGAGCAGGCGGCCGTTGCTGGAGCTGTTGCTGCGGTGGAAGTACCACGCGCCCTCGTACCGGGTGACGCCCTGGATCTTGTGCCACAGGGCCTCGCCGCCGAAGGTGGCCCCGGCCGGCAGGCCGTACGCCAGGTCCGCCGCGGCGGCGGTGCCGGGCGCGCCCTCGACCGCGGCGGTCAGCGCCGTCATCGGGTAGGTGCCGACCCGGCCGGGGCTGGTGCCGCCGTTGTTGGTGTTGCAGTACTCGCCGAGGATCATGTGGTCGGTGCCGGTGCGGTCCAGCGAGATGTACGAGGCCTTGGGGCGGCCGGTGGCGTAGCACTGGTTGCCGCCGGTCTCGCCGCCGTTCTTCGCCGTGCTGAACTTCAGCGTGGCGACCTGCGGCATGACGTAGCGGTAGCCGTAGCCGTACCAGACGTTGTTCTGCCGGCCGACGCGCCGCTGGTCGACGACGTTGCTGGTGAGGCCGTCCGGCGTCTTGTCGTCGACGTCGGCGTTGTTGTCCGGGTTGAGGTCCATGATCTTGCGCAGATCGAAGACGCGCATGCCGTTGGCGGTGTCGGCGACGTACAGGTAGTTGCCGTACCAGACCATGCCGCCCGCGTGGATGCCGTTCTGCGCGGCGCAGGACGGCGTCACCGTGCCGACGCACGTGCCCTCGCGGGCGTGCAGCGCGTCGAAGGAGATGTGGTCCTTGGAGTTCATGTACGGCCAGACCAGCAGGACGTGGCGGTACATCTGGGTGGCCTGGTTGAAGAAGCTGACCCGGATGCCCTTCTCGTTGCAGGCGTCCGTCGTCGGGCTGGCCAGGCACTGACCGGCGCCCGAGGCGTAGTCGCTGCGGCCCGGGTTCTTCGCGTCGTAGCTGGCCACGGCGATCGGCTCGGAGTTGGACGTGCCCCAGTCCTCGTCCTCCTGCGCGTCCGAGACGCCGGTGATGGCCTGCGGCACCCACTCCGAGGAGGCGGCGTCGTCGCTCTTCCAGCAGACGCGGTGGTTGACCGCCAGGTCAGAGCCGTAGATACCGGTGGTTCCGCAGGCGCTCTCCCAGCCGGCGGGGCGGTTGGCCTGTTCCATGAGTGCGGTGAGGCCCTGCTGGGGAAGCGCGGCGTCGAGCTTGGTGACGAGCCCGGAGATGTCGGTGCCCGTCACCAGTCGGAAGTCCCCGGCCCGGCCGGGGACGGGGTCGGCGGCGAGGGCGGAGGCGCGCGGGGACGGGGCGGTGGCCGCGGCTCCCGCTCCCGCGAAGTCGTCCTGCTCGGACTCGGGTTCGTTCTCGAAACCGTCGTCCGGCATGCCCTCGTTGCCCGTCGCCGGGTCGTCGGCGGCACGCATCGCGGACGGGGTGCCGGAGGCCGGGGCGGCCACCGCGCCGACCGCGGGGACAAAGCCGGAGAGCAGCGCGCCAGCCGCCGCGGCGCAGACGGCGAGACGCGTTCCACGCAGTGGTTTCCCCATGTGGGAGCCCTTCTTGAGGTGGTATCCCGGATAACGGACAACGGTGTGCCCGCATTTGAACCGGACACACCGCGCGGTCACGTTAACAAGGCATCTCACGAGCCGATGAGCACATTTGACTGACATCCATCAGGCCCGCACCGCATACGCACAGGGCTCGTCCCGAGAGCCGCACCACCGAAGGGCCGGATCTGGCCGCTAACCTTACGTATCCGCCCTGGCCAGGGATCAATTCCGGCAGGTCGGACATTTCCCGCACCCAACTCACGCGAAAGGCCTCACCCATGGGCATTCGGAGCTTGCTGCGCAAGGTGTTCGGCCGTGACCGCGCGGAGCAGGACGCGCCGACGGCCACGGTCCCGCCCCAGACCGAACGCACCGCGGATTCGGAGCCGAAGGCGGAAGTGAAGGCGGAGGCGGAAGCGGAAGCGGAAGCGAAGCCTGAGCCCGTTACGGCTACGGCTACGGCTGCGCCGGACGAGCCGGCCGCGGAACCCGCCGCGGCCCCGGCCGCCAAGGTCTCGGTACCGGCCCCGGCCTCCCCCCGCTCCCTCGGCGACAGCGGCGACGCGGCCTCGGACCTGGTGGCGGCGGCCTTCGACCGGCCCTCCCTCTCCACGGTCCCGGCACAGGGTTCGGCCCGGAAGCCGGAGCCGACAGAGCCGAAGACGGAAGAGCCGAAGGCCCAGGAGCCGACGGTGGAGGAGCCGAAGGCCCAGGAGCCTGCCGCCGAACCGGAACCCGAGCCGATCGCGCCCGAGGCCGAAGCCGAGCCCGAGCCGGAGCCGGAGCCGGAGGCCGCACCCGAGGCGAAGGCCGGAGCCGAGGCCGGGAGCGCACCCGAGCCGACCCGGGCGAAGGCCGAGGCCAAGACCGAGGCGAAGGCCGATCCCGAGCCGGAACCGGCGAAGGCCGAGGCCAAGGCCGATCCCGAGCCGACGACCGCTCCGGAGCCCGAGACCTCCCTCGCCGGGGAGACCTCCCTCGCCGGGGAGACCTCCGCCGCTGATGAGGCCGCCCCCGCCGACGAGGCCGCCCCCGCGCCCGTCACGCCCGAGGCCACCGCCCCCACCGCTAGGCCCGCGTTCAGCCTCGCCAAGGTCAAGTCCCGCGCTCCCGGGCTCGTCGACGCGTACAAGGCCGCCCAGTCCGGGCTGAAGACGCACGGGCTGACCGGGCAGCGCGCCACCGTCTACCTGGTCCTCGACCGTTCCGGCTCCATGCGGCCGTTCTACAAGGACGGCAGCGCCCAGCACCTGGGCGACCGGACGGTGGCGCTCGCCGCGCACCTGGACGAGAGCGCGACCGTCCCCGTCGTCTTCTTCTCGACGGAGATCGACGGCACCGCCACCGTCGGCCTCGCCGACCACGAAGGCCGGATCGACGAGCTGAACGCGGGCCTCGGCCGCCTCGGCCGTACGAACTACCAGCGCGCCGTCGAAGAGGTCGTCGCGCACTACGAGGGTTCCGGGGCCACCGGTCCCGCCCTGGTGATCTTCCAGACGGACGGGCCGCCGGACGCCAAGCAGGCCGCCAGGCAGGCACTGGCCGACGCGGCGCGGCTGCCGCTGTTCTTCCAGTTCGTCGCGTTCGGCGAGGAGGACGGCAAGGGCTTCGACTTCCTGCGCAAGCTGGACGCCCCGAACGCCGGGTTCTTCCACGCGGGCCCCGCCCCCCGCGAGGTCCCGGACACCAGGTTCTACCGCGAGGTCCTCGCGGCGTTCCCCGCCTGGCTCGCGGCACGCGACGCCGGCACCGAAGCCGGCTCCGCGGCGGCCCCCGGTACCGGCGCCTGATCGACCGGCAGCCGTACGGTCACGGCGAGCCCGCCCTCCGGGCCCGGCACCGCCGTGACCGTACCGCCGTGCGCGACCGCGATGGAGCGCACGATCGAGAGGCCGAGCCCCGAGCCGCGCCCCATCCGGTCCTTGCCCTCTCCCCGCCGGAACGGCTCGAACAGCCCCGGGATGTCCGCCGCGTCCACCACCGGCCCGGTGTTGCGCACCTCCAGCAGCGCCCCGCTCCCGGCCGTCACCAGGGACACGTCCACCGTCCCGCCCGGCACGTTGTAGGTGACCGCGTTGGCCAGCAGGTTCCCCACCAGCTGCGCGAGCAGCATCCGGTTGCCGCGCACCACGCAGAAGTGCGTATCGGCCGTCACCCCCGGCCGCCCGGGACGCTCCGGATGCCGCGCGGTCTCCTCCTCCACCACCCGCGCCAGGTCCACCGTCTCCCGCTCGCCGTCCGCGAGCCCGCGCTCACTGCGCGCCAGCGCCAGCAGCCCCTCGATGAGCCGCTCACTGCGACGGTTGTTGTCCAGGAGCGTCTGCCGGGTCCGTACGAGGTCCTCCGGGGTCGGGTCGTCCAGTCCGATCTGTATCGCGGCCCGCTGGGTGGCGAGCGGGGTCCGCAGCTCGTGGGAGGCGTTGGCGATGAACCGCCGCTGGCTGTCGAACGCCTTCTCCAGCCGGGCCAGCAGCGCGTCGAGCGTGTCGCCGAGTTCCTTCAGCTCGTCGTCCGGGCCGCTGGACGCGATCCGCTCGTGCAGGTTGTGCTCGGAGAGCCGCCGCGCCTTCGCGGTCATGGCGTGGACGGGACGCAGCACCCGCCCCGCCGTCCACCAGCCCACGCAGACCGCGCAGGCGGTCATCACCAGCAGCGCCGCCACGGACCAGATCATCAGCTGGTGCCCGGCCGCGTCGCTGACGTTGTCGGTGAGGTCGTAGACGGTGGGCGGGCCCAGGCTGCGCCGGGTGATCAGCGGGCCGTTCACCGCGTAGCCGGGCTGGACCACGGCCGCCGTGCGGGCGATGTCCCGCGCCTGGGAGTTCGTACCGGCGCGGGAGGCGAGGTTGACGGTGGCCAGCAGCGCCGTGCCGAGAACCAGGAAGACCCCGCCGTACACCAGGGCTATCCGGGCCCGGATACGCGAGTGCGGCACCTCCGACAGCCACTGGGCGGGGCGTATCACAGCGCGTACCCCACACCCTGCACGGTACGGATCAGGGCCGGTTCGCCGAGTTTTCCGCGCAGCTTGCTCATGCAGACCCGCACCGCGCCGGTGAACGGGTCGGCGTTGGCGTCCCAGGCCCGCTCCAGCAGCTCCTCGGCGCTGACGGTGGCGCCGTCGGCCTCCAGCAGCAGCTGGAGCACCGAGAACTCCTTCGGCGAGAGGTCCAGCTCCCGCCCGTCCCGCGAGGCGGTGCGGCGCACGCTGTCGAGCCGGATGCCGTACCGCTCCAGCTGCGGCGGGACCGGCCGGGCGCTGCGCCGCCGCAGCGCCCGGACCCGCGACACCAGCTCGGGGAACTCGAAGGGCTTGCCCAGGTAGTCGTCGGCGCCGAGGTCGAGCCCGGAGACCCGGTCCTCCGTCGAGGCGGCGGCGGTCAGCATCAGGATCCTGGTCCGGGAGCCGGAGGCGACCAGACCGCGCGCCACGTCGTCGCCGTGCACCCGCGGCAGATCACGGTCGAGGACGACCACGTCGTAGTCGTGCAGCCCCAGGTAGGCGAGGGCGGCGTCACCGCTGTACACCGTGTCGACGGCGAAGCCGGCCCGGCGCAGCCCGGTGGCGACCAGCTCCGCCAGTATTTCCTCGTCCTCGGCGACCAGTACCCGCATCGTGATGTCCCCTGCCTCGTGCACGCGTGTCCGCTCCCTCCCAGGATGCGTCTTTGCTACGGGAAGGGATGTTTCGCAAAGGTCTCCGTGCCCCCGGGTGGGTTTATCGGTGTGAACCGGTCTCCCCCAGGCCGTTAGGATTTCGACCATGGCGGCCACTGGATCCGAGAAGCAAGGGGGCGACAGCGTGAAGAGTTTCTACGTGTCGACCCCCATCTACTACGTCAACGACGCTCCTCACCTGGGCCACGCCTACACGACCGTCGCAGGCGACGTGCTCACCCGCTGGCACCGCCAGCGCGGCGAGAAGGTGTGGTACCTCACCGGCACGGACGAGCACGGTCAGAAGATCATGCGCACGGCCGAGGCGAACGGCGTCTCCCCGCAGGAGTGGTGCGACAAGCTCGTCGAGGAAGCGTGGAAGCCCCTCTGGGAGCACCTGAACATCGCGAACGACGACTTCATCCGTACGACGGAGAAGCGTCACACCGACCGGGTGCAGGAGTTCGTGCAGGATCTGTACGACAAGGGCGACATCTACAAGGGCGGGTACGAGGGCCCGTACTGCGTGGGCTGTGAGGAGTACAAGCTCCCCGGCGACCTCATCGAGGACGAGAACGGCGTCAAGCTGTGCCCGGTGCACAAGAAGCCGGTGGAGATCCTCAAGGAGGAGAACTACTTCTTCAAGCTGAGCGCCTACGGCCCGAAGCTGATGGAGTTCTACGCGGACAACCCGGACTTCATCCAGCCCGAGTCCGCCCGCAACGAGGTCGTGAACTTCGTCAAGCAGGGCCTCCAGGACCTCTCGATCTCCCGCTCGACCTTCGACTGGGGCGTCCCGGTGCCGTGGGACGACAAGCACGTCATCTACGTGTGGGTCGACGCCCTGCTGAACTACGCCACGGCGGTCGGCTACGGCTCCAACCAGGAGAAGTTCGACGCGACGTTCCCCGCCGACGTGCACCTGATCGGCAAGGACATCCTCCGCTTCCACTCGGTCATCTGGCCCGCCATGCTGATGGCCCAGGGGCTGCCGCTGCCCGGCAAGGTCGTCGCCAACGGCTGGCTGATGGTCGGCGGCGAGAAGATGTCGAAGTCGAACCTGACGGGTATCAAGCCGCAGGACCTGACCTCGCACTTCGGCGTGGACGCGTACCGCTGGTACTTCCTGCGCGCCATCGCGTACGGCAACGACGGCTCGTTCTCCTGGGAGGACTTCGCCGCCCGCTACACCTCCGAGCTGGCCAACGACTACGGCAACCTCGCCTCGCGCGTCGCCGCCATGGTCGGCAAGTACTTCGGCGGGGAGCTGCCCGCGGCCACCGCGCCGGGCGACGCCGAGACGGCCGTCCAGGAGGGCCTGGCGAAGGCCGTCGCCGCCGCCGACGAGAAGATCGGCGAGCAGCTGGACTTCCAGGCGGGCATCCTGGCGGTCTTCGACTTCGTGAAGCAGGTCAACGGCTACATCACGGAGCAGGAGCCCTGGAAGGTCGCCAAGGACGAGTCCCCCGAGGGCCGGGCCCGTCTCGCGACGATCCTCTACACGGCCGCCGAGGCGCTGCGCGGCGTCGCGGTGCTGCTGAACCCGGTGATGCCGGAGACCTCGCAGAAGCTGTGGGAGTCGCTGGGAGCCGAGGCGTCCCTGGGCTCCCTGGCCGACCAGCGCGTGCAGGACGCTGGCACCTGGGGCCGCCTCCCGGCGGGCGCCACGGTGACGAAGGGCGCGGTGCTGTTCCCGCGCCTGGAGGAGAAGCCCGCGTAGGGGCCGCTCACCTTCACACGGCGAAGGGCCGGAATCCGCGGGACCGCGGGTTCCGGCCCTTCGCCGTGGTCGGCGGACCCGGTGCTCCGGCGGTTCGGTGTCCAGGCCGACGCCCACCGGGCCGGGCGGCCCGACGGCCCTCCCGTACGGGGCGGTCACCGCGGGCTCGTACCGGGCCCGGCGGGCCGCGAGGGGACCGTCCGGCGCGGACTCGGGGACCGTCCGGCGCGGACTCGGCTTCCCGCTTCCCGTCTCCCGATTCCTGCCGCCCGTCTCCCGTCTCCCGTCTCAGCGTTCCAGGCCCTCGGCGTCGCCCATGACGATGACGGGTTTCTTCACCGGGTCCAGGGTGGTCAGGAGGTCCCGCATGCGGTCGGCGGGGAGGGACACGCAGCCCTGGGTGGGGCCGCCGTGGTCGACGTGGAGCCAGATGCCGCCGCCGCGTTCCTCGCCGAGCGGGCGGGTGCGGTCCAGGGGGGTGGTGCCGGGGGCGCGGTTGTAGTCGATGGCGACGACGTAGTCGAAGGAGCCTTCGAGCGGTTCGCCGTCGAAGCCCTCTCCGTCCACCGTGAACAGCGGGCTGTGGTCGTAGGGGAAGGCCGTACGGGGCGGGCTGAGGAGGCCCCCCGCGTAGGTGAGGCCGTAGACCCCGACCGGGGAGCGGAGGTCTCCCTGCTCGTGCCGGTCGGTCCAGCCGTCCAGCGCGTTGCGGGCGGGCCAGCGGCCGGTGACGGGGCGCCAGCCGCGGGCCGGGTCGTCGCGGGTGTAGAGCACCGCGGTGGAGAGGCTGGAGTCGTAGTCGTCGCCGGTGACGACGAGGGCCTGCCGGGCGCCCGCCGGTATCCCGGCCCGGGTCAGGGGCCCCAGCCCGGGTATCTCGCGCGGGTGGACGCGCGGTGCGTGCGGTACGGGGTCGGCCCGTACGCGTGCCCCGCCCGGTGGGCCGCCGACGCCTGGTGAGGCCGGGGCGCCGATCCGTGCGGCGGGGCGTGTGGCGGAGGCGTCTTCCGCAGCGCCTCCCAGGGTGCCTCCAGGGGTGCCGCCGCAGCCGGTGAGCAGCAGCAACGCGGTGGCACAGGTGCCTATGCCCAGGCGCGCGGGGTACGGGGCGCGCCGGGCGGCCGGCGGACGGAACACGGGCATGCGGGACTCCTCGGCGGTCGCGGGGGTGGCGGCGGTCCGGGCGGACGCCTACCGTCGCGCTCCGTGCCGCCACCCTCAGTTAACGCCGCGCCGCGTCAGCGCGAACCCGCACCGGGGCCATACGGCGGTACCGGCCCCGGACCTCCGTGGTGACGGGGGCTCACCGGCCGAGGAACTCCGCGCAGCGGAACGGCCCCAGCGGCTCGCTCTCGGACGGACGCAGGGTGACCCGGACGTCGTCGGCCCTGACCTTGGGGTCGAGCACCGACTGGGCGCGGGCCAGGGTGCACACCACCTGGCCGGTCGCCTGGTCGCGCCCCGATCCTCCGTACGGCCCGTCCAGCCGCACCGTGACCCGGTCGCCCGTGCCGGTCGCCGAGTAGCCGCCGAGGCGGACGAGGGAGACCAGTTGTTCCCCCTGCCCGGTGGGCGGCTCCGTCGCGCCGAGCAGCTTCAGCGCCCCGTTCAGGTCGTCGGGCCGCTGGTCGATCAGGGGCACCGCGCGCAGTCCGTTCGGCGACGCGTAGTACAGCCGCAGCCCCCGGGTCAGCCCGGAGGCGGGCTCGCCCGCCTCCACCACCCCGGTCGGCTGGACCCCGCAGCCGGTCAGCACGGCGCCCAGGGCGGTCCCCAGTGCGGCGGTCACGGCCGCCCGCGCGATCCTCATTCCGTCCCCTCGTTCCCGTCCCGGTCCGCGCCCCGCGCGGTGCGCCGCAGTGGCAGCCGCAGCGTGAACACCGCGCCGCGCGGCGCTTCCCCGGACGCGTCCTCCACCTCGATCGTGCCGCCGTGGAGGCGGGCGTTCTCCAGCGCGATCGCCGTGCCGAGTCCGCTGCCCTGACCGCCGCCGTCTTCGGGGGTGGCGGCGGACCGGGTGCGGGCCGCGTCCGCCTTGTAGAAGCGGTCGAAGACCCGCTGCCCCGACCCTGGCGGCAGCCCGGGACCGCGGTCGGTGACCGACAGCAGCGCCCACGGCGTGCCGTCCGCCTCCCGGCACGTGCGCAGGGTCACGGTGACCGGCGGGGCGCCGTGCCGCAGCGCGTTGCCCACGAGGTTCGCGACGATCACGTCGACCCGGCGCCGGTCGACGACCGCCCGTACCCCCGTTCCGAGCTCCGTGCGGACCCGCTCCGTCCAGCCGCGCAGCGCCAGAGACGCCCGGACGGTGTCGGCGAGATCGGTCTCGGCGGCGTTCAGCCGGGCCGCTCCGGCGTCGAAGCGGGAGATCTCCATCAGCTCCTCGACCAGCCGGGCCAGCCGGGCCGTCTCGGCGCCGACGGTCCGGGCGGCCCGTGCCGCGTCCGGGGGCAGCTGGTCGGCGTCCTCCTCCAGAACGGTCGCCACCATCGTCATCGCGGCGAGCGGGGTGCGCAGTTCGTGGGAGACGTCCGCCACGAAGCGGCGCGCCTTCGCCTCCTGGTCGCGCAGGTCCGTGTCGGACGCCTGGAGCGCGTCGGCGGTCTCGTTGAACGTCCGGGCCAGGTCGGCGAGTTCGTCGTGCCCGGTGACGGCGACCCGGCTGCCGAGGTCCCCGGACGCCAGCTCACGGGTGGCCCGGCCCAGTCTGCGTACCGGCCGCAGCACCGTGCCCGCGGCCAGCAGCGCCAGGACGGCGGCCAGCAGCACCACCGGCACGATGCCCGCCCGCACCGAGTCCAGCAGGGCCGCGGTGTCATCGCGTTCGGCCCGCAGATCGGTGATCACGTAGACCTCCAGGCCGGAGGTGTGCCGGTCCCCGTCCGCGTACGCCACCGGCATGCCGACCACCAGGTACGGCTCGCCCCGCCACTGCACCCGCTGGAACACCGCGTCGTCGCCGGTGCGGACGGCGGTGCGCAGCTCGGGGCCGATCCGGGACGCGGTGTCGGCGTACGTGTCGGAGGTGGCGGACAGGTCCCGGTAGCGGACGTCCACGATCCGGCCGCCGATGCCCTCCGAGACCCGGGCCGCGAAGCGCGCCATCGTCTGCTGGTCGGGCGGCAGGTCGAAGTCGGCGGCCACCGCCCCGACCCGCTCCCGGACGTCGTCCACGGCGGCGTTCTGGGTGCGCTGGAGGACGGCGGTGCGGGCCTCCCGGTAGGCGAGGGCGGTCGCGGTGACCGCGCTGATCAGGGCGACGGCGACGAAGGTGGCGACCAGCCGGGTGCGCAGCCCGCCGACCGGGTGCCGGGCTCGGGCGCGCACACGGGCGCGTATGCGGGTCCGTCTCCGGTTCACAGCGGACCGAAGCGGTAGCCGAAGCCGCGCACCGTCTGGACGTAGCGGGGCTTGGCCGGTATGTCCTCCAGCTTGGCCCGCAACCGTCCGACGGCCGCGTCCACCAGCCGGGAATCGCCCAGGAAGGTGTGGTCCCAGACGGATTCGAGGAGCTGCTCGCGGCTGAAGACCCGGCACGGGGCGGCCGACAGTTCCAGCAGCAGCCGCAGCTCGGTGGGCGGCAGCGGGACGGGGACGCCGTGCTTGGTGACGGTCAGCCCGAGCCGGTCGATCACCAGGCCGGCGAGGTCGCCGTCCCCGGCCGGACGCGCCGGTCCGGAGGGTTCGGCGCGCCGCAGCGCGGCCCGGATGCGGGCTTCCAGGACGGGAGCGGTGACGGGTTTGACGACGTAGTCGTCGGCGCCCGCCTCCAGCCCGGTCACGATGTCGTGGTCGTCACCGAGCGCGGTCAGCATGATGACCGGGAGGATCGCCGAGCGGGCGCGGATGCGGCGGCACACCTCGAAGCCGTCCATGCCGGGCAGCATCAGGTCGAGCACGGCCAGTTCGATCCGGGTGCCCTCCTCCCCGGCGAGCAGGGCGAGGGCCTGTTCGCCGGTGGCGGCGGTCGACACGCCGTACCCGTGCCGACGCAGCACCAGCTCCATTCCGTCCCGTACGGACGCGTCGTCCTCGATGAGCAACACATGCGGCATGGGGCCGATTATGTGCGTGCCGGGGCTGTTCCGTCCGGGGTCGGCGGGGACGAATGCGCAGGCCGGGGGCATTGTTACGTTCTCATCATGTGGTCATGGACGGGCCGTCATCCGCGCCGGACAACGTGCCGCACATGAACCTTTCCCACCGAAGGACCGCTGGGCTCCGTGTCGTCGCGCTCGTGGCCCTGCCCGTGCTCGCCCTCTCCGTCGGCTGCGGCGGCGGGGATGACGGCGCGGGCGGTACGAAGAAGAGCGATGTGATCGCCGACGTCCCGGACAGCGCGAAGGCGTCCGGCCCGAAGGAGGCGGACAAGCCGGGCTCCCCGCCCGCGGGCAGGAGCGCCTTCTACGACATCCAGATGAAGTACGTCCAGTGCATGCGCGCCAAGGGCGGCTACAAGGACTTCCCCGACCCCCGGCTGAGCGGCTACCTCGACTGGGACAAGGTCAACGAGATCGGCTCCCAGCCCGGCCGCAACGAGGGCATCAAGGGCGGCAAGAACGGTGTCTGCGTGGCTGAGCTCAGGGCCTCCATGGACGCCGAGCCCCAGCGCGACGAGCAGAAGTCCTACGAATCGATGCTGGCGCACGCCGCGTGCATGCGGGACCACGGCGTCTCCCGGTTCACCAACCCGACGATGAGCGGCGGCATCGCGCAGCCTGGCGGCGACCCCAACCCGGCGTCCCCGGCCATCGACGGGAACTCCCCGGCGTACAAGAAGGCCCGCGAGGCCTGCCGGCCGAAGCTGCTCGACGGTCTGGACGGCATGCAGTGAGGCGCGGCACCGCTCTGCTCGCACTCGGCGCGGTGGCGGTGGCCGCCGCCGTCACCGGGGGGTGGCTCTTCCTCGGCGGCGGCGACGCCGCCGCCCCCGGGTCCGGCGGCGGTCTGCCGCCCGCCACCACGACCGTGACGCGCACCGACCTCGTCCGGTCCACCACGGTCGACGGCGCCCTCGGCTTCGCCCAGCGCCGCGCCGTCAAGTCCGCCGTCGAGGGCACGGTGACCGTGGCCGCCGCCGAGGGCCGCACCCTGACCAGGGGACAGGCGCTGTACGAGCTGAACGACAAGCCCGTCACGCTGCTCTACGGCCCGGTCCCGATGTTCCGCGAGATGAAGCTCGGCGACCGGGGCAGCGACGTGCTCCAGCTGGAGCGCAACCTGCGCGACCTGGGGTACGGGGCGGGGCTCTCCATCGACGTCCGCTACGACGCGGGCACCGAGGCCGCCGTCAAGCGGTGGCAGAAGTCGCTGAACAGGGACACCACCGGCCGGGTCGGCCAGGGGGATGTGGTCTTCCAGCCCGGCCCGGTCAAGGTGGTCTCCGCCGACGCGGCGCTCGCCGACCGGGTCGGCCCGGACGGGGCGGTGCTGACGATCGCGTCCACCGACCCGGTGGTCCGGGCGGATCTCGACCGGGGCGAGGCGGCGCTCGCCGCCCGCGGCACCCGGGTCGAGGTGACCCTGCCGAGCGGGAAGACCCGGGACGGACGGGTCACCGGGACGGTACGGCCGGAGGACTCCGGGGCCGGGGAGGGCCAGGACACCGGGGACGGCGTCACCGTCGAGATCTCCCTGGACGGCGGGGCGCGCTCCGTCAGGGGCGAGGACACCAAGGCCACGGCGAGCGTGAGGTTCGTCAGCGAGGAGCGCAAGGGAGTGCTGACGGTCCCGGTGGAGGCGGTCGTCGCGCTGCGCGGCGAGAACGGCGGCTACGGCCTCCAGGTCGTCGAGGGCTCCACGTCACGGATGGTGCGGGTGGAGACGGGCATGACCGCCGACGGACGGATCGAGGTCAGCGGCCCGGATGTGCGCACGGGCCTGAAGGTCGGGGTGGCCGCCTCGTGAAGCCCGCCCCGGCGAACGCCACGCCCCCCGGACCGGCGGCCATCGGCACGGCAGCCGCTCCGGCCACCGGCACCGCGTCCACCCCGGTCATCGAACTGCGGGACGCCACCAGGACGTACCCCGGCGGTGTCCACGCCCTGCGCGGGGTGGACCTCGTCGTCGAGCGGCGCGAACTTCTCGCCGTCGTCGGCCCGTCCGGCTCCGGCAAATCCACCGTGCTCAACCTCATGGGCACCCTCGACCGGCCCACCACGGGCACCGTCCGGATCGCCGGTCACGACGTGTCCCGGCTCTCCGACTCCCGGCTCTCCGCGCTGCGCTCCCGCCACATCGGCTTCGTGTTCCAGCACTTCCACCTGGCGGCGGGGCGCGACGCGGTGGAGAACGTCGCGGACGGGCTGCTCTACGCGGGCGTCCCGGCCAGGGAACGGCGGGCCCGGGCCCGGGAGGCGCTGGCCCGGGTACGGCTGGACCACCGCCGCTCGCACACCCCCAGCGAGCTGTCCGGCGGCGAGAAGCAGCGGGTGGCCATCGCCCGCGCCGTGGTCGGGGCGCCCACCCTGCTGCTGGCGGACGAGCCGACCGGGGCGCTGGACACCACGTCCGGCGGCATCGTCATGGAGCTGCTGCACGAGCTGAACGCGGCGGGCACCACCGTCTGCGTGATCACCCACGACAACGAGATCGCGGACGCGCTGCCGCGCCGGGTCCGCTTCCGGGACGGCCGGGTCGTCTCGGACCAGCGCTCCCGGCCGAAGGACGGCACACCGCGGACGGAGGAGGCCGCTTCATGAGGCAGGACCTCCGGCCCGCCCGCCTCGCACCGGGCGACGTGCTCCGGGTCGGCGCGGCCGGGCTGCGCGCACGACGGGCGCGCGTGGTGCTCTCGGCACTCGGCATCGCCATCGGGATCGCCACCATGGTCGCGGTCGTCGGGCTCTCCGAGTCGAGCCGCGCGGATCTGATGGCCCGGCTCGACCGGCTCGGCACCAACCTCCTCACCGCCGAGGCGGGCAAGGACGCCCTGGGCAACGAGCTCAAGCTGCCCAGGAACGCGGTGGCGATGGTCGAGCGGATCGGCCCGGTACGCCACGCCACGGCCTCCGCCGACATCGACGCCCGCATCCGCCGCAGCGATGTCGTCCCCGAGGAGCGCACCGCGGGCGTCACCGCCCAGGCGGTCCGTACCGACCTCCTGGCCGCGCTCGGCGGCGACGTACGCACGGGCGGCTGGCTCGACCGGGCCGGTGAGCGGCTCCCGGTCACGGTGCTCGGCTCGGTGGCCGCGGAACGCCTCGGGATCAGCCGGACCGGCGAGACGATCATGATGAACCGCGTCCGGGTGGTCGTGGTCGGCATCCTCGAACCGCTCGAACTGGTCCCCAACCTGGACCGGGTCGCCATGGTCGGTTTCCCCGCGGCCGAGCGCTACTTCGGTTTCGACGGCCACCCCACCACCGTCTTCGAGCGCTCCACCGACGCCTCCGTGGAGGAGGTACGGGCGGTCCTGGGCCGCACCCTCAACCCGGGCGACGGGGCGGGCGTCAAGGTCTCCCGGCCGTCGGACGCGCTGGCCGCCAAGGCCGCCACCGACGCGGGGCTGACCCGTCTGATGCTCGGCCTCGGCGCGGTGGCGCTGCTGGTCGGCGGGGTGGGCGTGGCCAACACCATGGTCATCTCCGTGCTGGAGCGCCGCCGCGAGATCGGCCTGCGCCGCGCCCTGGGCGCGACCAGGGGCGCGATCCGGCTCCAGTTCGTCACGGAGTCGCTGCTGCTGTCGATGCTGGGCGGGGTGGCCGGTGCGCTGCTGGGTTCGGCGGCCACCGCCGGCTTCGCCCGGGTCCAGGGGTGGACGGCGGTGGTCCCGCCCTGGTCCCTGGCGGGCGGGCTGGCCGCCACCCTGCTGATCGGCGTGGTCGCGGGGCTGTACCCGGCGGTCCGGGCCTCCCGGCTCGACCCGACCGCCGCACTGAACGCGACGTAACGGAGCCCGGCGCGGAGAACGCCGCGGACACGAGACATCCCCCGGCCGAACCCGGCCGGGGGATGTTTCACGTGGAACAGCGCAACGAGGAGCCGGACTACTTCTCCGTCTTGTCCTCGTCCTTGCCCTTCGCCGCCGCCACCGGCTTGCGGAGCTGGATGTTCAGCTCGCGCAGACGCGACTCGTCCAGCTCCGTCGGCGCGCCCATCATCAGGTCCTGGGCGTTGCCGTTGAGCGGGAAGGCGATCGTCTCGCGGATGTTGGGCTCGTCGGCCAGCAGCATGACGATGCGGTCGACACCCGGGGCGATGCCGCCGTGCGGCGGGGCGCCGAGACGGAAGGCGCGGAGCATGCCCGCGAACTCGTGCTCGACGGTCTCGCGGTCGTAACCGGCGATCTCGAACGCCTTGAGCATGACGTCGGGCTCGTGGTTCCGGATGGCGCCGGAGGACAGCTCGATGCCGTTGCAGACGATGTCGTACTGCCAGGCCAGGATGTCCAGCGGGTCCTTCTCCTCCAGGTCCTTCATGCCGCCCTGGGGCATCGAGAAGGGGTTGTGGGAGAAGTCGATCTTGCCGGTGTCCTCGTCCTTCTCGTACATCGGGAAGTCGACGATCCAGCAGAACCGGAAGACGTCCTCCTCGAACTGGCCGGCCCGCTTGGCGGCCTCGACGCGGACGGCGGACATGATCTTGGAGACCTCGTCGAACTCGCCCGCGCCGAAGAACACGGCGTGGCCAGGCACCAGCGAGAGGCGCTCGGTGAGGGTCTTGACGTCCGTCTCGGTGAGGAACTTGGCGATCGGACCGGCCAGCGCGCCGTCCTCGCCGACCCGGACCCAGGCCAGGCCCTTGGCGCCGTGCTGGACGGCGTAGTCGCCCAGGCCGTCGAAGAACTTCCGGGACTGGCCCGCGGTGTCCGGGACCGGGAGGGCGCGGACGTGCTTCCCGGCGAACGCCTTGAACTCCGAGCCGGCGAAGACGTCGGAGATGTCGACCAGTTCCAGCTTGGCGCGCAGGTCGGGCTTGTCGTTGCCGTACTTCAGCATCGACTCGCGGAACGGGATGCGCGGGAACGGCGAGGTGACGTGGCGGCCGTTGCCGAACTCCTCGAAGAGCTCGGTCATCAGCTTCTCGATCGGCCGGAAGACGTCCTCCTGCTCGACGAACGACAACTCGACGTCGAGCTGGTAGAACTCGCCGGGCGACCGGTCGGCGCGGGCGTCCTCGTCGCGGAAGCAGGGCGCGATCTGGAAGTAGCGGTCGAAGCCGGAGATCATCAGCAGCTGCTTGAACTGCTGCGGCGCCTGGGGCAGGGCGTAGAACTTGCCGGGGTTCAGCCGGGACGGCACGACGAAGTCACGGGCGCCCTCGGGGGAGGTCGCGGTGAGGATCGGCGTCGCCATCTCATTGAAGCCGAGGGCCACCATCTTGGCGCGGATGGCGGCGATGACCGCCGAGCGCAGCATGATGTTGCGGTGCATGCGCTCGCGGCGCAGGTCGAGGAAGCGGTACTCCAGGCGCCGCTCCTCGTTGACCCCGTCCTCGGTGTTGATCGTGAAGGGCAGCGGGGCGGCCTCGCCCAGCACCTCGACCTCGGTGACCTCGATCTCGATCTCGCCGGTCGGGAGCTCCGGGTTGACGTTGTCGGCGCCGCGCGCCGAGACCTTGCCGTCGATCCGGACGACGGTCTCCTTGGTGAGCTTCGCCAGCGCCTCGTTGCCGGGGGTGCCGGGGCGGGCGACGAGCTGCACCAGACCGTAGTGGTCGCGCAGATCGATGAAGAGGATGCCACCCAGGTCTCGGCGATTGTGCAGCCAGCCGCTCAGCCGGACGTCGGTGCCGACGTCAGAGGCGCGGAGCTCGCCGCAGGTGTGGGACCTGTACCGATGCATCGTCGTTCATCCAGTCTTCGCGGTTCGGGGTGGATACAGCCACCCCAGGCTACCGCCCGCACCCGCGCCGAATCATTGACATTGACATTTCAAGATCATCCGGACGCCCCCGTCGGCCTCCGTCACCCCCGCCCCCTCGGGCATCCACGGTGGCACCCGGGACGCAAATATTCTTAAAGTAGGGCAATGCACACCGAGGATGTCCTGGCCGCGACCGCCACCGGCCTGTGGAGCTGGGACAACGGCGCCGGGACCGTCACGCTCGACGCGGAGGCGGCCCGGCTGCTGGAGCTGCCCGCCGCGGCCGGTGTCTTCCGCGAGTCCGCGGTGCGCTCCCGTTTCCACCCGGTCGACTGGAACGAGATCTACGGCGTGGTGAGCCTCGCCCGCGCCGAGGGCACCCTCGCCGAGGCCCGGCTGCGGATCGTGGACGGCGAGGGCCGGGTGCTGCGCACGGTACGCAGCCGCTCCAGGCCGCTGCCCGCGAGCGACCAGGACTACGTGCTGCTCGGCACCCTCCAGGAGGTCGCCGGGCCACGGCCCGGCGCCTCCGGCGCGCCCGCCCCCGTCACCGGGGACTGGCGCCGCTCCCGCGAGGCCTTCCTGCTGGACGCCGGGCGGGCGCTGGCCGAGGCCAGGTCGACCGAGGAGGTACTGCGGGTCGCCTCCTCGCTCTCCATGCCGGGCTTCTCGCCGGACGGGCTCGCGGTCTTCGGCATCGCGGGCGACCGGCTGACGATCGTCGGGCACCACGGGCACGGCCTCGGCGACGAGGGACCGTTCACCGACATGCCGCTGGAGACCGACTACCCGGCCGCCGAGGTCGTGCGGACCGGGCGGGCCATCTACCTGCCCTCGCCCGAGGAGTACAGCCGCCGCTTCCCCCTCACCTGGCCGCTCGCCAGCCCGTTCGGGCGCCGCTCCTGGGCCTTTCTGCCGCTGATCGTCGCGGGGCGCACGATGGGCGCCTGGATGGCGGGGTTCACGCATCCGGTGTCGTTCTCGCCGGACGAGCGCTCGGTGCTGACGACCGTGGCGCGGATGCTCGCGCAGGCGCTGACCCGGGCCGGGGTCGCCGAGACGGAACGGGAGCTGTCGCTGGGGCTCCAGCGCTCGATGATGCCGAGGCTCGGCCCGGAGATCCCCGGCATGACGGTCGCCGCCCGCTACATCCCGACCGGCGGCGGGCTCCAGGTCGGCGGCGACTGGTACGACATGATCCCGCTCCCCAACGGCCGGATCGCCCTGGTCATCGGCGATGTCCAGGGCCACGACGTGCGGGCCGCCGGGCTGATGGGACAGCTGCGGATCGCCCTGCGCGCGTACGCCTCCGAGGGGCACCGCCCGGACGCGGTGCTCTCCCGCGCCTCCCGCTTCCTGTCCGGGCTGACCGACGCGTACGAGGGCGGGGCGGCGACCGGCCCCCGCTTCGCCACCTGCCTGTACGCGGAGGTCGACCCGGAGACCGGCACCCTCGACATCGCGCGGGCCGGTCACCCCGACCCGGTGGTGACCACCGCCGACGGGACCGCGATGATCCGGCAGACCGAGGGCGGGCTGCCGCTCGGCGTCGAGGAGGACGCCGACTACCCGACCAGCCAGCTCACCCTGGGGGCCGGAGAGACGATCATGCTCTGCACGGACGGACTGATCGAGACCGGCGGCCATGACATGTTCTCCGGCTGGGACCGGCTGCGCCCGGTCCTGGAGCAGCACCCGGCCGACCTGGAGAAGCTGGCCGACGCCCTGGTGCAGACGGTGCACGGGCCGACCTCGCACTACACCACGGGCCCGCTGTCGGACCGCCGGGAGGACGACGTCGCGCTGGTCCTGCTGCGGCGGGACGCCGACGGCGGCACCGGGCGGCGGCCGACGGCCCGGCACACCGCGCTGACCATCGCGCAGGCCCAGCCGGAACGGATCGCGGCGGCCCGGCGGCAGCTGCGGGACCTGCTGCACGACTGGGCCGACCCGGAGCAGGTCGACTCGGCGGTGCTGATGATCTCCGAGATGGCCACCAACGTCCTGGTCCACACGGACGGCGACGCGCTGATGCTCGCCCAGGCGACGGGGGAGCACGGCGGGCGGCTGCTGCGGGTGGAGGTGTCCGACGGCAGCGACGAGCTGCCGCACAGGCGGCGCCCCGGGGAGATGGCGTCCAGCGGCCGGGGGCTGGTGCTGATGGAGATGCTCGCCGACGCGTGGGGGGTCGACCCGCGGGGAGCGGGCAAGTCGATCTGGTTCGAGCTGAACGAGTCGTACCCGCGTTCCGGACCTCGGGACGCGGAGGGCTGAGCGCCGCGCCGGGCGTGGCCGCCCCGCCTCCGGCCGGGGGCCGCCCGGCCGCCTCCGGCCGGGGGCCGCCCGGCCGGCTCTGGGCGGAGGCCTCATTCCCCGTCCGGCGCCGCCGCCCCCCGGTATCCGGCGCGCAGCTCCCCGAGAATGCCGAAGGCCGCCGCGCAGACCGGCACCGCGAGCAGCATGCCCAGCAGCCCGGCCACACTGGCCCCCGCGGTGAGCGCGATCATGATCATGGCGGGGTGCATCTGCACCGTGCGGCTCTGGATCATCGGCTGGAGCACGTGCCCCTCCAGCACCTGGACCGCGAGCACCACCCCCAGCGCCCAGAGCGCGATCACGAAGCCCCGGTCGGCGAGCGCGACCAGCACCGCGACGGCTCCCGAGGCGAAGGCCCCGAGGTAGGGGATGTAGGCCCCGACGAAGACCAGCGCCCCCAGCCCCACCGCGCCGGGCACCCGCAGGACCAGCAGGCCCACGGTGATGCAGACGGCGTCGATCAGCGCGATGAAGGTGGTGCCCCGCATGAAGCCCTCGACCGCCTCGAAGGCCCGCCGCCCCATCGCCTCCACCAGGTCGCCGGTGCCGCGCGGGGCGATCGCGTGGGCGAGGTCACCGGCCCGGTCGGAGTCACGCAGGAAGAAGAAGGTCAGCAGCAGCGCGAGGACGCTCGTGGCGATGAGCGTGCCGATCAGGCTGAGCCCGGAGAGCAGCCCGCCCGCGGCGCTCGCGCCGAACTTCTCGATGAGCTTCTGCCCACGGGCCACGAGGTCGTCCACATCGGTGTTCTTCCCGATCCCGAAGTGGTCGACGAACCAGCGGGCGGTGTCCTTCAGCGAGCGGACGATCTGGTCGCCGCTGTCGATGAGCGCGGTGACGACGATGTACCCGGCGCCGCCGACCACCGCGACGAGCAGGACACAGGTCAGCCCGGCGGCGATCGAGCGCTTCACCCCTCGGCCGGTCAGCCTGCGGTGCACCGGGCCGAGCAGCGCCGTACCGAGCAGCGCCAGCAGCACCGGGGTGACCGCCGTCTTGAGCGCCACGCACAGCCAGATGGCCACCGCGCCGACCCCGGCGACCAGGAGCACCACGCCGCACCAGGCGGCCGTGCGGCGCGCGGCGTCGGGCAGGAGGGGCTTGTCGGTCTGCACCCTCCCACCCGACCACGGCGCGGGTGACCTGTCCTGTCCGCGTCGCCGTACGGGTGATGACCCGTCAGCCCGGCGTCCGGATCACATCCCGTGGACGGCGGGCACGGTGCCGAGACGGCCGGCCTGGAAGTCCTCGAAGGCCTGCTTCAGCTCCGCCTGGCTGTTCATCACGAACGGCCCGTAGTGCGCCATCGGCTCACGGATCGGACGGCCGCCGAGCAGCACGACCTCCAGGTCCGGGGTGTGACCGTCCTGCTTCTCGTCCGCCCGGACGGTCAGCGCGGAACCAGCGCCGAAGACCGCGGTCTGCCCCAGGTGGACGGGACGGCGCTCCGCACCGACGGTGCCGCGTCCGGCCAGCACGTAGGCGAGTCCGTTGAAGTCCTCGCGCCACGGCAGGGTCACCTCGGCGCCGGGGCGCACGGTGGCGTGGATCATCGTGATCGGCGTGTGGGTGATGCCGGGGCCCTCGTGCCCGTCGAGCTCACCGGCGATGACGCGGAGCAGCGCGCCGCCGTCCGGGGTGGTGAGCAGCTGGACCTGGCCGCCACGGATGTCCTGGTAGCGGGGGTTCATCATCTTGTCGGCCTTGGGCAGGTTCACCCAGAGCTGGAGGCCGTGGAAGAGGCCGCCCGACATGACCAGGGACTCCGGCGGGGCCTCGATGTGCAGCAGGCCGGACCCGGCGGTCATCCACTGGGTGTCGCCGTTCTGGATGGTGCCGCCGCCCCCGTTGGAGTCCTGGTGGATGAAGCTGCCGTCGATCAGGTACGTCACGGTCTCGAAGCCGCGGTGAGGGTGCCAGGGCGTGCCCTTCGGCTCGCCGGCCGCGTACTCCACCTCACCCATCTGGTCCATCATGATGAACGGGTCGAGGTGCTTGTAGTTGATCCCGGCGAACGCGCGGCGCACCGGGAAGCCCTCGCCCTCGAATCCGCTCGGCGCCGTGGTGACGGCGAGCACGGGACGTTCCGCCGCGCCGGCCGGGACGGCGACCTTGGGCAGGGTCAGCGGGTTTTCGACAGTCACTGCGGGCATGGGAGCCACCTCCGGGGATCGTTCTGCCAATTTAGTTGAATGGTGAACATCTCGCAAGGCGCACTTCATTCCCGGCGGGGCCCCGCACCGCCCCGGCAACGGAAAAGGGCCCGCACCGACGAGCGGTGCGGGCCCCGGGGAAGCCGGATGTCAGCCGTACATGCGGCGCATCGCGAAGTCGACCATCTGCTCCACGGCCTTCGCGTCGAAGACCATGCGGTGCTCGCCCTCCATGTCGAGGACGAAGCCGTAGCCGGTCGGCAGCAGATCGATCACCTCGGCGCCGGTGATCACGAAGTACTTGGACTCCTTGCCCGCATACCGCCGCAGCTCCTTGAGCGTGGTGAACATCGGGATCACCGGCTGCTGGGTGTTGTGCAGCGCCAGGAAGCCCGGATTGTCGCCGCGCGGACAGTAGACCTTCGACGTCGCGAAGATCTGCTGGAAGTCCTCGGCGGACAGTGAGCCGGTGGTGAAGGCCCGTACCGCGTCGCCCAGGGACGGCGGCGAGGGCTCGGGATACAGCGGCTGCTCGCCGTAGCCGCCACCCATCTGCTGCTGTGCACCCGGGTTCTGGTCGTAGCCGTACATGCCCCAAAGAGTAATCGGACACATCGGGGCCTTGAGGGGTTGCGCCTTATTACTGGCGGGTAGCATCATCGTAGAGGTCAGCTGATATGCGCGTCGCCCGCTCGTCGCCCGCCCGGCCCGCGTCCCCCTCCCCGGGGGCGCCGTACGCCACTGCTATTGATTACGGAGCCTTCCATGGGGCACTACAAGTCGAATCTCCGCGACATCGAGTTCAACCTCTTCGAGGTCCTCGGCCGCGACAGGACGTACGGCACCGGCCCGTTCGCCGAGATGGACGTCGAGACGGCGAAGAGCATCCTCGACGAGGTCAACCGTCTCGCGGAGAACGAGCTGGCCGAGTCCTTCGCGGACGCCGACCGCAACCCGCCGGTCTTCGACCCCGAGACCCACACGGCCCCGGTCCCGGCGAGCTTCAGGAAGTCGTACCAGGCGTTCATGGACTCCGAGTACTGGCGCCTGGGCCTGCCCGAGGAGATCGGCGGCACCACCTCGCCGCGCTCCCTGATCTGGGCCTACGCGGAGCTGCTGCTCGGCGCGAACCCGGCCGTGTGGATGTACTCCTCCGGTCCGGCCTTCGCGGGCATCCTCTTCGAGGAGGGCAACGACGCGCAGAAGAAGATCGCCGAGATCGCCGTCGAGCGGCAGTGGGGCTCGACGATGGTGCTGACCGAGCCGGACGCCGGTTCGGACGTCGGCGCGGGCCGCACGAAGGCCGTCGAGCAGGAGGACGGCTCCTGGCACATCGAGGGCGTGAAGCGCTTCATCACCTCGGGCGAGCACGACATGTCCGAGAACATCATCCACTACGTGCTGGCCCGCCCCGAGGGCGCCGGTCCCGGCACGAAGGGCCTCTCGCTCTTCATGGTCCCGAAGTTCCACTTCGACTGGACCACCGGCGAGCTGGGCGAGCGCAACGGCGTCTACGCGACCAACGTCGAGCACAAGATGGGCCTCAAGGCGTCCAACACGTGCGAGATGACCTTCGGCGACAACCACCCCGCCAAGGGCTGGCTGATCGGTGACCGGCACGACGGCATCCGCCAGATGTTCCGCATCATCGAGTTCGCCCGGATGATGGTCGGCACGAAGGCCATCGCCACCCTGTCGACCGGCTACCTGAACGCGCTGGAGTACGCCAAGGAGCGCGTCCAGGGCTCGGACCTGTCGCAGTTCATGGACAAGACCGCCCCCAAGGTCACCATCACGCACCACCCCGACGTGCGCCGCTCCCTCATGACGCAGAAGGCGTACGCGGAGGGCATGCGCTCCCTGGTGCTGTACACCGCCGCCGTCCAGGACGCGATCCAGGAGAAGGAGGCCGCGGGCGAGGACGCCAAGGCGCTGCACGGCCTCAACGACCTGCTGCTCCCGATCGTGAAGGGCTACGGCTCCGAGAAGTCCTACGAGCAGCTGGCGCAGTCGCTCCAGACCTTCGGCGGCTCCGGGTACCTCCAGGAGTACCCGATCGAGCAGTACATCCGTGACGCCAAGATCGACACGCTGTACGAGGGCACCACGGCGATCCAGGGCCAGGACTTCTTCTTCCGGAAGATCGTCCGCGACCAGGGCGCCTCGCTGAACACCCTCTCCGAGGAGATCAAGAAGTTCCTCGCCGGTGCCCAGGGCAACGAGGAACTGGCCGGTGCGCTGGACTCGCTCGCCAAGGCCGCCGTCGACCTGGAGGCGATCGTCGGCACGATGATCACCGACCTCACCGCGACCGGCGAGGACGTCAAGAACATCTACAAGGTGGGCCTCAACACCACCCGCCTGCTGATGGCCTCCGGCGATGTCGTCGTCGGCTACCTGCTCCTCAAGGGCGCGGCCGTGGCGACCGAGAAGCTGCGCGACGCCTCCCCGAAGGACGTGGCCTTCTACCAGGGCAAGATCGCCGCCGCGAAGTTCTTCGCCGCGAACGTCCTGCCGGGCGTCGCCGCCGAGCGCGCGCTCGCCGAGGCCGTCGACAACTCCCTGATGGAGCTGGACGAGGCCGCGTTCTAGGGTCTTTCGTTTGGATCAGGCTGGATCAGGGAGCGGGGGCTGGTGCGTGCAGCTGCAAGTCGGAGGAAGGAGCCGACGCGGAGCGTCGGTGACTGACGACAACGCGGCAGATGTGCGTGCCGGCCCCCCGCGAGCCCGGCATGATCCAAACGAGAGGCCCTAGGACCCGCGTTCCAGGAGCCGCGACGGCTCCGTACCGCTTCGGCACCGCCGCCCGGACATGTTCCCGGGCGGCGGTGCCGTCGTACGTACGGGCGCCCCGTGGGCCGCGGCCGGGCAGACCCTAGGATCGGACGGCAGGCAACCAGAGGGGGGTGTCGCTCGTGGGCGGCAGGGGTTTCGTGGGGGCGCGACAAGGACGGCGACGGGGTCAGGGGCTCCTGGCGGCCGGGACGGCGGCCGTGCTGCTCGCGGGCTGCGGGGGCGGGGACACCCGGGCGACGGCGCTCGACCAGAAGCAGGCCGCCTCGGTCCTGCCGGACGCGAAGGCCGTGCCGGGCTGGCGGAACTACATGAAGCCGGAGGCGCAGAAGCCCGTCGCGGAGTACCCGCCGCGGGTCTGCGTGACCGGGAAGAAGGCCGCCTGCGACGGGGTCGCCTTCTGGGGCACCTCGGCCTTCACCCACAAGCCGGGCGGCATCACGCTGGACTTCTGGATCCTCGCCTACAAGGACGAGAAGGCGGCGGACACCGCGTACGACCTCCTGGCCGAGTGGTACGGCGGGGACCGGGTCGGGCTGGATGCCGAGAAGGTGGACCTCGGCGGCCTCGGCGCCGAGCGCGAGGCCAACCGCGCCGAGGTCGGAACCCTGGGCGGACCGGCCACGATCACACAGGTCCGGGTCGGGACGACCGTGCTCGGCATGAGCACCGGCACCCCGGGCAAGTCGGTCGTTCCCGATCAACAGGTCAGGGCCTTCGCGGAGATGTTCGCCGCCCGCGCGCAGCAGGCCCAGGACGGCGAGAAGCCCACGGCGGCCGTACCGGAGAACTGAGCCGGTACCGAGCCCGTCCCGAGCCGGTGACGGCGGTGAGAGCGGGCGGGCCGCTCTCGTTACAGTGAGGAACATGAGTTCCTCCCTCCGCTTCGACCGCGGGCACACCGACGACCTGATGGCCTTCCTGATGGCCTCCCCCTCCCCGTACCACGCCGTGGCCACCGCGGCCGCCCGCCTGGAGAGGGCCGGGTTCCGGCAGGTCGAGGAGACCGCGGCCTGGGACGGGACCAGCGGAGGCAAGTACGTGCTGCGCGGCGGCGCGATCGTGGCCTGGTACGTGCCGGAGGGCGCGGCGGCGCACACCCCGTTCCGGATCGTCGGGGCGCACACCGACTCGCCGAACCTGCGGGTCAAGCCGCTCCCCGACCTCGGCGCGCACGGCTGGCGGCAGGTCGCCGTGGAGGTCTACGGCGGAACGCTCCTCAACACCTGGCTCGACCGCGACCTCGGTCTCGCCGGCCGGATCTCGCTGAACGACGGCACGCACCGGCTGGTCAACATCGACCGGCCGCTGCTGCGCGTCCCGCAGCTGGCCGTGCACCTGGACCGGTCGGCCAACCCGGACGGGCTCAAGCTCGACCGGCAGAAGCACATGCAGCCGATCTGGGGGCTCGGGGACGTCGAGGAGGGCGACCTCATCCGGTTCGTCGCCGACGAGGTGGGCGTCGACGCGGCGGACGTGACCGGCTGGGACCTGATGCCGCACGCCGTCGAGGCCCCCGCCTACCTGGGCCGGGACCGTGAGCTGCTGGCCGGGCCCCGGATGGACAACCTGCTCTCCGTGCACGCCGCGACCGCCGCGCTCGGCGCCGTCGCCGCGCAGCCGGACGAGTCGTTGCCGTACATCCCGGTGATGGCCGCCTTCGACCACGAGGAGAACGGCTCGCAGTCCGACACCGGTGCCGACGGCCCGCTGCTCGGCACGGTGCTGGAGCGCTCCGTCTTCGCGCGCGGCGGCACGTACGAGGACCGGGCCCGCGCCTTCGCCGGGACCGTCTGCCTCTCCTCCGACACCGGGCACGCGATCCACCCCAACTACGCCGAGCGCCACGACCCGACCCACCACCCGGTGGTCAACGGCGGGCCGATCCTCAAGGTCAACGTCAACCAGCGGTACGCGACCGACGGCAGCGGCCGGGCCGTGTTCGCGGAGGCGTGCCGCAAGGCGGACGTGCCGTGGCAGACCTTCGTCTCCAACAACTCGATGCCCTGCGGCACCACGATCGGCCCGATCACCGCCGCGCGGCACGGAATCCAGACCGTGGACATCGGCGTCGCGATCCTGTCGATGCACAGCGCCCGTGAGCTGTGCGGGGTGGACGACCCGTACCTGCTGGCCAACGCGGTGGCGGCGTTCCTGGCGGGCTGACCCGCCCGCCCCCGGACGGTCCGGCGGGGCGCCGTCTCCCCGGCGGCACGGCGCCCCGCCGATCCGGCACGTTCCGTCGTCGGTGTCCCGGCACCCCCGATATCCTGGGGCTTTCGCCGTGCCCGGTCCGGGCGCATCCCGCCCGGAAGGGAATCCTCTCGTGGAGTTCCGGCTGCTCGGCACCGTATCGGTCGACACGTTCACCGGACCGCTGCCGCTCGGCCCCGCCAAGCGCCGCAGCCTGCTCGCCGCGCTGCTGCTGTCCGCCAACACCCCCGTCTCCATCACCAGACTGATGGACTCGCTCTGGGACGACGCCCCGCCGTTGCACGCCCGCAGCGTCATCCAGGGCCATGTGTCCCGGCTGCGCGCCCTGCTGGTCGGCGCGGACGCGGAGGCGTACGGGGTGGAGCTGGTCACGCTGGGCGACGCGTATGTGCTGCGGCTGCCGGAGACCCTGCTGGACTCGCAGCGCTTCGAGGAGCTGCTGACGCTGGCCCGGGAGCAGCGCAGCCCGGCCGACGCGGTGCTGATGCTGAAGGAGGCGCTGTCCCTGTGGCAGGGTCCGGCGCTCAGCGGCGCGTTCACCGGACGGCCGCTCCAGGCCGCCGCGCACTCGCTGGAGGAGTCGCGGCTCGCCACGGTCGAGCAACTGGCGCGCGCCTACGGGGCGCTGGGGGAGCACAACCGGGCGGCTGCGGTGCTGCGGGCGGAGGCCGTCGGGCATCCCATGCGGGAATCGCTGGCCGCGGCGCTGATGACGGCGCTCTACCGGGCGGGACGCCAGTCGGAGGCGCTGGACTGGTTCCACCGCACACGGCGGCTGCTCGCCGATGAGCTGGGCATCGACCCGGGGCACGAGCTGGCCGACGCGTACGCACTGATCCTGCGCGGCGACTCCGGTCCGGACGCGGGCCGGGAGAGCGGACGGAACGCGCCCACCGGGCAACTCGCCCCGGCACACGGCCCGGTCAGGGGCGGCGGCACCCGCGGCGGTACGGGCAGCGGCGGCGCCGGGAGCGGTCATCCCGGGAACGCCGGTGCCGGGAACGCCGGTGCCGGGAACGCGGGAGCCGGGAGCTCCGGTGCCGGGAGCGCGGGAGCCGGGAGCGTGTCCGTGCCCGCCGCCCGCCCGGACGCCGACCGGCCGGCCGTGCCAGGCCGCGGCGCCACGCCCGCACCACAGACACCGCCGACCGCCACGAGCCCCACGGCCGCGCCCGCCGCCGCGTCGGCGCTCCGGCCGCTTCCCGTGCCGGGCCTGGTCGGCGAGCCGCACCCCACCGATCTGCTGCCCCGGGCCCCCCGCGGTTTCCAGGGACGGACCGCCGAGCTGGCCGCGCTCACCCGGGCCGCGGCGGGCGAGGCCCCCGTCTGCCTCATCACCGGCCCGGCCGGGGTCGGCAAGACCGCGCTGGCCCTCCAGTGGGCGCACCGCAGTCCGGCCGCCTTCCCGGACGGGCGGCTCTTCGCCGACCTGCGCGGCTTCAGCGACACCGGCGAGCCCGCGCTCATCGAGGTACTGCGCGAGTTCCTGCTGGCGCTCGGCGTCGCGCCGCGCCGCGTCCCGGAGTCCGTGGCGGCCTCGGCGGCGCTCTTCCGTTCGCTGACCGACCGGCGCCGCCTGCTCGTCGTGCTCGACAACGCCCGCCACTCCGCCATCGTCCGGCCGCTGCTGCCGGGGGGCACCGACTGCGTCACGCTGGTCACCAGCAGACACCGGCTGGAGGGTCTCATCGCCTCGGACGCGGCCCGGCCCGTCCCGCTCGACGTGCTCGAACCCACCGACAGCACCGCCCTGCTGGCCGGTGTGCTCGGCGAGGACCGGGTGCTCGCCGAACCGGTCGCGGCCCGGCGGCTCGCCGAGCTCTGCGGTGGGCTGCCGCTCGCCCTGCGGGTCACCGCGGCCCGGCTGGCCGGGCGTCCGAGCCGGACGCTGGCCGGTATCGCCGACGAACTGGCGGACGAGCGCAGCCGGCTGACGTATCTCGACGTGGACGACACCGGTGTCTCGGCCGCGCTCCGGCTGACCGTGCAGCAGCTGCCGCAGGACGCCGTCCACCAGCTCGCCCGGCTCGGTCACCACCCCGGCGGCCACTTCGACCCGTACACGGCCGCCGCGCTCGCCGGTACCGACCCGGTCGTCGCGGCGGCGGCGCTGGAACGGCTCGCCGCCGCCCACCTCGTCGCCGAGGTGACGCCCGGACGCTGGGTGCTCCACGACCTGATACGCCTCTACGCCCGCGCCATGGCCCCCGAGGCGGGGGCCGCGTCCCTCGTCGGCGTCCTCGACCACTACATCGCCACCGCGCTCGCCGCCGCCGACACGGCCGAACCGGGCGGGGAGCCCTGCTTCGTACTGCCGAAGGACTACCAAGGCCCGCGCGCCGTACGTGACTTCGTCAACCGCGAGGAGGCCATGCACTGGCTGGCGGCCGAGCGCGACGAACTGGCGCTGGCCGCCGTCGCGGCCCGGACCGCCGGGTTCCACGACCGGGCGTGGCGGATCATCCTGCTCCAGTGGCCCCAGATGGTGTGGCGGGTGCGGGACAGCTGGTCCCCGCTGCTGGAGCTGGCGCTGGACTCGGCCCGCGCCGAGCACGACACGTACGCCGAGTCCCGGGTGCTGAACCTGCTGGGCTGGGTGCTGACCGAGGAGGGCCGGACCGCCGAGGCCGTCGCCCTGCTGGAGCGCTCGCCCGGTCTGGCCCGGCAGGCCGGTGACCGGCTCGGCGAGGCGACCGCGTTGATCAACCTGGCCGTCGTCCAGGCCGAGCTGGGGGAGCTGGGCACGGCTCTGGAGGGGTGCGAGCAGGCCGTCGGACTGGCCCGCGAGGAGCGGGACGCGCACACCGAGATGCTCGCCCTCCAGCACCTCGCCCGGATGCAGCTGGCCGCGAACCTGCCGCGCGAGGCCCTCGTGTCCACCCAGACCGCGCTCGACCTGGGGCCGGAGCAGGAGGAAGTCGCCCGGCGGGTGCTGCTGCTGACGACCAGCGGGGAGGCCCGGCTGGCGCTCGGCGAGGAGGAAGAGGGCATCCGGCTGCTGGACACGGCGGCCGGAGAGGCGGAGCGGACCGGATACGACGAAGGCGCGGTACGGGCCCTTGAGGCGCTGTTGCGGGTGACGGCACAGCCGGAGTACCGCAAGCGGTACGACCAGGCGCTGCGACGGCTCACCGACAACGGCTGACCGGTCCGAGGGCCCGCGGGGGCCGGATCGACCGGAGCGGCGGCAGCCCCGGGGCGGCGCCCGGCGCGCCCGGCGCCCAGGACACCGGCGTCGCCCCGGCACCAGCGCCGCCCCCCGCCCGAACGGACCACCGGCCGCGCGGACCACCGGCCGCGCGACGGCCGAGCCGCGCGGCGGCGCCGACGGGTTCTGGGCACCTCCTCCGGCCCCGGCCCCGGCTCCGCCCGCCCCGAGCCGCCGCCGTCGTCGCCTTCGAGCGCGAAGCGGGAAACGGGAAGCGCGAAGCAGGGAGCAGCAAGCGGGGAGCGGGGAGCGGGTTCAGTCCCGCTCGTCGTCCATGCCCGCCAGCACCAGCGGCAGCCGTGACGTCCCCGCCGCCTCCACCCTGACCGGTACGCCCCAGTCCTGCTGGTGGACGTGGCAGGCCGGGTACTCGTTCGCCGGGTCGTCGTCGCAGGACGCCGCCATCGCCGACACGTGCAGCACGCCCTCGGTGACGTCGTCGGCGAGGACCAGATCACGGAAGAGATCGGTACCGGCGCCCGCACCCCCCGCGAGCAGCTCCGGCGGGGTCGCCGAGACCAGCAGCCGGGTCGAGGGGCCGTACCGGCTGTCGAGCTTCTGTCCGGCGGGCGCCTGGAAGACCACGTCGAGCCGGAGTGTGCCCGGGGCGATCCCGGTGGCCGCGCGCTGGGTGCGGTGGGCCCGGTCGGCGACGCGGACCGCTTCCTCGGGCAGGCGCAGCCGGGTCAGCCGGTGGCGGGCGGACTCGACGACGACGAGATCGCCGTCGGCCAGCACGGCGTCGCTGGGCTCGCGCAGATCCGTGGCCAGGGTGGTGACCTCGTCACCGACGGGGTCGTAGCGGCGCAGCGCGTGGTTGTACGTGTCGCAGACGGCGACGGACCCGTCCGGCAGGGCGGTGACGCCCAGCGGGTGCTGGAGCAGGGCCTGCCCGGCGGCCCCGTCGCGGTGCCCGAAGTCGAAGAGGCCGCTGCCGACGGCCGTACGGACGGCGAAGCCGGTCCCGTCCCGTTCGACGTACCGCAGCGCGGAGGTCTCCGAGTCGGCGACCCAGAGCCGCTCCCCGTCGGCGGAGACGGCGAGCCCGGACGGCTGGGCGAACCACGCCTCGGCGGCCGGTCCGTCGACCAGGCCCTCGTTGGTCGTCCCCGCCGCCACTTCGACGCGCCCGTTCCCGGGGTCGTACGTCCACAGCTGGTGGACGCCCGCCATGGCGATCCACAGCCGGTCCGCGAACCAGGCGAGGTCCCAGGGCGAGGAGAGGTCGACTTCCCGGGCCGGTCCGGAGGTCGGCGAGCCCTGCCACCACTGGCGGCCGGTACCGGCGAGCGTGCTGGTCTCCCCGGTGGCCGGGTCGAAGGCGCGGAGGGCGTGGTTGACCGTGTCGGCGACCGCGATCCGGCCGTCCGGCAGTACGGCCAGGCCCTGCGGCTCGGAGAACCGGGCCTCGTCGAGGCCGCCGTCGGTGAACCCCCGGCTCCCCGTTCCGATGTGACGGCGGACCGTCTCGCCGTCCCGTCCGATCTCGACCAGACGGTGGCGGGTGGTGTCGGAGACCAGGAATCCGCCGTCCGGCAGTGACAGGGCCTTGCCGGGGAAGCGCAGATGCGTGGCGACCGGCTCGGGTGCGACATAGGGGCCGTCGCCGCGCCGCAGCGTGCCCTTCGCCGCGTGCTCGGCCTCCAGCTCCTCGACCAGCTTCTCGATGGCGTGCGCATGGCCTTCACCGGCGTGCTGCGCGACGACATAGCCCTCGGGGTCGATGACGACGAGCGTCGGCCAGGCCCGTACGGCGTACTGCTTCCAGGTCGCCAGCTCCGGGTCGTCGAGGACCGGGTGGTGCACTCCGTACCGCTCGACGGCGTCCACGACGGCCCGGTGGTCCGCCTCGTGGACGAACTTCGGCGAGTGCACCCCGATGATCACCAGGGTGTCGCGGTGCTTCTCCTCCAGCGCGCGGAGCTCGTCGAGAACATGCAGACAGTTCACACAGCAAAAGGTCCAGAAATCCAGGACCACAATCCGTCCCCGCAGGTCAGCGAGGGTGTACTGCTGGTCGCCTGTGTTGAGCCAGCCGCCCTTGCCGACCAGTTCGGGGGCACGGACACGGGCACGCTTGCGGGGTGCGGGCGCGGGGGTGGGCGCTGGGGCAGCATCGTTCATGTTTCAAGCCTGCCATTGGCCCATGAACACCGGATCACGGCCGTACGACGCCGTTGCCATGCGCAGCTACGGGGCCCGCTCCACCACGGCGACCTCGGAGAACTCTCGGAGGTAGGCCATATGCCCGGTCAGTGACTGGCCGGAGCGCTTCTGACCACCGCCCCAGCGGCTGTCGTGACGGGTGGCTGTCGGAGGCTTTCGTCGGTTCAGGCCAGTAGCCCTTAGCCTCCTTGGATGCCCCGGACGAACAGGGTGCCTGTGCGGCGGCTTCCCGGGGGCGGGGCAAGCACAGACGCTGACACGTCCACGAAGCCGTGTTCCTTGAGAATCAGCGCCCACACATCGGGGTCGTAGTCCCACCTCTTGACGACAGCGGGGTCTTCTTCGGGCCCGCGCGGGATGTAGGACGCCTGGCAGCCGTAGCACCCTTCAACCGGGGGCCGCTGGGAGAAGGCGAACACACCACCCGGCTTGAGGTTCGCGTGAACGACCGGCAGCAGTAGGCCGGGGTCGGTGAACCAGGCAGCGCCGAACACGCTGTAGACCGCATCGAAGATCGTGAACGTGTCTCCGAGGTAGGTGAGGGCGTCGGCCTGGTGGAGTTCCATCCCGTCCACGCCCGGCCACCGCTCGCGTGCCTTGTCGAGCTGCTTGGCGGAGAGGTCGATCCCGACGGACGTCATGCCGAGCGTTGCGAGATGAGCGGCGTTCCCTCCAGACCCGCACCCGAGGTCGAGTGCGCTGTCTCCCGGGTTGAGCTGGAGCACATCGGCCCTGAGGCCGTGGTCCGGGTACTGGGTCCAGTTGAACCACGTGGTCTCGCCCCTGGCGTTGGTCTTCCGCCGCTGGGGCTTGCTCTGCGAGTACGTGTCCCATGCGGTGCTGCGAGCGTCAGTCACTACCTGTCCGTTCTCGTTCACGGCGACAGCCGCCCGGCACGATACCGGGCGGCTGAAGCTCTGGTGAGCCGGTCACTCCGCTTGCGCCGGAGCTACTTGGCGACGGGGCTGTCGGAACAGCCCGCGTAGCTCTGGGTGCAGTCGGCCGCGCCGTCGATCGGCCAGAACTCCGGGTCCACGTCGAAGCCGGCCGATCGGATCCTCTCGGCCGTCCGACGCATCGCGGCCCGGCCCTCGGCCGGGTTGTGGGCACTGTTGCGGTCGGGGACGTGATGGATGAACCCGCCGCCGAGCGCGACGCAGAACTCGGCGTAGTGCTTGGTGTGGAGCACCAGCGCGTGCCAGAAGAGGTCTACGCGAAGGCTGGGCGTGGCCCTCTCCGCGGTGTTCGCGGCGACGGCGAGGAAGGCCGCCACCTGGTTGACACCGCGCTCGCCCTGGTTGTCGGTCATCTCCGGCCAGGAGTCCTCGCGGACCATGGTGATGAGGTCGGCCCTCAGTTCGGGAGTGATGAGGTCATACACGGTCTTCGTCGTGTCGGTGATCGTCACGTCTGTGCCTTCCTGGTCTGTGAGGAGCATCGGGGGCACGTGCAGGGGGGGCCAGGCGGCAGAGGCCATGGGGGTCAACGTCCTCTCGGCGCTGCTGCTGGGGTGGATCACCTCAGAGCCGAACGTCTGGCCGGAATCGCGAGACACCCGCAGGGTCATGGTCATGGTTTGCCTTCCGCTGCCCGATCCGGTTGGTGAAGCGATGTTCCCGCCGCCGGCCGGTCGGAACGACGACGCTCCGGGCGTCGCCTGGGCGTCACTCAGTGAGGTGCCAATGACGCCCTCCAGGGCGTCAAACCGGTGTCATTGCATGACGGTCCGGTCTAGCTTTGACGTCATGACGACGACCGCCGTGGTGCCGAATGATGTGCTGCGGGCCGTTCGTATCGGCCTGCGCTTGAGCCAAGAGGATTTCGCCAAGGCACTCCGCCGGGCAGGTGCGGAGCTGGGGGAGCCGAACGAGGCTTCCAAGCGGCTGGTGCAGCGCTGGGAGTCCGGCACGAGCAAGACGCCTCGGGGTGTGTACGCCAGGGCCTTGGAACGGGTCACTGGCCGTCCGGTAGAGGCACTGGGGTTCGCCCTGCCGGTGCCGACGGCACGAGTCCACGCAGACGGGAAGGGAGGACATGACATGGAGACCGCTGCAACCGGTTTCGCATCTGCCGCTGTAGGCGTGCAACCCGCCGCGCAGACGGGCGAGGAGACGTTTTCGGGGGTGTGGCTCAGTCGCTACGAGTTCTTCTCTTCGAGCCGGGGCGACTCGTACGAGGGCAAGCACTACGTAGTGATCGTCCAGCACGGGAACCGACTGACCGTTCAGAGCCTGCCCGGGGCGAGCAGCAACCCGGACAGCCCGCTCACGCTGGACCTGACCGTTGACCGCAACGTGGTCACCGGTACGTGGGTCGAGCAGACTGCCGCAGACGGCTACTACAACGGGGCCCGCTACCACGGGGCCATCCAACTCCTGGTCGAGCCGACCGGACGGCGCATGGCCGGAAAGTGGGTCGGCTTCGGCAAGGACTTCGACGTGAATACCGGCCCCTGGGAACTGCGGCTGGTGGACCGGTCCACGAGCAAGGCGACGCTGGAGAGGTACAGCCAGCCGCCGGAGTGACATCCCGACGGGGCACCTGATGGGACGAAGGCCCCACCCCCACCGTCCCAATCCAGGGCGACGAGCACGGGGGCTCATGGTGCTCCACCACCCACCGGACGGCTCCGTGGGACCTTTGGCGGGCTTTGCAGGGCGTTAACTGTGTCGTTCTCGCGCCTTCGGCGACCGATATGCGCTGGCCAAAGCCATGACGGGCCCGAAAAATGGCGTCACACCCAGCGTGCGCACGTGTTGCCATGTGAACAGTCGACATCACCGTGGCATCCCCGCATTCCGCGGCCGTCTCGGGGAACCTGTGAGCCATGAGATTCCTGGTACGCGAACGCCTCTTCGCCGTGGGTGACGACTACTGGATCGAGGACACGGACGGCCGCAAGGTGTTCCTCGTCGACGGCAAGGCCCTGCGGGTACGGGACACCTTCGAGCTGAAGGACACCCAGGGCCGCGTCCTCGTCGAGATCCGGCAGAAGCTGCTCAGCCTGCGCGACACGATGCTCATCGAGCGGGACGGCGAGCAGCTCGCCACGATCAGACGCAAACGGCTCTCGCTGCTGCGCAACCACTACCGGGTCACGCTGATCGACGGCACCGAGCTCGACGTCAGCGGCAAGATCCTGGACCGCGAGTTCGCCGTCGAGTACGACGGGGAGCTGCTGGCCCAGATCTCCCGGCGCTGGCTCACCGTCCGGGAGACCTACGGCATCGACGTCGTACGGGAGGACGCCGACGCGGCGCTGCTCATCGCCGTGTCGGTCTGCGTCATCGTCCTCGCCGACAAGGAACGCGAACACGGCTGACGGCCGCGGTCCGTTCTGCCTGTTTCACGTGAAACAGGCAGGGCTCAGCGAAACAGGCGGGCTCAGAGGCCGGACAAGGCCCAGAGGCCGGGCAGGACCCAGAGAGACAGGAAGGCCCAGAGGCCGGGCAAGGCTCAGAGGCCGGGCGCCGCCAGGCCCAGGCGGCGGTCCTTGAGGGCCGGGAACTGCTCCCTGGTCTCCGCCACCTTCGCCGGGTCGAACTCCACGTCGAGTACCTCCTCGCCCGCGCCCGCCTCCGCCAGCACCTCACCCCAGGGGTCGACGACGATGCTGTGCCCGGCCTGTTCGACACCAGCGTGGGTGCCCGCGCAGCCGACGGCCAGGACGTACGACTGGTTCTCCACCGCGCGGGCCTGGGCCAGCAGCGTCCAGTGGGAGCGGCGCCGCTCGGGCCAGCCCGCCGCGACGACCAGCGTCCCGGCGCCCGCGTCGACCAGGCCCCGGAACATCTCCGGGAAGCGCAGGTCGTAGCAGGTGGCGAGGCCGAGAGTGGTCTGGGGCAGGGCGACCGTGACCAGTTCCTCACCGGCGCCCATCATGACCGCCTCGCCCTGGTCGAAGCCGAAGCGGTGGATCTTGCGGTACGCGGCGGCCAGCTCGCCGGTCGGGCCGAAGACCAGCGTGGTGTTGTAGAGGGTGCCGTCGGCGGCGCGCTCCACGAAGGACCCGGCGTGCAGCCAGACCCCGGCGTCGGCCGCGGCCTTCGCCATGGCCTCGTGGGTGGGCCCCTGGAACGGTTCGGCCTCGGTTGCGAACGCGGTGTAAGCGAAGGCGCCGACCGGCCAGAGCTCGGGAAGCACCACCAGATCCGCGCCGCGCCGGTCCATGACCAGCGAAACCGCGCGCTGTCTGCGCGCCTCGACGGATTCGTCCGGGTCTACTGCGATCTGGATGAGGGAGGCGCGCACACTACCACCGTCCTGGCATTCAAGCCGTCAACACGGGCCTACGATCGTCACACGAAAGCACTGCCGGGGTGCCTGATCGCAGCGTAACTTAGCGACTGAACCTCCCACGCAGACCGCCGCCCGCGCCCAGCTCTCCAGCCCATGCACCGCAGAACCGCACGAGGGGTCCAGTGACCGTCCATCCCAGCCTTCAGACCTACGCCGATGCCTGGACCCACTCCATCGAGTCGATAGCCGAGCTGGTGAAGCCGCTCGCCGAGGGCGAGTGGAACCGCCGTACCCCCTGCCCCGCCTGGTCGGTGCGCGACATCGTCTCGCACATCATCGGTATGGAGTGCGAGCAGCTCGGCGATCCTCGCCCGATCCACACGCTGCCGCGCGACCTCTACCACGTACAGAGCGACTTCGCCCGTTACATGGAGATGCAGGTCGATGTGCGGCGCCACCACACCGCACCGGAGATGACCTCCGAGCTGGAGTACACGATCATCCGGCGCGCCCGTCAGCTGCGCAACGAGTCGCGTGCCCCCGAGACCATGGTCAGGGCGCCGCTCAGTGCCGAGCAGACCCTCGAACTGGCCCTGCGGATGCGGGTCTTCGACGTCTGGGTGCACGAGCAGGATCTGCGCGCGACGCTGGGCCAGCCCGGCAACCTGGACTCTCCCGGCGCCACGATCGTCCGGGACACCCTGCTGGAGGCGCTGCCGAAGGTGGTGGCCAACGACGCGGGAGCACCGGCCGGTTCGGCGGTGGTCCTCGATGTGCACGGGCCGCTGGAGTTCCTGCGTACGGTCAGGGTCGACGCGGAGGGGCGCGGCTCGGTGGACGGCTCGCCCTCGCTCGGGCCCGCGGTGACGCTGGCGATGGACTGGGAGACGTACTTCCTGCTGGCCTGCGGGCGGGTGCGCGCGGCCTCGGTCGCCGAGCAGGTCAAGATCGAGGGTGACCAGGAACTGGCCGCGGCGATCCTGCGGAACTTCGCCGTGACGCCGTGACGCCCCGAGCCGCGGCACCCCCACACCCGCGCACCGCACCGCATCGCGGCACCGACACACCCTGACGTCCTAGCGCCGGGACACCCTGAGCCCTGACGTCGCAGCTCCGAGACGCCCAGTCGACCGGCGGCGCCCGTCGTACGAACGGACGGGCGCGCCGCCGGTCCGGCGGCGCGGGCGGCTCACACCGGTACGTGCACGGCCTCCACGCGGCTGACCACATGGTGCTCCCGCTCGCGGTGCGCGGCCCTGGAGCGCAGCCGCAGGATCTGGACGATCCCGAGCGCCTCCAGCACGAAGACCGAGGCGAACGCGATCCGGTAGTTGTCCCCGGTCGCGTCCAGCAGCACCCCGACCGCGAACAGCGTGGTCATCGAGGCGATGAAACCGCCCATGTTGACGATGCCCGACGCGGTGCCCTGACGTTCCGGCGGGTTGGCCGGGCGGGCGAAGTCGAAGCCGATCATCGAGGCCGGGCCGCAGGCGCCGAGCACCACGCACAGCACGATCAGCAGCCACATCGGGGCCTGGCCCGGGTGGAAGACCGCCGAGGCCCAGAGCAGCGCCGTCGCCGCGACGGTGCCGAGCGCCAGCGGGGCGCGGGCCGCGTGGTGACGGGCGATGACCTGCCCGTAGACCAGCCCGAAGACCATGTTGGAGAGCACCACCAGGGTGAGCAGTTCACCGGCGGTGGACCGGCTGAGCCCCTGCGCCTCCACCAGGAACGGCAGCCCCCACAGCAGCAGGAAGACCATGGCCGGGAACTGGGTGGTGAAGTGCACCCACATGCCGAGCCGGGTGCCCGGTTCGGCCCAGGAGGCGGCGATCTGCCGCCGTACGTAGGCGGCGCCCGCGTGCTCCGCGGGCGGCGGCTCGTGGCCCTCGGGGTGGTCCTTCAGGAAGAGCAGCAGCAGGACGAGCACCACGACCCCGGCGACGGAGCTGCCGACGAAGGTGGCCGTCCAGCCGAATCCGTGCAGGGCCCGCGCGATGAACAGCGTCGAGACGAGGTTGCCCGCCATCCCGAAGAGCGCCGCGATCTGGCCGATCAGCGGTCCGCGCCGGGCCGGGAACCAGCGGGCGCCCAGCCGCAGCACGCTGATGAACGTCATCGCGTCGCCGCAGCCGAGCAGCGCCCTGGACGCCAGCGCCATGCCGTACGAGGGCGAGAGCGCGAAGCCGAGCTGCCCCAGGGTGAACAGGACGGCCCCGAAGGTGAGGACCTTCTTGGTGCCGAGCCGGTCGACCATCAGGCCGACGGGTATCTGCATGCCCGCGTAGACGAGCAGCTGGAGTATGGAGAACGTGGCGAGCGCGGAGGCGTTGACGTGGAACCGGTCGGCGGCGTCCAGCCCGGCGACCCCCAGGCTGGTACGGAAGATGATCGCGACGAAGTAGACGGCGACCCCGACGCCCCAGACCCGCACGGCCCGTCGGCCACCGGGTGGATCACCGGGCAGGGAGAGGGTGGGGGCGGCGGCGGAACTCACCGATCCTCACCCCTGACCAGCACCTTGACCCGTCCGACATGGCGCCGGACGACCTGCGCGGCACCCTCCGCGTCACCGGCTCTGATGGCGTCCAGCAGTTCGGAGTGCTCGGTGATGTTGGCGGCGATCCGGCCGGGGTGCGCCTCCATCACGGCGACGCCCATCCGCAGCTGCCGGTCGCGCAGCTGGTCGTAGAGGCGCGACAGGATCTCGTTGCCCGCGTTGCGCACGATCTCGGCGTGGAAGCAGCGGTCCTTCACGGACACCGCCGCCAGGTCCCCGGCCTCGGCCAGCTGCCGCTGCTCGGCCAGGAGCTCTTCGAGGCGGCCGATCAGCCGGTCGGAGGCGGGCACCGCCTTGCGGGCCGCGAATTCCTCGACCAGCAGCCGGGTCTCCACCACGTCCGCGATCTCCTGCGCGGAGACGGCGAGGACCAGGGCGCCCTTCTTCGGGTAGAGCTTGATCAGCCCCTCGACCTCCAGCCGCAGCAGCGCTTCGCGCACGGGCGTCCGGGAGACCCCGACGGCCTCCGCGAGATCCCCCTCGGTGAGGAGCGTGCCACCCTCGTAACGGCGGTCCAGGACCGCCTCCTTGATGTACGTGTACACACGCTCGGCGGCGGGGGGCCGCTTGACGGTCGGCTTCACGGCGGACGGCTTCACGGCGGGGGGCGCGGCAGGCATGCACACAGCATAGATACAAGATGCGTGCATGACGAACCGGTTCCGCCATGCGGGACGCGCCGCGCAGGATGCCGCACGAGGCACCCCCTCCGCCCCACCCTGACCAGGAATCACCCGCATACCTGAAATTGCCTCAGGAATCGGCACATCCATCCGGCATTCTCATGAGTCTCACCACCGAGCGGCACCTTCATGTGGCCGCATTCCAGGGGCATTTGGAGTATTCAAGTTGAAACTCGGCATTAAGGGCATAAGCCGCGCCACTGCCACGGCCACCGTGGCCCTGACGGCCGGCGCAGTCATCGCGGGCAGCGTCTTCGCCTCCACCGCGCAGGCCGCGACGCCGGCCGTCCCCAAGATCACCGCCCCCGGCGGTTTCACGATGAACAACGGCACCGCGAAGGCCCTGTACTCCAAGGCCGCGGACACCCGCCGTTCCACCGGCTCCACCACCAAGATCATGACGGCCAAGGTGGTGCTGGCGCAGAAGAACCTGAACCTGGATTCCAAGGTCACGATCCAGAAGGCCTACAGCGACTACATCGTCTCCAAGGGCGCCTCCTCGGCGCGCCTGATCGTGGGCGACAAGGTCACCGTCCGCCAGCTGCTGTACGGCCTGATGCTGCCGTCCGGCTGCGACGCCGCCTACGCGCTGGCCGACAAGTTCGGCTCCGGCACCACCCGCGCGGCCCGCGTGAAGTCGTTCGTCGGCAAGATGAACGCCCAGGCCAAGTCGCTCGGGCTGAAGAACACCCACTTCGACTCGTTCGACGGCATAGGAAACGGCTCGAACTACTCGACGCCGCGCGACCTCACCAAGCTCGCCAGCAGCGCCATGAAGAGCTCCACCTTCCGCGCGGTCGTCAAGACCAAGTCGACCAAGCAGAAGGTCACCACGAAGTCCGGCGGCTACCGCTACATGTCGTGGACGAACACCAACACCATGCTCAGCAGCTACAGCGGTGCCATCGGCATCAAGACCGGCTCCGGCCCGACGGCCAAGTACTGCCTGGTCTTCGCCGCGACCCGGGGCAGCAAGACGATCGTCGGTACGGTGCTCGCCTCCACCAACGCGACCAACCGCACCGCGGACATGAAGAAGCTCATGGACTACTCCTTCAAGAAGTAGCCCGCCCGGTCCACGGCGACGCCCGCACGCGGCGGAACCCGGATCACCGCACCACGCAGAGGGCCCCGCACCACGCGGGGCCCTCTCGCTCTTCCGGCGTCCTCGTACCGGCCGCGGACACCGCCACGGCCGCGGCGTCGCTCAGTCGAGGCAGAACTCATTGCCCTCGATGTCCTGCATCGTGATGCAGGACTCGTTCTCCTCGTCGGCGTACTGCACCAGCACGCACACCGCGCCGAGCTTCATCAGCCGGTCACGCTCGGCCTCCAGCACCGCCAGACGCTCCGCTCCGACGAGCCCGGCACCGGCCCGTACGTCGAGGTGCACCCTGTTCTTGGCGACCTTGCCCTCGGGAACGCGCTGGAAGTACAGGCGGGGGCCCTCCCCCGTGGGGTCGGAGCACGAGAACCACGCGCCCCGCTCCTCGGGCGGCAGCGAGTCGTTGTAGGCGTCCCAGGTGTCGAAGCCCTCAGGCGGCGGCGGTGCGGCATACCCCAGCACCTCACACCAGAAACGGGCGACGCGCTCGGGGTCCGCGCAGTCGAAAGTGACCTGGATCTTCCTCACCGATGCCATCCGGTCACCCTAACAGCGCCTATCCGCAGGTCAGTTTGATTTTTCTCCCCAGAAACCGCAGCGCTTCCACGGGTACGCACACGGGTGAGGAATCAGGCGTTACCGGGCACCGCCAGCGCCTCGTGCGCGGACACGGGCGGCATGAGACGGCAACCGCCGCGGAGGGGTGCCGGCCCGGATCCGGCAGAGATCGGAAAGGCCCAGGTCAGAGTGGTTCTGACCTGGGCCTCTGTGTGGTCCGGTGTCGATCAGGAGAGCGGACGCTCCTTCAGGCGTCCATTGTCACTTTCGGCAGTGGCAGGGCTTCTCCGGGTGCTTCGCGGTCACGGTGATGGTGGCCCTGGCGGGCTGGCTGACGACGTGGTGTCCGTCCGGTGCGGTGCCCGCCGCGGTCGCGGTGTTGGTGGCGCTGCAGACCTCGGTGCCGCCCGAGCCATGGCCGTCCTTCTTCGTGGCCGGGTGGCAGTCCTGGAGGTTGGTGCGGGTGATCACGTGGCTGCCCTGACAGGTCGTGCTCGCGCCGGGCGCAAGGGTGGTGGCCCCGCAGGTGACCTGGGTGACGTGATTGTCGTGGACCGTCACCCCGGTCAGCGTGGTGTCACCGGTGTTGGTGACGGTGTACGCGTACCGCACCGTGTCTCCGACCTGGAACGGTCCCTGTGAGGCGACCCGCTTGGCCAGGGTCAGCCCGGAGGTCCGCGGCTGCTGCTCGACGGTGACGGCGGCGGTGGCCTGTTCGCTGGCGACCTCCTGGCCGGTGGGTTCGAGGGCCGTGGCCTGCGCCAGGTTGGTCAGCTCACAGCCGCCCGTGACCTGCTCGCACGGAGTGATGTCGGCCTCGGTGATCACGTGACCGCCCCGGCAGGCGGTGCTCGCGCCCGGGGCGAGGGTGGTCGTGTCGCAGGTGACGGCGGCGACCTTGTCGTCGGTGACGGTCACGTCGTGCAGGGCGGTGTTGCCGGTGTTGGCGACCGTGTACGCGTACCGCACCGTGTCCCCGACCTGGAACGGACCGGTGGACTCCGCCTGCTTGGTCAGGGCGAGGGACGGGTGCGGTACCTCCTCGACGATCACCGCGACCGGGTCGGAGACCGAGGGCGGACAGGTGTCGTCGCCCTGGTAGTGGGCGGTGATCTGGTGGGCGCCCAGGGCGAGGTCCGCGGTGGTGAGGGTGGCGGTGCCCTCGGCGTCGAGGGTGGCGGTGCCGATCTGTGTGTCGCCGTCGTAGAAGGCGACCTCACCGGTGGGTGTTCCGGCCGTGCAGGTCACCTGTGCGGTCAGCACGACCGGCTCCCCGAGCCCCGCCGTGGCCGGGTGGGCCGTGAGCGTCGTCGCGGACTCCGCGGCGGACTGGGAGGGAAAGACGGCGAGGGAATGGTAGTTGCCCGCGCCGATGGCGGTGACGACCGCTCCGTCGGGAAGTTCCACCGGGACCGGCTCCGTGCGGTTGGTGGTGGTGCCGTCCCCGACCTGGCCGTAGCGGTTGTACCCCCAGGCCAGTACCTGGCCGGTGGAGGTCAGCGCGACCGTGTGGTCGTCGCCGCCCGCGATCGAGGTGACGGTGGTGCCCGTCGGCAGATGCACCAGGACCGGCTCCGTGCGTCTGGTGGTCGTACCGTCGCCCAGCTGGCCGTAGGTGTTGTCGCCCCAGGCGAGCACCTCGCCGGCGGCGGTCAGCGCAAAGCTCTGGAAGCCGTGGGCCGCGGCGACCGACGTGACGGTGATGCCCGTCGGCAGATGCACCAGAACCGGTGTGCTGCTGTTCGTGGTGGTGCCGTTGCCCAGCTGTCCGCCGCCGTTGTACCCCCAGGCGTACACCTGGCCGGTGGAGGTCAGCGCGAGGCTGTGGTCGTCGCCGCCCGCGATCGAGGTGACCGTGGTACCGGCTGGCAGGTTCACGGGCACCGGCTCGTTGCGGCTGACGACGGTGCCGTCTCCCAACTGGCCGAAGTCGTTGTCGCCCCAGGCGAGCACCTCGCCGGCGGCGGTCAGCGCCAGGCAGTGACCGGCTCCGCAGGAGACGGCCGTGGCCGTCGTACCGGCGGGCAGGTTCACGTGCACCGGTACGTTGCTCTCGCCGCCGGTCACGCCGTTGCCCAGCTGTCCCCACTGGTTGTATCCCCAGGCCAGGAGCTCGCCGGTGGAGGTCAGCGCGACCACGAAGTCGTCGCCGCTCGCGATGGCCGTGGCCGTGCTGCCAGCGGGCAGCTGGACCTGGACCGGCGTCGTGCTGTCGGTGAAGGTGCCGTCGCCCAGCTGGCCGACATCATTCTGCCCCCAGGCCAGAACCTGGCCGGTGGAGGTCAGGGCCACCGAGTGCCCGTACCCGCCGGCCACCGCGGTGGCCGTGGTGCCCTCGGGCAGGTCGGCCTGGATCGGCACCGTACTTCCCGGTTCGGTGCTGGGTGCCGTGGTTCCGTTGCCCAGCTGCCCGAACTGGTTGCGGCCCCACGTCCACACGTCACCGCCGTCGGCCGTCACCGCGGCGGCCGGTGACACGGCGACCGCGGAGACCGCCAGCACGAAGGCCGCCACCACCGCGATGACGGACCACGAGACGGACCGCACCGCATGCGACACCCCCCGGAGCGAGTCCGGAAGCCTACCCCTGAAAGAAGATTTCACTACAGCCCCTCCTGGGGAGTAAGGGATGACGCCACGTCCGCGTCGCATTTCTCGCAATCAGGGTTTAGCAGAAGAAAAGTAGAAATAGTCAGAGAAAGATTTAGATCAACATCATTCAACCCATTTGGTCGCCCAGGGCCTCAGGAGCTGGTCCTGAGCCGCCGCAGCAGCGCCTGTCGGCAGGTCGGTTCCTCTCTGCCGCCTCATCGACCGCAGGACTCCCGCCAGTACGTACACGGGTGACGATCCGGGCCGCACCGGGGACACCGCGCGCCATGGGCGGAAACGGGCGGCACGACGGCGGCAGCGGTCACGGAGCCCGCGCCTGTCGCACCACCGGTCCGGCACACCACAGCGTCTGACCGCACGTCACCCTGCCTTACGGCGCGTCACCGTGCCCCATGGTGCGCCGGACCGGAAAGGTGTCAGCCCGCGTGGCGCCACCAGAAGGAGCCCGGGTGGAAGTGGTCGCTCACGCCGAGCCGGTGCCAGAGCGGGGCGAGGATCCCCCGCAGTTCCGGATCGGCGTGGACGAAGGCGTTCGGCAGCTGGACGTCGAAGCGTTCCGGCGCGGCGGTGAGCAGCGCGGCCAGGAGGTACTGCTCCGAGTACAGGCGCCAGCGCCAGGACTCCGGATAGTCCGCGGGAAGCATGATGTCGTGGACCTGGACGAGCACCCCCGGCTTGAGGCGGGGCAGCAGCTCGAAGAAGAACACCATGACGTCGGAGCCCATCTGGAGCCGGTGCGAGCCGTCGACGAAGAGGATGTCGCCCGGCTCCAGTTCGGCGAACACGCCGAGGTCGGCATCCTGGAGGGGGACGCGGACCACGTCGTCGCAGAGGTGGTCGATGGGGGCCCGGGGCTCCGGGTCGATGGACGTGACGCGGGTGTTCAGGCCGAGGTCCTGGATGGCCCGGCGGGCGAACTTCGTGGAGTTCCCGGAGCCGATCTCCAGGTAGCGGGCCGGTTTCCCGGAGGCGAGGAAGCCGTAGAGCGCGGCCGCGTCCAGCGGGGGCAGCCAGGTGTTGCCCCAGTAGGCGGTGGCCCCCTTCTCCACCCCCTTCAGGGGAATCCCGGCCAGCTGGTCGGCGTACTCCAGAAGGCCGGTGAGGTGTGCGGCGTACCGCTCCCGGTTCTTCTCCAGCAGCTCGCGCACGGCCCCGAGTTCGGCGCGCGGCTCGGGCTTCACCACATGGTCCAGGAACACCGGCTTGGCCAGCCCGAACGCCCACATGACCAGGCCGAACGCGGTGGGCCTGCGCTCCAGCCGGTCGAGCCCGCGGCGCAGGGCGGGGAGCCGTTCCAGCAGGGTGGGAGTGGGTTCGGGCACGGTGCTCGGGGGCTGCGTGTGCACGGCGGGGGAACCTTTCGATCGGTGGGACGGCCGAGAGGGGGTGAGCCATGGGTTCCGCAAGCGCTGTTCGGTCGGAGCCGGTCGATCGCCGGACGCGGGTGGCGCCCCGGACGCCGGTGATCCTTTCCCGCATTCGGTTTCCGGTATCCGCGGAGACCGTCGGGCGGGGACAGAAGGCCGGTATCCGCCGCATCCCGCCGTACGGGCCCCGGCATCCGCGCCAGGCATGTTCCCGGCGGGCGGAAGGCCGTCCCGTACGACGCGCGCTATCCGGACCGGGCTGCGCCATCTGCCCGTTCCTCGCCGTGCGTGGCCCCTCTCGGATGCCGCCGGGCTCCATGTCGGCTTTCCTCGGTCCGGGGCCGCCTGCAAGAGACCTCTTCGCTGGCGGAGCCGCCTCAGCTGTGCTCAGATCTCCATATCCAAGGCTTTTCCGGCATTTCTCCCACCTGTGTGCTCATGGCTGATATGCGGGGGTGAGCCCGGAAGCCGAACAACGATCAAAGGAGGACAGCTTGAGACGGAAACGCACGGCCTTTCTGCGCGGTGCCGCCCTGCCGGTGCTGGTCGCCGCACTGCTGACAGGCGCGATGTCGGCCGAGGCCGCGGCCGACGGTAAGGACGACCACGGAGGGGGCGGCACCTGCTCGAAGATCTGCCCGCCCGGAAAGCCCGGACCGCCCGGACCTCCCGGACCTCCCGGACCTCCCGGACCTCCCGGACCGCCTGGACCGCCTGGACCTCCCGGACCGACCCTGCCGACCCAGATCATCCAGACGACCTACATGCTGGCATCGGGACTCAACACGGGCACCGCGACCTGCCCGCCAGGAACCGTCATCACGGGCGGCGGGCTGAAGACGCCCCTCGGGGGCAACAATCTCACCGTCCAGACGTACGAGTCGTACCCGTCCGCCGAGGACACCTGGACCGTTTCCTTCAACAACTCGGCCGGAACCACGGGTTCCTACATGGTCTACGCCGTCTGCCTCCCTGTGACCCCGACGGTCTGACCACCGGTCGGGTGGGGTGCACCCTTCGCTCCGGCTGCCGCGGCCGTACCCGGCAGCCGGAGCCGTCTGCCGTCTGCCGTCTGCCGTCTGCCGTCTGCCGTCTGCCGTCTGCCGTCACAGAGGAATCCCAGCCCCGCAAGAGGCACGGCCTCCGCTCCCGCCCTCACCGCGGCCTTCGCCGGTCGGTCACCGGACGGACCGGCGGCTGCTTCTCCCTGTCGTTCCGTGCCGGCTTCGCACCGGCTCCGGACCGGCCCCCGTCACTTCCGAACGGCGCTCTCGTCGGCCACGGCGTCCTCGGCGGCAGCACGCGTGCGGGTGGCGAACTGGGCCGTGCCGGGGACGACGAGCGCGCCGTAGGTCGACAGCAGCAGCACGACGGCGGCCAGGGTGGCGAAGGGTGCCACTCCGACGAACCGGACGAGCAGCGGCGTCACGGCGAGGGCGAGGGGCTGGAGGCCGAAGCTGGCCAGCCCCTCCAGGGCGAAGACCCGGCCCTGAACCCGTTCCGGGAACTCCTTCTGGAGCGAGCTGTACCAGAGGACCATGAAGCAGCCGACCCCGGCCGAACCGGCGGCACCCGCCGCGCAGAACATCCACAACGGCACGTCGACCGCGAGGCACACCGGCGTCAGCAGGCAGGGAGCCAGCGCGTTCATGGCCCACAGCCCCGGACGCGGGGAGGAGACCCGGCCGCCCAGCAACGAGCCGACCACCGAGCCCGCGAGCGTGGCGGCGCTGACCCAGCCGAAGGCGGAGAGTCCGTACCTGGTCTGGCTGACCATCGGCACCAGGATGTAGTTCGGGGCGAAGAGGAAGAACACCTGCACGGTTCCCTGAAGCATCAGGACCGACACCCAGGGCCTCCGCCGGACCTCGGCCAGCCCCTCCCGCGCCTCGGCCAGCATCCCCCGCAGCCCGCCGGGCTCGTCGGCCTCCGGGCCACCGGCCCGCGGATCGGCCGCGGCACGGACAGGCGGCAGACGCAGCCAGACCAGCGTGATCAGGCTCACCACGAACGTGGCGATGTCCACCAGCAGGGTCTTCGGCGGTGAGATCCCGGCAAGCATGACGCCCGCCAGCAGGGCCCCGGCCATCGAGCCGATCCGCTTGGTGGACACGTCCAGGGCGTACGCCTGCTGCCGCAGGTCTTCCGGCACCACCTGAGCGAGGGCCGCGCGGTGGGCAGGCTCGTACAGTGCCGCGCCCGCCCCGGTGGACGCCGCGGCCACGAGCAGCGGAGCGAGCGGCCCATCCGAGGCGAAGAGGAAGAAGCCGACGATCCCGGCCAGCCGGAGCACATCGGCGACGGCCATCACGGTGCTGCGGGAGTACCGGTCGGCGACCACCCCGCCGGCCAGCAGCAGCACGCCCATGACGGCGGACTCCACGGCCAGCACCAGACCGAAGACGCCCGGCCCGCGGTCCGGCACGACCAGGGCGGCGAGCACCACCACGGTGAGCTGGTTGCCCACCGTGCTGGTCACCTGCCCCAGCCAGAAAGCCAGATACCTCCGGCTGCGTAACAGGGCGCGTATCTCAGGTTGCGGCATGGTCCTTCTCACCCGTTCCGGAGGAAAGCGGGGCTACGGCCTTCCGCCCCGGGGGCGCGGTCGCTGCCCCAGGGGATGCGGCCACCGTGCGTCCCTGCCGGTTCCGGCCCCGGTACCCCGGCCGCACAGCCGCGGAAGGCCGACGACGCGGCACCGGAGTCACCGGAACCCGGCAGCGCGCGAACTGTGCCCCGCGCTCCCTCGGCTGGCCCAACTCGCCTATGAATACGCTCACTTCGGTGAAGGCAGAAGTCTTCCGCAACACCCGGCGGTACACCAACGCTTTTGCGCGTGGCCACGCCATGCCGTCGCCACCCGGTACGGCAAACCCGCTGTGTGCGGACGTCCAGTGGGACATCACGGGCCCCATCGACTTTCAGGCCGGAGCGCCACCGGTTCCTGGCGGCCTTCGACTCCGGGAACAGGCCCTACGCGGCGGGCCGCCGCACCTCGAAGTGGAAGCACCCGTACTCCAGCGCCCTGACGTGCACGAGCGCCACCTCCGGGTCGCCGAACGCGTCGTCGAAGACCGCGTCGAAACCGGCCGTGGCGTCCGCCGGAATGTCCAGAAGGCGGCCACCCGCGATGCGGCCCCGGGAGTCGTAGCGGCGCACGGTCCGCAGGGCGCCCGGCCGGTCGAAGGGGTAGTCCACGCCGGGCGTGAACCCGGGGCAGTCGTCGGCGTGGATGAAGATCGGGCCCTGCTCGTCGTACGCGCCCGGCCGCGCACCGGTCGCGGCGGCCCAGCGCCGCAGCGGGGCGTACGAGACGAGGGCGATCCGCTCACCGGGCGCGAGGGGACGCAGGCAGCAGCGCAGCGGGGAACCCGCGTCGTCGTCGGTCGCGGTGTACGGCGCACAGGGACGGCCCGCGTCGTCGGTCTTCTGGAGTTCCTTGAGGACGACGGCGTCGAGGGGGAGCACGGTGTACTTGGTCATGTGTCCATGCTGAATCGGCGCACCTGCGCGTACTGGCGGAAAACGGACCTCGCGCTGCGCCCTGCGACGCGAGGCCCCAACACCCCTTCTCCGCCTATACGGTGAGCTCAGATCAGCGAGAGGTCCCCGGCACCCACTGACGATCCCTCCCCGGCCCCTGCCCCGGTTCTCCGAAGGCCCCGGGCAGACGGCCCCCTCCACCGAAGGAACCGCCTTGCCCGCGCACCACGACATCGCCGCCGAAACCGAGCTGTGGAACGCCTACGCCGCCTCCGCCTTCGAGGACGGGATGGAGCCGGTCTTCCGCTGGACCCAGTACGCCGGGCACGGCCCCGGGCCGGAGCTGCTCGGCCACCCGCGTTCGGTGCTGGAGATCGGCTGCGGAACCGGCCGCGCTCTCGCCCACCTCGCCGGGCACGGCATCACCGCCCGGGGCGTCGATCTGTCCCCGGTCATGGTCGAGAAGGCCGCCGCGACGTGGTCGGACAGCGGGGCGGAGTTCGTGTGTGCCGAGGTCCTGGACCACCTGAGCACGGCCCCGGACACGTACGACGCCGTCTACTCCGTCTTCGGAGCCGCCTGGTTCACCGACCCGGGCCGCCTCTTCCCGCTCGTACGGAAGCGGCTCAACCCGGGGGGCGTCCTCGCCTTCTCCCAGCCACCGGCGATCCCGGGCGCGTACGGACCCCAGGGCATGTACAAGGGCGGCTTCGCGGGCCGGGCGCTGTTCACGTACCGCTACAGCTACCGCCCCGCCGTGTGGGAACGTCTGCTCACCCGCGCCGGGTTCGCCACGGCCCACGCCCGGGTCCTGGACGCCCCGCAGCCGGGACACATCGGCACCTTGCTGGTACGCGCGGTCGCGGGCCCGAGCAGCTGAGGTTCACGTTCACCGGAAGGCGGCGCTGTGCTCCGTCGCCCACTGCCCAAACGGCCTGGCCTCGGCGCCCGTGACCTGGGAGACGGTGTCGCGCACCTTCAGCAGTTCGTCGTTGGTGTCCCCGCCCATCAGGTCGAGGACGGCGCTCGCGGTCTCGTCGCCCATGAACGAGGCCATCTGCCGGTGGGCCTCCTCGCGGCTGATCTCGTCGAAGGAGATCTCCCGCCCGAGCGCTGCGGCCATGGCCGCGACCTGCTGCCGGGGCGTCACGCGCTCCGGCCCGGTCAGCGCGTACGTCCGCCCCCGGTGCCCCGGCTCGGTCAGCGCCACGCGGGCCACCGCCGCGATGTCCGCGGGGTGGATGGCGGGCAGGCCGATGTCGCCGTACGGCACCCGCACCGCCCCCTGATCGCGGATCGACCGCGCCCACCACAGGGTGTTCGAAGCGAACTGCGTCGGCCGCAGGATCGTCCAGGCCATCCCGCTGTCCTGGAGCAGCCGCTCGACAGCCAGGTTCTCGCCCGCCGCCGGAAGATGCGGATGGGTCTGCACCGTGATCGACGACACGAGCACCACGTGCTCCACACCCGCCCGCCGGGCCGCCGCCAGCACCTCCGCGTCCGCGCCCCTGCCCGCCGGAAGGAACAGCGAGCGCGCCCCGTCCAGCGCGGCCTTCAGGGAATCCGCCCGCGCGAGGTCGCCCTCAACGGCTTCGACGCCCTCCGGGAACGAGACCCGCCCGACGTCACGCGTCAGACCTCGTACCGGCCCCGCACCGGCCCGGTGCAGCTCCCCCAGCAGAGCACTTCCAATGTTCCCGGTCGCGCCGGTCACGAGGATCATCGCCATCTCTTCCTGTCGTCCGCCGATGTTCGCCTGCACGGCACGCTAGGACCCCAACTCCGGTTGAGGTCAAGGAAGGAGAGGATGGCCCCCTCGGAGACGGGCTACGACGCGTCAGTCCGACTGTGGCTGGACGAGCCCGGCGCGGAAGGACTCCCAGGCGGTGGGGCCGATGATCAGCACGGGACCAGCAAGGTTCTTGGAGTCGCGCACGGCGACGGTACGCGGGACGTTGCGGGCCACCTCGACGCACTCCTGGCCCGCGTTACCTCCGCTGTAGCTGGACTTAACGAACTCGTACCCGGGCACGGGGTTCACAGCTCCCTGCGGATGTCATTGATGAGTCTGACCGAGGTCTGTTGCGCAAGCCCCAGGCGCGAGATGCGGTCGAAAAGGGCGACGTGACGCTGAGCATCAGTATCGCTCTCCAGCCAGAGAGTGGTCGAGGTCGTATCCATGTGAACTACGTCCAGCGCCCCAGGCTCAGCAAAGGAAACGATGGTGAAGGCGCTTGTCATGCCAGGGTGAGCGCCTGCGTTGTACGGCATCACCTGAAGCTTCACGTTCGGCTGTCGAGCCACACTCAGCAGCTTGGACAACTGCTCCCTCATCACCTCTCGCCCTCCCACCAACTGGCGCAGAGCGCCTTCGTGGACGACCGCCCTCAGTTCGAGCGGATGGTCGCCACTCAACCGGGTTTGCCGCGTCATCCTGGCTTCGACGAAAAGTTCGATCTCATCAGGGTCGTCCCAGGAGCCGTTCCCCACAGCGAGGGCTCTGGCGTAGTCCGGAGTCTGCAGCAGCCCAGGCACGATGGACGCCTGCCACGTGCGAAGGGTCGTGGCAATGTCCTCCAAAGCCACGTACTCGACCATGGACTGCAGCCCCGGGTACTGGTTCCACCAGCCGCTTGCCTTGCGACGTTCGCGATCAGTCTTGGCAAGGGCAAGTAGCCTGTCGATGATCGCCTCATCGCTCTCCCCGTACAGGTGGCACAGAGCCCTGATGTCGGGATCCCGTATCGGTACAAGCCCCCTCTCGATCTTCGCGACTTTGGCGACCGACGCAGTCAAGGCATCTGCAGCATGAGCCTGTCGCAAAGCACATGCCTCGCGCATGCGCAGCAGATCGCCACCAAGACGTCGCCCGAGCACAGTCGAGACCGTCCGGCCTCGGTCGGGGCTGTTGCCTGCCACGTCATGTCCCTCCGTCGAGTCGCCCAAGTCTGTGACTCATTCTCCTCGAACACCAACTAGGGCAGAAAATTCTCTGCCCGAACTTGTTGCTGCGCGAGCAATCGCACCACTACCGTCAGTACTCCACCGATTGCACAGTGGAATCACTCGGCGGAAGTGCACCGTCCTGCCTGCGCCACCACGGCGCCCCGTAGACACGGCATCGCCACCGCCCACACCCACGGAGGCCCGCGCCATGACCGCAGCCGAACAGATCTCCGTCCCCGAACCCACCCTCCGCGAGGACCGGCTGGACTACGCGCCGACCGCCGAGAGCGTGTCGTTCTCGCGGCGGCGCGCCGCGCGGCTCGTGCGGGAGTGGGGGTATCCGGGGCTGGCGGGCGACGCGGCCGTTCTGGTCAGCGAGTTGGCGACCAACGCACTGGTGCACGGGGCCGTGGAGGGGAGGCTGTTCCGGGTGCGGCTCACGCTCACCGCCACCGCGCTACGGGTCGCGGTGAGTGATCCGAAGAGTGAGCGGCTACCGGACCTCCGCGAGGCGACGGACGAGGAGTGCTACGGGCGGGGGCTCCTGATCGTGGCGCGGATCGCCGACCGGTGGGGCGTCGAGCCACGCACCGTGGGCAAGACCGTCTTCGCCGAACTCGCCCTGCCGTAAGGGCCGGAGCACTCGCACGAAACCCTCACCACCCTCCGGCCCCTCCATCGGCTCCTGTGCACCGCGTCGTCACAGGCCACCGGAACCGGGCCCCGCCCGGCCGGCTCACGGACCGGGGCGTCGCGTCGTCGCGCCGCGGACTCATTACCCCGTCCCGGGCCGTACGGCTCCGGCCACAGCCGCACACAGGAGGGAACAGTCCGCTTGCCGCACAGGCCCGACGCGCGGCCCCTCGGGAGCGGGAGGCCGCGCGCAAGCCAGGGCCGTACTACTCCGGCGGTTCGATGGTGACCGGCTTCCCGAGGTCATAGAAGTGCTGCGACGTGGTGCTCTGCACACCGCCGACGGTAGAGGTGCCCTGGGCACCGACCGGGGTGGCGTCGTCCTTCATCCACAGGATGTACTCGGACATCTTCGCGCCGTTCCACTGGAACGGCTCCGCGCTGACGATGCGCAGGGCGTTCGCGTTCTCGCCGTTCTCCAGGGCGATGACGTCCTTCTCGGGCTCGACCTTCCACGTCGGCGACGAGCCGATGACGTCGGCCGTGACCTTCGGATCGGCGAGGGCCCGGTAGAGCTTGGCGATCGAGGCGACCATCACCGCCTTGGAGTCCCCTTCAGGGTCGCCCTTGACCCAGGAACCGTCGTTCTTGATCCACTCCTCGTCACCGAGGAACACGTACGAAGTCTTCTTCCCGCCCGTACCGTCGTTCTCGCCAGCCATCGCGGGGTCGTCCCCGAACCGGAAACGCGCGGTGCCCGACTGGTCGTTGGAAAGCACGTACTCGGTTCCGGTTCCGTACGCCTCCATCGCGTCGACCACGCAGGCGGCCAGGCCCTTGCCCGGAATCGTTGCGCCCGCCTTCAGCGTGAGGGCCTCGCACGTGGCTGGAGTGGTGTAGGCAGAGGCCGAATCGTCCTGCGCCGCAGGGGAGGCGGCGTCGGTGGCTGCGTCGGGCGAGGACGACGGCAGCTCTTTGGTATCTGCTCCGTCGGACGAGCATCCCGTAAGGAGGATGGAACCGGCCACGGAGGCTATGGCGACTGCTCTGAGAAATCGCGATCTACCCATACCCCCGGATGATAGGGGCCGTTTCGAGGGCCCTCCAGGTGATGCCGCCGAACTCTGTTCGTCGGCATCGCACTTGTGGCTGCCCGACCACCGGTGGCTCGCGACGCGTTCATCCCCGCGGACGCCGCCCGCGCGAAGCTCCGCGACGGCACCTTCCACGAGCCCCGACCCGCCTGCTCGGCTTGACCAGACCCGCAGGGGCGCCCCCGGAAAGAGAAGGAGACATGACTCCAGCGAAGCTTTCCGTCATTGCTTCTTAGTCCAAAACTTCCGGGAGCATTCCTTCATTTCCCATTGCCCCTCAAAAATTACATCCTTTTTGAAATTCTTGTAAATATCACCTCTCTGCGACTTCACCCTGCTCATGGCACTACAGACCTCACCTTTGAGCGCAAGGCTATGCTCACTCAACCCAATCCCATACCCCTCTTCGACCTTAAAGGAGAAAGACGTAAGGAAATAATCCTCCGGATTCCTGTAACTCAACTGAATCCCTCTCAGGATCATGCCGTCCGTCAGCACCGCATCCTGACCCTTATATTTAGTGAGCTTATCAGTGCAGAGCTTATATTCACTCCGCGAAGTGATTTCACTCGGGAATTTTTTATTCTTTTTCTTGAGCTCATTAACGTACACCTCCGCAGTGGACCCGCTCACGACACACACCTGAGCGTCTTCAGGCAGATCGATTGGCAGGTTCACCGTTTCCGACCTTCCCTGGATCAAAACGTTCCCTCCCCTCTGACGGTCCTTCTGCATCAGAATCTTCTGGGGTGCCCGAAGGTACGGTCCGGCGAAAATGACAGCAGGTCTGTCCGCACTGCCATCCTTTCTCTCATCCGTGATTCCGTAAGTACCGACGAAGATATCGACCCCCTGCTCTCCCGCCCCACCCCCTCCTCCCCCTTCATTCAACCTTATCTCGCGATCCACCGTCGGCACAGATTTGAACTCATATTGGCCTGAAACGAGGCCCAGCTCGTCAAGTACCTTCTTCGCGTAATCAATTTCCACGCCAACCCATTTTCCTCTCTCTTTGTTACTCACACCAGGCTGGTTGTTTTTCACTCCCACTACGAACTTGAAATCCCCGTGGCTCTCCCTCGCTTTGTTAAGCCTGTCCAGGGCTTCGTCCTCGGGCTCTGGCGCATCACTCTTGGACGCAGCGGATTCGCCCCTGGGCGCAGCGGAGGCTCCCTTGGACGCGGAGGAGTCGTGCAGCTGGTCCCAGGCGAGGTAGCCGCCTCCGGCGAGCAGGGCGAGACAGGTGACACCGATCAGCGCGACGCGCGTGCCAGGGTTCTTCCGGGCCTCGGCTCCCCTCGGCGAAGGGGCGGGACTCCTCTGCTGGTTGTGGTCCTCGGGCGTGGCGGCAAAACCGCCAGAGGCGTTGCCTGAATCGTATTCCGGGGTTTCCCTCAACGAGCCGTGCGTGGGGCCACCACGGGCGGTGGGGCCGTCCTCGCGGGCCATGGGCGGCGGGTGAACGACGTAGCCCTGGAAGGCGGGCGGCAGATAGCTGTCCCTCTGCTCGCGGACGGCGTCCACTTGGTCGTCGCAGCGGTCGAGATAGGTGTCAGCGACCTCGATGAAGCGGTCGTTGTACCACGGCTGCAACGAGGGCACCGCGCCCGAGTCCCCGCTGCCGAGAGCGGCGGGGGTGTCGCGCCCGGTGAGCTGAAGGAGAGAGCGGCGGTGCAGTTCGGCCTGCTGGAACGCCTCGATGCGCAGTTCCTCGGCGTCGTCCCGTTGCCCGTAGGCACGGTTCCGCCTCTTCTCGATTTCCGCGATCCGCCGCTCGGCCTCGGCGAGGAGCCGTTGGCTCGCGTCCGCGCGCTGCCTGGCCTCGGCCGCCCGCTGCTGGTTGACGGTCGATTCCGTCGCCTGCTGTTCCAGCCGCTGATGCGCCTGGTCCCGTTCGGCTTTCAGAGCCGCGCAGCGCTGTTTCAAGTCCTCCACCGCGCTGCTGAAGATGAAGATGAGATGGGTGAGGTCCTTTACGGTCCGCAGCGCCACATCGTGGTTGCTGCGCGCGTCGACCAGACCGATCTCGTAATTGTGCTCCGCGCCCGGGAGAACATCATGGGAACCGGCCACCAGACGGGCCGCGTCCGCCTCTTCGGCCGCTCTCAGCAGCTCACGGCCGACCCTGAGCTGATTCTCCTGCCCTTCTGCCCCCACCAGCTTCCTGACCACATCGTCCAGGAGCCACGAAGGAATCAGTTTGCGGCCGTTGAGGAATTCGTTCCACCGGGTACGCCCGAAAGGGAAGAGGCCCTCCAACTGCCCTGCGCCCAGCCCGTCCACGCGGGCCCGTAGCCACTCCGCTAGGTCGTTCGCCTCCGGCGTGTCCCCCGTCGGCGCGCTGCGCCGCCCCTTCAGCCTGTGAGTCGGCCGGTCTTCGTCGTGCACTGGCACCACCTTCGTAGGGGCCGCATCCGGCCTCGCGTCCGTGGTTTCCAGCCATATTTCACTGTGGTGGGCTGCGCGGGTACGAACGGACGCCAACGAGCTGAAATGGCCATCTCACCATCAACGCGCCCTGTTCTTCCACCCGTTCAGCAGAAGCGAATGACCGTGTCGCGCACATCGTCCTGATGACGCTCAAAAGACCCGGCTCCCCGCACGACGGTGGGCCCGCACGGAATTCCGTGCGGGCCCACCGTCGTACATGTGTCTCGACAACCACCTACGCCCAGGTGATCAGGCGCTTCGGGTTCTCCAGGATGGCGGCCACGTCGGCCAGGACCTTGGAGCCGAGTTCGCCGTCGACCAGGCGGTGGTCGAACGACAGGGCCAGGGTGGTGACCTGACGGGGCTTCACCTTGCCCTTGTGGACCCACGGCTGGAGCTTGATCGCGCCGACCGCGAGGATCGCGGACTCGCCCGGGTTCAGGATCGGGGTGCCCGTGTCGACGCCGAAGACGCCGACGTTGGTGATCGTCACCGTGCCGCCCGCCATGGCCGCGGGGGACGTCTTGCCGTCCCGGGCCGTGGAGACCAGCTCGCCCAGTGCGGCGGCGAGCTGCGGGAGCGTCATGCCGTGCGCGTCCTTGATGTTCGGCACGATCAGTCCGCGCGGGGTGGCCGCGGCGATGCCCAGGTTCACGTAGTGCTTCTGGACGATCTCCTGGTTGGGCTCGTCCCAGGCGGCGTTGATCCCCGGGTTCCGCTTGATCGCGACCAGGAGGGCCTTGGCGATGAGGAGGAGCGGGTTGACCCGCACCCCCGCCATGTCCTTGTCCTCCTTGAGCTCCGCGACCAGCTTCATCGTGCGCGTCACGTCCACGGTGACGAACTCGGTGACATGCGGGGCCGTGAAGGCGCTGCCCACCATCGCCTGAGCGATGGCCTTGCGTACGCCCTTGACCGGAATGCGGGTCTCGCGGGCATCCGCCGCGGCCACGGTCTCGGCCGGTGCCTCGGCCGCGGGAGCGGGGGCCTGGACCTGCGCCGGTACGGGGGTGGCCACGGGCGTGGCCGCCGCGTGGACGTCCTCGCGGGTGATGACCCCGTCCTTGCCGGTCGGGACGACGCTCGCCAGGTCGATGCCCAGGTCCTTGGCCAGCTTGCGGACCGGGGGCTTGGCCAGCGGACGGCCCTGGGGAGCCACGCCGACGGGCGCGGCGACAGGCGGCGTGGCGACAGGCGGGGCGGCGGGTGCGGCGACGGGCGCCGCGCCGTGGCCGTTCAGCTCGGCCTGGATCGCGGGCGCGGTCTTGCGGGCCCGGCGCTTGGTCGAGCTCTCGGACACGCCGTAGCCCACCAGGACCGGCTGGCGGCCCTTCGGGGCCTCGGGCTCCGGTTCGGCGGCGGGAGCCGGTTCGGCGACCGGGGCGGCGGCCGGGGCCGACGGCGCGTCACCGCTGCCCGGGGCCACGTCCACCGCGATGATCACCTGGCCGACGTCGACGGTCGTGCCCTCGGGGAAGCGCAGCTCGTGCACCACCCCGTCGAACGGGATCGGCAGCTCCACAGCCGCCTTCGCCGTCTCGACCTCGCAGACGACCTGGCCGTCGGCGACGGTGTCGCCGGGCTGGACGTACCACTTGAGGATCTCGGCCTCGGTCAGTCCCTCGCCCACGTCGGGCATCTTGAACTCACGGAAGCGAGCGGCGTTGGAAGTGTCGGTCATCGTTGTCACGTCCCAGTCCTCAGTACGCCAGCGAGCGGTCGACGGCGTCGAGCACCCGGTCGAGCCCCGGCAGGTACTCGTCCTCAAGACGCGCCGGCGGGTACGGGGCGTGGTAGCCGCCGACGCGCAGCACCGGTGCTTCCAGGTGGTAGAAGCAGCGCTCCGTGATCCGGGCGGCGATCTCGGCCCCGGAGCCGTAGAACACCGGCGCCTCGTGGACCACCACGAGCCGGCCGGTCTTCTCGACCGAGGTCTGGATCGTGTCGAAGTCGATCGGAGCCATCGAGCGCAGGTCCAGGACCTCGATCGACTTGCCCTCCTCCTCGGCCGCCGCGGCGGCCTCCAGGCACACCTTCACCATCGGGCCGTACGCGGCGAGCGTGACGTCCGTGCCGGTGCGGGCCACCGAGGCCCGGTGCAGCGGGCCGGGAATGGCGTCGGTCTCGACCTCGCCCTTGTCCCAGTAGCGCCGCTTCGGCTCGAAGAAGATCACCGGGTCATCGCTCTGGACGGCCTGCTGCATCATCCAGTAGGCGTCGCTCGCGTTCGACGGCGAGACCACCTTCAACCCCGCGACGTGCGCGAACAGCGCCTCGGGCGACTCGCTGTGGTGCTCCACCGCACCGATGCCGCCGCCGTACGGGATGCGGACGACGACCGGCATCTTGATCTTGCCGAGCGCGCGGGCGTGCATCTTCGCGAGCTGCGTGACGATCTGGTCGTACGCGGGGAAGACGAAGCCGTCGAACTGGATCTCCACGATGGGGCGGTAGCCGCGCAGGGCGAGGCCGATCGCCGTACCGACGATGCCGGACTCGGCGAGCGGGGTATCGATCACCCGCTCCTCACCGAAGTCCTTCTGGAGCCCGTCGGTGATCCGGAAGACCCCGCCGAGCTTGCCGACGTCCTCACCCATGATGAGGACCTTGGGGTCGGTGTCGAGGGCCCGGCGCAGCGACTCGTTCAGAGCCTTCGCGATGGACATCTTTTCCATGGCCATGGCTACTTGCTCTCCTCGGCGGTGTCTGCGAACGATGCCTGGTAGGCGGCGAACTGGGCGCGCTCCTCGTCGACGAGCGGACTGCCGTCGGCGTAGACGTTGTCGAAGATCGCGATCGGGTCGGGGTCGGGCATCGCCCGTACCGCCTCGCGGACCCGCTTGCCGAGGGCCTCGCTCTCCTCGTCCAGCGCGGTGAAGAACGCCTCGTCGGCGGCGCCCGCCTTCTCCAGGTACGTGCGCAGCCGCAGGATCGGGTCCTTGGCCTCCCAGGCCGCCCGCTCCTCGTCGGCCCGGTACTTGGTCGGGTCGTCGGAGGTGGTGTGCGCGCCCATGCGGTACGTGAACGCCTCGACGAGCATGGGGCCCTCGCCCCGGCGGGCGCGCTCCAGCGCCGCCTTGGTGACCGCCAGGCAGGCCAGTACGTCGTTGCCGTCGACCCGGACGCCGGGGAAGCCGAAGCCCTGCGCGCGCTGGTAGAGCGGGACGCGGGTCTGCTTCTCGGTGGGCTCGGAGATCGCCCACTGGTTGTTCTGGCAGAAGAAGACGACCGGGGCGTTGTAGACCGCGGAGAACGTGAAGGACTCGGCCACGTCACCCTGGCTGGAGGCGCCGTCGCCGAAGTACGCGATCACGGCGGAGTCCGCACCGTCCTTGGCCACGCCCATGGCGTAACCGGTGGCGTGCAGGGTCTGCGAGCCGATGACGATCGTGTACAGGTGGAAGTTGTTGCTGTTGGGATCCCATCCGCCGTGGTTCACCCCGCGGAACATCCCGAGCAGGTTGGTCGGGTCGACCCCACGGCACCAGGCGACGCCGTGCTCCCGGTAGGTCGGGAAGACGTAGTCGTCGTCCCGCAGGGCCCGGCCGCTGCCGATCTGCGCGGCCTCCTGGCCGAGCAGCGAGGCCCACAAGCCCAGCTCGCCCTGGCGCTGGAGGGCGGTGGCCTCGGCGTCGAAGCGGCGGGTCAGGACCATGTCCCGGTACAGACCGCGCAGCTCCTCGGCGGTCAGGTCGATCGCGTAGTCCGGGTGCTCGACGCGCTCGCCCTCGGGCGTCAGCAGCTGTACGAGCTCGGGCTCGGTGCTCTGCGGCGGCTTGACCGCCGCCTTCGCGGACTTCTTCGCGGGAGTCGTCCTCGCGGACTTCTTCGCGGTCGTCTTCGCGGGCGTCTCAGCGGACGTCTGCGCGGGCGTCTTCGCGGCGCTGGTCCTGCTGGTGCTGCTGCGTCGCGGTTTGCGCGCGGCAGTGCTCTCCACGGTCACGTGCGTGCTCCTCCGTCGGTCCGGCCCCCGGGGTCTGCCGGGAAACCAGTGCGGCTCGCCTGGGTCCGTACCCGTGCACGGGGTGGGTGCCGCTCGGTCCGGGAACAGGCGTGACAGGTGCCCCGGCGAGCGCCCTGTCACAAGCACGTTACCCAGTACGCCGCATAACTGCGAAACCCCATCTGACCTGCGATTTTGCTTGGATTTCCAAGTAAATCGAAAAAGTCGGGAACTCTCGCTGGTCACAGCGCCGGGAACGGCCTCGCAGGCCACCGGAACAAGCGCACGTTATCCCGCCGTTCGGCGGCAGGGAAGAGGCGAGTGTGTGAGACTGCGTTTTGTGCGCGAACAAGGAAAAATCACCGTTTTTCTGCTGGACGACCACGAAGTGGTCCGGCGCGGGGTCCACGAATTGCTGTCGTCGGAGGACGACATCGAGGTGGTGGGCGAGGCGGGCACGGCGGCCGACGCCCTGGTCCGGATTCCGGCGACCCGGCCCGACGTGGCGGTGCTCGACGTGCGGCTGCCGGACGGCAGCGGGGTGGAGGTCTGCCGGGAGGTCCGCTCCCAGGACGAGAACATCAAGTGCCTGATGCTCACCTCCTACGCCGACGACGAGGCCCTTTTCGACGCGATCATGGCGGGTGCCTCGGGCTACGTACTCAAAGCGATCCGGGGCAACGAACTGCTGAACGCGGTCCGTGACGTGGCGGCCGGGAAGTCGCTGCTGGACCCGGTGGCGACCACCCGGGTGCTGGAGCGACTGCGCGCCGGGAAGAAGGAGCGGGGCGAGGACAAGCTCGCCGGGCTCACCGAGCAGGAGCGCAAGATCCTCGACCTGATCGGCGAGGGGCTGACGAACCGGGTGATCGGTGAGCGGCTGCACCTGGCCGAGAAGACGATCAAGAACTACGTCTCCAGCCTGCTCTCCAAACTGGGCATGGAACGGCGCTCGCAGGCCGCCGCGTACGTGGCCCGGCTCCAGGCGGAGAAGCGCTGAACGGGCGCCGTGCGCGCCCGTCGCGCGGTGCGTCCACCGCGCGGTGCGCCCGTCACGCCGCGCATCCACCGCGCCGTATGCCCGTCGCGCGGGGTGCCCGTCGCGCTGTGTGTCCGCCTCGGGACTTTGGTCCCGGCCCAACCGGGGCCGGGGCCTCTGTCCGTGCCCTCGTGCGACACGGAGAGTGGAACTCATGTCCCCCGAGGAACTCCAGGCGATCGAACTGCTCGGCCGCGTCCGCTACGGACGGCTGGCGACGAGCATGCGCGCCCTCCCGTTTCTGTCGGTGGCCCGCCACGTTGTGGTCGACGGCCGCGTGGTCCTGCGGATGCACAGCGGTTTCGGCTACCACACCGCCTGCGACGGCACGGTCGTGGCGTACGGCGCGGACAACTTCAGCATCGCCGCCCCGGGCGGCGACCGCGGCCTGTGGGCCGTACAGTTCACCGGCACCGCCGAGGTCATGCGTCCGTCGGCCGCCCAGCGCGAGCTGTTCGGCGACGCTCCGGCGCGGGTGAACGGGGAACTGTTCGACGCGGCGTACCTCCGGCTCGAACCGCACTTCGCCTCTGTGCACACTCTTGACTTCCACGCAACTCAACCGATCGGGCACACAGCGTGATCTAACATCTGGTGAGTGCCGCGCTCATCTGTCGCTCTTCCGCCTGTTCCTTCGGCTGTTTCCTCGGCCGTTCCTTCGGCGGACGAGATGCTGTTCCCGTTCCCGTCCGCCCCCACCCCACCCGTGTCCCCGGTGGACCAGGTGCGGCTTCCCCTCGTGCCACGGCCGACCGCACCACCGGTGCGACCGGTGCGACCGGTGCGGGCCACGCCCCCGGTGCAGCCAGTGGCCCCGGCACCGCCCGTACCACCGGTGGACGAGGTGCTGCGCCGCTACCCGGACGCCGGTGAACCGCTGAGCTGCAAGCCGATCACGCAGGGCCTGCTCAACCACGGCTACCGCGTCTCCACCACCCGTGGCCGCTACTTCCTCAAACACCACCTCGACGACTCCACCGGCGACCGCGCCACGATCGTCCGCCAGCACCGCGCGACCCAGCGCCTGCAGTTACTGGGCGTTCCCGTCGCCCCGCCCGTGCGGGACACCGAAGGCGGCACGGTCACCGAGATCGGCGGCCGGTGCTACGCCCTGCACCCCTGGGTGGACGGGCTCCACCGGGCGGGCGCCCAGCTCAGCACCGCCCAGTCGGAACGGCTGGGCGGACTGCTCGGGACGGTGCACACCGGGCTCGAACAGGTGATGGGGGCGGGCACCGGAACCGCCCAGCGGGCCAGCGGCCTCCGGAGCGCCGATCCGGCCGACACCTTCGCGCTGATCGACGAACTGCTGGCAGCCGCGCGACGGCGCCGCCCCCGGGACGCCTTCGACGAACTGGCCGAGCACCGCCTCCTGGAGCGGCGCACCCTGCTGGAGCAGCACGCCGACCGCAGACCCCCGACGCCGGACGCCCCGGCCATCGGCTGGGTGCACGGCGACTTCCACCCGCTGAACGTCCTGTACCGGGACTCGGAACCGGTCGCCATCCTCGACTGGGACCGGCTGGGGGTCCAGCCGAGGGCCGAGGAGACGGTACGGGCCGCCGCGATCTTCTTCGTACAGCCGGCCGGGAAGCTGGAGCTGGAGAAGGTCCGGGCGTACGCGCGGGCCTACCGCCGGGCGGCCGGGGCGGAGCCCGCGGAACTGGCGGCGGCGGTCCACCGGGTGTGGTGGGAGCGGCTCAACGACTTCTGGATACTGCGCTGGAGGTACTGCCGGCACGACCGAAGGGCCGACCCGCAGTTCCCTGCGGTGTCGGCCCTGGCGGTGTGGTGGACGCGCGAGTACGAGACGGTGCGCGAGGCGTTCACGGGGTGAGCCGACGGCTCACCGGTCGGTGAGCGGCCGGGGCGGCGGGTGGCTCACGTGCCGGGGCGGGGGTTCGGCCCTCCCCCTCCGCCCGCCGCGGTCGTACCGGTGGTGGTGCTGCCGCTTTCGGCCCCGGTGCTGCCGCTGTCGGCCCCGGTGCTGCCGCTGTCGTTGCCGGTACCGCCGTCGTTGCCGGTACCGCCGTCGTTGCCGGTGCCGCCGTTGTCGGTACCGGTACTGCCACCGTTGTCCGTGCCGGTGCTGCCGCCGTTGTCCGTGCCGGTGGGCGGGGTGGTCGGCTGGTCCGTCTCCGGTTCCGACGGCTGGGTCGGGGTCGTCGGCGGCTCGTACGTCTGCTGCGGAGTCGTGTTCTGCTGGTTGCCGGTGGAGTTCTCCGGAACCTGGGTGTCCTCGCTCTTCTCGTCGCTCGGCTCGGACGAACCGCGCGTCGGAGACGGCGAAGTGGAGGTCTGCTCCGGCTGCTTCCGGCGGTTGGAGTCGTCGTTCTGCGCGGCGTTGACCGCGATGGCCACCCCCGCCCCGATGGCGATCAGCGCGAGCACCACGAAGAGCCACAGCTTGCCGCGGCGGCCGTTGCCTCCGCCGGGCTGGCCGCCGCCGTCGTAACCGCCGTCGTCGGGGTTCATCGGCGGCAGGATCGGGCCCTGGGAGGTGTCTCCGTGCGGCGGGTGACCCATCGCCATCGTGCTGCCGTTGATGCCCATGGCCGGGGTGTTCCCGCCGTCGTGCATCGCGACCGGGCCGGTGTTCCACGTCCCCGTGTGGCTGCCCTGCATCTGGAGCATCTGGAGGCCGTACTGGACCAGGCCGCGCATCTCCTCAGCGCTCTGGAACCGGTCGTCCGGGTCCTTCGCGAGGGAGCGCATGACCAGCCCGTCGAGCTCCGGCGGCACCGAACCCAGCACCTCGGACGGCGGAACGGGGGTGTCCTGGACGTGCTGGTAGACCACGGACAGCGGCGTCTCGCCGGTGAACGGGGGCCGCAGTGCCAGGAGTTCGTACAGCAGACAGCCGGTCGCGTAGAGGTCGGAGCGGTGGTCGACCGCCTTGCCGAGGGCCTGCTCGGGGGAGAGGTACTGCGGCGTGCCCATGACCATGCCGGTCTGGGTCATCGTCGACTGCGCGCCGTGCAGCGCACGGGCGATGCCGAAGTCCATCACCTTGACCGCACCGGAGTTGGTGATGATCACGTTGGCCGGTTTGATGTCGCGGTGCACGATGCCGTGCTGGTGCGAGTACGCGAGCGCTTCCAGCACCCCGGAGACGATGATCAGCGCCTGCTCGGGCGGCGGGGCCTCGGCGCTGATCAGCAGATCGCGGATGGTGCGGCCCTCGACCAGCTCCATCACGATGTAGGGGACGGTCTGCCCGCCCACGACGTCCTCGCCGGAGTCGTACACGGCGACGATCGCGTGGTGGTTGAGCCCGGCCACCGACTGCGCCTCGCGCGTGAACCGGGCCTTGGACACCGGGTCCTCGGCGAGATCGGACCGCAGGAGCTTCACCGCGACCGTCCGGCCCAGCCGTACGTCCTCGGCCGCGAAGACCTCCGCCATTCCGCCCCGGCCGAGGCGATGGGTCATCCGGTAACGTCCGTCGCCCACGACACCGTCGATGCCCCAGGAGTCGGTGCCATCCGAAACTCCGCCGCCGTTTGCTTCGGATTCGGGTGCCATCAGTCCTCGCCGTCGTATCTGTCCGCGCGTCCGCGGGTTCTCACGGTGTCAGGGTCTTCCGTGTCCTACGTGCCCCACGTGCCCGGCCCGTGCCCTGTCGTCGGGCCGCGCCGGACCGTGCCGGCCCGTGCCGGGCCGGCTCGCCACGCTGCGAGCCGGACGGTGCGAGCCGGAAGACCCCACTGCATTGCCACGTCACGCTACAGGCTCCTGCGGACACCCCGTCGCCGAGACAGACCGGTCATGCAACCGCCCGGCAGGCCGCCCAGGCAAATTCCATGCGGTTCCTGTAACGCTTCCGGGACTCTTCTTGTGCGTACGGTCACGGAACGGGCACCTGGCTTGACGTGTCGTACCCCTCGGGCAGACTTGGCGCGTAATAAGGGATGATCGCGGCAGTCGCGCCGAGGGGGAAGCAAGTCATGAGCCAGGACGGCGCACACGGCGCGCAGGGGCGCTACGCGGGCGGTTCGGTCGCCGGTGGGCGGTACCAACTGCGTGACCTGCTCGGCGAGGGCGGCATGGCCTCGGTATACCTGGCATACGACACCGCGCTCGATCGTCAAGTCGCCATCAAGACATTGCACACCGAGCTGGGCCGCGAGCAGTCCTTCCGCGAGCGGTTCCGCCGCGAGGCGCAGGCCGTCGCCAAGCTCCAGCACACCAACATCGTCTCGGTCTTCGACACCGGCGAGGACGAGCTCGGCGGCGCGCTGATGCCGTACATCGTCATGGAGTACGTGGAGGGGCAGCCGCTCGGCTCCGTGCTCCACGCCGATATCCAGGCGCACGGCGCGATGCCCGGCGACAAGGCGCTGAAGGTCACGAACGACGTGCTGGCCGCGCTGGACACCAGCCACGAGATGGGCCTGGTGCACCGCGACATCAAGCCGGGCAACGTGATGGTGACCAAGCGCGGCGTCGTGAAGGTCATGGACTTCGGCATCGCCCGCGCCATGCAGTCGGGGGTCACGTCGATGACCCAGACCGGCATGGTCGTCGGCACCCCGCAGTACCTCTCTCCCGAGCAGGCCCTGGGCCGCGGCGTGGACGCCCGCTCCGACCTGTATTCGGTCGGCATCATGCTGTTCCAGCTGCTGACCGGGCGCATCCCCTTCGACGCGGACTCCCCGCTGGCCATCGCGTACGCGCACGTCCAGGAGGAGCCGGTCGCGCCCTCCAGCATCAACCGCTCGGTCACCCCGGCGATGGACGCGCTGGTCGCCCGCGCGCTGAAGAAGAACCCGAACGAACGTTTCCCCAGCGCGGCCGCGATGCAGGACGAGATAGCCCGGGTGCTCGCCTCGGGCGGTGCCACGGGTGCGCCGGTGATCATCGCGGGCGGCGCAGCTCCGGCGAACAGCGGCTCGGGGGTCGGCTCGGCGGTCTTCCCGCCGCTCGACCAGTCCGGGTCGGTGGCGCAGGGCGTCCAGATGCCGTACCAGCCGGGGCCGTACCAGTCGGGCCCGTACGGTCCGGCCACCCCGGCCCCGGCCCCGACCCCGGCGCCGTCGTACGGCTACCCGCAGTCGGGCCCGTACCAGCCCCAGAGCCCGGTGCCGCAGCAGACCCCGCCGCCGTACGGGATGTCGCCGCAGCCCCAGACCGCCCAGACCTCGGGCCGGGGCGGCGCCCAGCGGCAGAAGTCGTCGGCCACGCGCGTGGTCCTCGGCGTGATCGCGGTCGCGCTGGTCGGGACCGGCGGGTTCTTCGCGCTGCAGTCGATGGGGAACGACGACGAGAGCGGCGGCACGAGCGCGAACGAGTCCCCGGCCGCGGGCGAGCACCGGCCGCCGGAGCGCAATCGGACCATGGACGCCGAGCGGTGCACGGACGCGTACGAGAACAGCGACGACCCGGACAAGGTCGACGCCCCGAAGTTCCTGTACAAGGACTACCTCTCCGCGAAGGCGTGCGCCGATGCGGCCGGCTGGACGATCAAGAAGATCAAGGTGCCGGGGAACGCGTACGCGGAGGACCAGATCATCGACCAGTTCCCGTCGGCCGGCACCGCCGTGGACAAGGTCGGCGCCCACTTCGAGCTGCGCGTCGCGACGGGGGATCCGGCCTGAGCCCGGTCCTCGGCTCAGGTCTGGGTGTGAGCCTGGGCCTGGTTGAGCCTGGGGTGTGTGGGCGTGGGCCTGAGGCGTGGGCCTGGGGTGTGGGCGTGGGCGTGGTGGCCAGGCCCGAGTGGCGTAGCGCGGCGATTCCGAAGATGCCGGACATATCGGCACATGTGACGCTGGCGCCATGCCTCCAGGACTTCTCCTCTCACAACCCACACGGTGCGTGGCCTGCCTGGTGCTGACGGCGGGTACGGCACTGGGGGGCATCGCCGGTGAGGCAGCGGCCACGGCCGCCCCTTCGGCCGAGCCCGTCGCCACGCTCTCACCCTCCCCTTCGGCCTCTCTGGCCTCTCTGGCCCCTTTGGCCTCCAGGGCGTCCGCCACCGCCGCGGCACCGGGCCCGCCGTCCGGCACTCCGGACCCAGCCCCCCTCGAAGCGTCCCCCGCCGAGGCTCCTCCCGCGGTGCCCGCCGCCGGTGCGCAGACCCCGCTGGCCGGACGGGAGGCCGGGGCGGGGCGACCGCGACCCGGGCGGCAGCTCTCCCCGGAGGAACTCGCGCACGCGGACAGCCTCTTCGACCAGCCGTCGGCCCGGCCCACGGCGAGCACCCCGGGAACGCCACCCGCCGCCAGCGCCCTCCCCGGCACCGAGCCCTACCCACGGCAGGCCATGGACCCCGCGACCGCGCACCAGGTGAAGCAGGTGTCGCTGGGCGGGGGTATCGCGCTGATCGGGCTGGGTCTGGGCTTCCTGGCGTACCGGATGCGACGCGTCGACTGAGCCGGGTGCCGGAGGCACGCCGTTCCACCCCTCCGCCCCGGCGACGCTTGCATCGCTGAGCATACTCGGTATACATACTGAGTATGTCGATCCGTCACGGGCTGCTGGCCCTTCTGGAACGGGGGCCTCGGTACGGCTCCCAGCTCCGTACCGAATTCGAGTCCCGCACCGGCTCCACCTGGCCGCTCAACGTCGGCCAGGTCTACACGACGCTGGGCCGCCTGGAGCGCGACGGCCTGGTCGTCCAGGACGACGAGGACGAGCAGGGACACACCCTCTACGCGATCACCGACGACGGGCGCGGCGAGCTGCGGAGCTGGTTCGAGACGCCGGTCGACCGCGGCAGCCCGCCCCGTGACGAGCTGGCCATCAAGCTGGCCATGGCGGTCGGCGTGCCCGGTGTCGACATCCGCGCCGTCATCCAGTCCCAGCGCCACCACACCCTGAAGGCGATGCAGGACTACACCCGTCTCAAGGCCCGGTCGCTCGGCGACGTACCGGCCGACCGCGACGAGGTCGCCTGGCTGCTCGTACTGGACCAGCTGATCTTCCAGGCGGAGGCCGAGGCCCGCTGGCTCGACCACTGCGAGACCCGGCTCGTCCGCTTCGCCGAGGCCGCCGCCAGGATGCCGGAGCCCGAAACCCGCAGGTCCGAAACCCGTACGCCCGGGACGCGTACGCCGGGCCGCGCCGTGCGCCGCGCTCCGGACGTCACGCGGCCCGGTGACTCCGTATCCCGGTAGGGCCCGTATCCCGACAGAACCCGTTTCCTGGCAAGGCCCGTACCGGCAGGGCCCGGTAAGTCCGTCGTCGGCGCGCCCGTGCCTCGGCAGGGCCGTTCTCGGTGCGCCCGTGTCCCGGTAGCGCCGTAACGCCACATCGCCGTATCGCCGTGCACAAGCACGCACCACGCACACCACACACCACACGCCTCACCCGTTCCTAGGGGGGAACCGCTCACCATGTCCTCGCACGTCCCGTCCCAGGCCGCGACGCCCGCCGGGCCGCCGCCACCGGCCGAAGATCCGGTGCTCGAACTCCGGGCGCTCACCCGCGTCCACGGCTCCGGCATCGCCGAGGTGCACGCCCTGCGCGGCATCGACCTCCGCGTCCACGCCGGTGAACTCGTCGCCGTGATGGGCCCCTCGGGCTCCGGCAAGTCGACCCTGCTGACCATCGCGGGCGGCCTCGACACCGCGACCAGCGGCCAGGTCGTCATCGAGGGCCAGGACATCGCCGCCCTCGGCCGCAAGGGCGTCGCCGCCCTGCGCCGCCGCAGCGTCGGCTACGTCTTCCAGGACTACAACCTCATCCCCGCCCTCACGGCCGCCGAGAACGTCGCCCTGCCGCGTGAGCTCGACGGCGTCCCCGTGCGCAAGGCCCGTAAGGAGGCGCGGGCGACGCTGGAGGAGATGCGGCTGCTGGAGATCGCCGACCGGTTCCCCGACGAGATGTCCGGCGGGCAGCAGCAACGCGTCGCGATCGCCCGCGCGCTGGTGGGGGACCGGCGGCTGGTACTCGCCGACGAACCGACCGGAGCCCTCGACTCCGAGACCGGCGAGGCGGTGCTCGCGCTGCTCCGCAACCGCTGTGACCAGGGCGCGGCCGGGGTGATGGTGACGCACGAGCCCCGGTACGCGGCCTGGGCCGACCGGGTCGTGTTCCTCCGGGACGGCATGATCGTCGACCAGTCACGCACCACCGGCGCCGACTCGCTGCTGCGCGCCGGGGCCGCCGGGTGAACGTCTTCGCGGGCTGGCCCGCGGCCCTCCGGATAGCCCGGCGCGACGCTCTGCGCGCCAAGGGCCGCAGTGCGCTGGTGATCGCGATGATCGCCCTGCCGGTACTGGGCGTCACCGCGCTCGACGTGACGTACCGCAGCACGGAACCGACCACGGCCGAGAAGCTGACGGCGGACATGGGCGCCGCCGACGCCCGCTTCAGCGACCAGCAGATCGGCGGCGCCATCGAGCAGTTGCCGGACGGCAACATGTACGAGCGGGTCGAGGAAGACCCCCCGGAAACGGGATCGGGGTCGAGGCCGGAACCGGGCCAGGAACCGGAGCCGGAACCGGCAGCCGACATCAGCGCCTCACTGCCCAAGGACGCGCGGGCCATCAGCATGCAGTCCGCTCCCGCGGACGTCACCACCAAGTACGGCGTCACCAGCACCGACATCCGCGAGATCCGGACCTCCGACGCGCTGGTCCGCGGCATGATCGACCTCGTACGCGGCGACTACCCGCACGGTACGGGCGAGATGGCCGCCACCGAGCCGTTCCTGAAGGCGACCGGCCTGGACATCGGCTCAAGCACCACCGTCCGCAACTCCGGCCGGACGTACCGGATCACCGGGGTGGTCGAGGAACCGGCAGCGCTGGGGACCGAGGTGCTGTACGCCGATCCCGGAGCGGTCATCGCCCCCTGGCAGGCCGCGGCCGCGCGCGACAAGAAGGTGCTGCCGCCGAACACGCGCCCCAAGGACTGGCTGGTCAAGAGCCCCGAAGGGGCGGGGGTGACCTGGCCGGACATCCTGCGGGCCAATGAGTCGGGCATCCTCGTCACGTCCCGCCAGGTCGTGCTCGACCCGCCGCCGGACTCCGAGGTCCCGCTGGCCCGGAAGGGCAGGCCCTCGTACGGCGACCCCTCCGAAGAACTGAGCATCGCGCTCGTCACCGTGCTCGCCATGACGGTCCTGGAGGTCGTGCTGCTCGCCGGGCCCGCCTTCGCGGTCGGCGCACGTCGCTCGCGCCGCCAGCTCGGGCTCCTCGGCACCTGCGGCGGGGACCGGCGCCATGTCCGGGCCGTCGTGCTCAGTGGCGGTCTGGTGCTCGGCGGGGCCGGGGCGGTGTCCGGTGTGGTGGCCGGGATCGGGCTCACCACCGTGTTCCGCCCGATGATCGAGGAGTGGGCCGGACGCCGCTTCGTCTCCCTCGACCTGCGGCCGACGGAGCTGCTGGCGATCGCGGCGCTCGGCCTGGTCACCGGCCTTCTCGCGGCATGCGCCCCGGCGATCGCGGCCAGCCGGAGGCCCGTACTCGAATCGCTCACCGGCCGCCGCGGAGTCCGCCGTTCCTCCCGGGTCCTGCCGGTGCTGGGCTGCTGCGTCCTGGTCCTCGGCACCGCTGTCGCCCTCTACGGCGGCACCAGCGGCAATGCGACGCTGATCGCCGGCGGTTCGGTGACCGCCGAACTCGGGCTGCTCGCCTGCATCCCGGTGCTCGTCGGCCTCCTCGGCCGACTCGGCCGCAGGCTGCCGCTCTCGCCCCGGATGGCGCTGCGCGACGCGGCCCGCAACCGGGGCCGAACGGCTCCGGCGGTCGCGGCCGTGATGGCGGCCGTCGCGGGTTCGGTGGCCATCGCGACGTACATGTCCAGCTCCGCGGCCGAGCAGGAGTTCGACTACGTCCCCACGATGGCAGAGGGCACCATCGTCCTCTCCGCCGCCTACTCCACCGAGGCCGACATCATCGACCGGCTTCCGCAGGCACGGACAGCCGTCGAACGGAACCTGGCCGTCACCGGCAGGCGCGCCGACTACCAGCGCGTCTGGGCGGGCAGCGACTGCAACCTCTACGGCGACGAGGAAGCCGGCTGCGGCTCACTGGAACTGGTCACGCCCTCCGGCAAGGGCCACGCCTGCCCGCTCACCGGCAAGGGTTCCGCGGAACTCGCCGCCCGCCTCTCCGCCGACGCGCACAAGAAACTGATGCGGTCCCCGGCCTGCCTGGCGCTTCGTTCGCCGGTGACCCTGTTCAGCTCCAACACCAGCAGCATCGTCGTCGGGGACGCGGCCCTGCTCGGCGTCCACGCGAAGCTCGACGACCCCGCCGCCGCCAAGGCCCTGGCAGCGGGCACTCCGGTGCTGCTCAACCAGGCGTACGCGAAGAGCGGCGAGGTCACCCTCAAGGCCGTGCACCAGTACAGCGACCGGGACAAGGAGAACCGGGCCCTGCATCCGGGCAAGCCCCGGACCACCACGGACCGGATCAAGGTGTACGTGGCGCCCGCGAAGTACGCGGCCACCCCCGGTGTCACCATGATCATGCCGCAGCGCACCGCGGACCGGCTCGGTCTGCACTCCGCGCCCGCCGGAAGCGTCTACACCGCCGCCCACGCCCCGACATCCGCCGAGAACCAGCGGACGCGCGCCGTGATCGACCAGGCGGGCGGCGGCATCTGGGTCCAGGCCGAATCGGGCCCGCTCCGTACGGCCGACGCCAAGCTGCTGATCCTCACGTTGTTCGCCGGGGTGGTGACCCTGGGTGCGGCGGCGATCGCCACCGGACTCGCGAAGGCGGACGCGGAAGCCGACCTCAGCACGCTCAGCGCGGTGGGCGCGCCCCCCGGCGTACGGCGGCGGCTGTCCGGCTTCCAGTGCCTCGTGGTGGCGCTCACCGGGGTGGTGCTCGGCACGCTGGCGGGTGTGGTGCCCGCGGTGGCACTGCGGCTGGTCGATCTGGGCGACGCGCTGGCTGCGATGCGCCAGTTCCCCATGGAGTCGGCGTACACACCGATCGTGCTGCCCTGGGGCACCCTCGGCGTGATCGTCGTCGTGGTTCCGCTGCTGGCCGGGCTGCTCGCCGCGGCGTTCACCCGTTCGCGCCTCACATCGGCCCGGCGGGCCGGATGACCGTAGGGGAAAGGGTGGATCAGCCGTTTGCGGGGGCACCACAGTGTCGTACAGGAGGTGTGCGAGACAATGGCGCCATGGAGATGCCGAGGAATGAACGGTCGCAGGAGCACCCCCAAGTCCTCGTGGTGGGGCAGGACGGCATGGCGATCGGCGGCGGTGGCACGAACGACGAATCGCGCGAGGTCCCGGTGACGGAGATGGTCGAACAGCCCGCGAAGGTCATGCGCATCGGCAGCATGATCAAGCAGCTCCTCGAAGAGGTCAGGGCGGCTCCTCTCGACGAGGCGAGCCGGGTCAGGCTGAAGGAGATCCACGCCGGTTCCGTGAAGGAGCTGGAGGACGGCCTCGCACCGGAACTGGTGGAGGAGCTGGAGCGGCTCTCCCTGCCGTTCACCGACGACTCGGTTCCCTCCGAGGCGGAACTGCGGATCGCGCAGGCCCAGTTGGTGGGCTGGCTGGAGGGCCTCTTCCACGGCATCCAGACGACCCTGTTCGCCCAGCAGATGGCGGCCCGTGCCCAGCTGGAGCAGATGCGACGCGCCCTTCCGCCGGGGAGCATCCACGAGGACGAGGACGGCGGCCCCGACCCGCACGGGCCGGTCCGGACGGGCCCGTACCTCTGATCCGACCGTCGAGCCGCTTCGTCCGTCCGTACCCACGGAACGGAACCGCATGAGGCCCGGCACACCTGGTCCACGACCGGTGTGCCGGGCCTTCGCGCATGAGGGCCACGGGGCCACGGGGCCACGGGGCTCACGGGGCTACCGGACTTCCGGGCTACCGGGCTACCGGGCTACCGGGCTACGGAGCTCCGTCAGCCCCTCGGCGTTCTCATCCCGGCGAAGTCCCCGTTCCGCCAGAGCCCTCAGCCCTCGGAGCCCCCAGCCCCTCGGAGCCTCAACGCATCGACTCCTCAGCACGTTGGCACGTCGACGTCTTCGGCACGTCGGCACGCCGACGCCCTCGACACATCGGCGTCCTCACCGCAACGGCAGCCTCAACGCGTCGGGACCTGGAGCAGGACCTTCCCGATGTGCGCGCTGGACTCCAGCACCCGATGCGCCTCGGCGGCGTCGGGCATCGGCAGCGTACGGTCCACGACCGGCCGTACGACACCGCTCGCGATCAGCGGCCAGACATGCTCACGCACCGCGGCGATGATGGCCGTCTTCTCGGCGAGCGGACGGCCGCGCAGCGAGGTCGCGGTGACGGCGGCCCGCTTGTTCAGCAGCACGCCCAGATTCAGCTCGCCCTTGACGCCGCCCTGGAGGCCGATGACGGCCAGCCTGCCGTTGACGGCGAGCGCCTGCACGTTCCGGTCCAGATACTTCGCGCCGACGATGTCGAGGATGACGTCCGCCCCGGCGCCGTCGGTCGCCCGGCGGATCTCCTCGACGAAGTCCTGCTGCCGGTAGTCGATCAGGATGTCGGCCCCCAGCTCGGCGCAGCGCGCCAGCTTCTCGGGCCCCCCGGCCGTGACCGCGACCCGCGCGCCCACGGCCTTGGCGAGCTGGATCGCCATCGTGCCGATGCCGCTGGACCCGCCGTGCACCAGCAGCGTCTCGCCGGGACGCAGATGGGCCACCATGAAGACGTTGGACCAGACCGTGGCCGTCACCTCGGGCAGCGCCGCCGCCAGAGCCGGTTCGATACCGTCCGGCACCGGGAGCAACTGCCCGGTGGGCACGGCGACCTTCTCCGCGTATCCGCCACCCGCGAGGAGCGCGCACACCTCGTCGCCGACCGCCCAGCCGGTGACGCCGGGACCGACCGCCGAGATGCGCCCCGCGCATTCCAGTCCGGGGTACGGGGAGGCACCGGGCGGCGGGTTGTAGAACCCCTGCCGCTGCAGCACGTCCGCGCGGTTGACCGCGCTGGCGGCCACATCGACAAGGACCTCGCCCTCACCAGCCACCGGATCGGGCACCTCGGTCCAGACGAGCGCCTCGGGGCCACCGGGTTCAGGGATCGTGATCGCATACATGGCGGCGAGGCTACTCCGTGCCCCTGCCGAGTCGGTGGAGTCGGTGGAGTCGGCAGGGCTGGCGAAGTCGGTGAAGTCGGTAGACCAGCCGACCAGCGAAGCCAGCGGGCCAGCGAAACCAGCAGGTCAGCAGGTCAGCAGGTCAGCAGACAGCAGACAGCAGACAGCAAGCCTCGCAGGTCAACAGGTCAGCGAAGCCAGCGGATCAGCAAGCCTCGCTGGTCAGCAGGTCAGTCGAGCGGGCGCGGTGCGACCTTGGGAAGGGGGCCCGGCGGCGTATCGTTCGAGGCGCGGACGATGGTGATCAAGCGGTCCGTCAGCTGGAGGGGGCTGGCCGTCGGATCGTCGTAACCCAGCAGCCGGTGCCCGCGCAGAACACTGACCACGAGATCGTCGGTCTCCCGCACGCTCTTGCCCACCTCGGCCTTTATCACCGGCCGTTCGACGAGATCGAGCCCACTGCCCTGCTGGATCAGGTCTTCCATCACCGTGCCCGCACTCGGGCTGAGCACGGACAGGCCCAGCAGCCGGCCCGCCGCACTGGCACTGGTGATCACCGCGTCGGCGCCCGACTGCCGGAGCAACGGGGCGTTCTCCTCCTCGCGCACCGCCGCGACGATCTTCGCCCCGCGGTTGAGCTGCCGGGCCGTCAGCGCCACCAGCACCGCGGTGTCGTCGCGCTGTGTCGCGATGATGATCTGACGCGCCTTCTGGAGCTCGGCCCGCAGGAGCACCTCGCTGCGCGTCGCGTCCCCGACCACACCGACGAACCCTTCGGCGTTGGCCATCTCGATCACCTTGGTCGCCGGGTCGACGACGACGATCTGTTCCTTCTTCAGGCCGGTGGCACGCAGGGTCTGGATGGCCGAGCGGCCCTTCGTGCCGAACCCGACGACGACGGTGTGCTCACGCAAGTTGGTTCTCCAACGCTTCAGCCGGAAGTCCTCCCGGGTCCGTTCCGTGAGGACCTCAAGGGTGGTGCCGACCAGGATGATCAGGAAGAGCACCCGCAGTGGCGTCACGAGCACCACGTTGGTGAACCGGGCGCCGTCCCCGTACGGGGTGATGTCACCGTAGCCGGTGGTGGAGAGGGTGACCGTGGCGTAGTACACCGCGTCCAGCAGGTCCACGTTGTCGTCGGCGGCATCGTGGTACCCGCCCCGGTCCAGCCAGACGATCAGCACCGTGGCAGCAAGGACCATAAGCGCCATCAGCAGCCGCTTGGCGACCTGCCGCGCCGGTCCGTCCACCACTCTGCGCGGGAGCAGCACCCGAGTGGGTACGACATGCTCGTCCGCGTGCCTGGCCATCGCATCGTGGCCGGGAAGTTTCACGTGAAACACCCTTCCGTCCACGGCATCGCCGAGGCCCACGGGAGATCGAGGATCTCCACTTCGGTGCCGGACCGTACCCCGCCCGGCGGTACGACGGCCAGTCCATCGGCCGCGGCGATACCACGAAGCATCGCCGGACCGTTGTAGCGCAGCGGTACGACGTACTCGACACCGCCCCCGGTTCCAGCGTCTGTTCCTGCCCTTGCTCCCGGGCCGCCCGTGCGGTGGACGACGGGCACCAGGCGAGTGTCGTGCGGGTGCCCCTGCACGTCCTCGCTGAGGGCGATCCGGTATGGCGGCTCCGGCGCCCGGCCCGCCAGCCCGCGCAGCAGGGGCTCGGCCAGGGTGAGGAGCCCGGAGACAGCGGCCAGGGGGTTGCCCGGCAGCCCGACGACATACCCGCCCCCGGCCCGGTCCGCCGCGTCTTCCCTCCCCAGCCGGGCCAGCAGCATCGGGTGGCCCGGCCGTACCGCGACCCCGTCCACCAGCAGCTCGGCGCCGACCTCGGCAAGGACGGGGTGGACATGGTCGACGGGCCCCGCGGCCGTACCGCCCGTGGTGATCACCAGATCAGCGTCGGACGTCGTGAGGGCATGGCGCAGGGCTGCCGCATCGTCCCCGAGGCGCTGCGGAGCCGATACCTCGGCGCCCAGGGCACGCAGCCAGGGGCCGAGCATCGGGCCGAGCGCGTCACGGATCAGCCCGTCGTGCGGCAGGCCACCGGTCAGCAGTTCGTCGCCGAGCACCAGGACGTCGACGCGCGGACGCGGCACCACCGCGAGCGTGTCGTACCCGGCCGCTGCGGCCAGGCCGAGCACGGCGGGCGTCATCAGCGCTCCGGCGGGCATGAGCAGGTCGCTCGACCGGCATTCCTGGCCTCGGGGTCTGATGTCCTGGCCGGGCAGCACTCGCCGCTCCGCGTGGAGCAGACCCGCGGCCCCGTCGACGCGGGCGTGTTCGCTGCGGATCACGGCGTTGGCGTTGGGCGGGATACGGGCACCCGTGGCGATCCGAACAGCGGCCCCGTCGGGCAGCTCGGGGGACGCGCCTTGCCCGGCGAGGATGCCCGCGCCGTTGTTCCTGCGCCCGGCGTCGCTCTTCGTCCCGGCCTTCGTCCCGGCCTTCGTCCCGGCCGTGGTCCCGGCCTCGCGTCCAGCCGCGGCCTCGTAACCGGCCTCGCGCCCGGCCTCGCGCCTGGTCTCGTGGATATGCCAGGGCCCCGGTCCCGAGACGACCCACCCGTCCATGGCGGAGGTGTCGAAGGACGGCAGGTCCGTGAGCGCGATGAGCGGCTCGGCGAGTACGTGGCCGAGTGACCGGTCGAGCGGCACCCGCACGGACCGGGCCTTGGTGGCACGCCCCGCCCGCGCCGCGAGCGCACGGGCCTGCGGCCAGGACCCGGCCCTACGGCCCTGCGACTGTCCGGCGGCAGGGGGCTGGTCCCCAGGGCGGGGCTCGTCGGACGGCCGACGGCCGACCAGCGCGAGGGCCTGCTCCACGGCCCGCTCCGTCTCGGCCTCCCGCGTACCGGGGTCCGAACCCGCCTTGCCGACGCAGGACGAGCCGCCGCCCGAGCACACATCAGCCGCACCGCCGGAGCCGGTCACCGCGGCTCGTTCTCGTCCGCCCAGCGAAGGGCGAGCGCGGCGGCCTTCCGGGCGGCCTCGGCCACCGCCGTGGCGCCATCGCCGGCGCCCGCACCGACGGCCTCCCCGGCCGCCTTGGCCGCCGCGTACCCGACCAGGAAGGTCGTCAGCGGCGCGGCGGGGCGGGCGACACCGTGGGCGGCGTCCCGGGCCAGGTCGAGCAGGAGGTCAGTGTCGACGTCGAGTTCGATACCGAGTTCGTTCTTGACTGCGGTGATCCATTCATCCAGCACGGACCCATGCTCTCTGATACGGCTCCGGGCCGCCGCGATGTCGTCCCAGGTGTCGCAGTCGAAGGAGGCGAGAGGGTCGACCACCACCCGGGCAAGGTCCAGCTCCCGCGTCAGCAGGCGCAGGGGAAGTCCGTACAGGCCACCGTGCTCGGCGGCGAGCAACGCGAGTTCACGGCGGAGCGGTTCGGATCGGTAGACCGCGACGAGCGGCTGGTCCCGGCCCTGCTGATCCACGCACAGAGCCCCTTCCCTCCGCTCCTCCCACCGCTCCTCCCGCAGCCCGTCTCCCAGCCCGTTCTGTACGGCCGAGAGAAGCGCCCCGACCGCGCCCGGCCCGATAAACGGCAGGTCGGCGGAGAGCACCAGGAGCCGGTCCGCCGTGGTCCGCCGGACCCCCGCGCCGAGCGCCGCCAACGGCCCGCCGCCACGGGGCTCTTCGTACGCCCAGTCCACCGGCCGCACAGTGGGCCGACGCCCGCCCACCACCACGGTCGTCGAGGCGTCGGCGCAGGCCGTGAGCACCCGGTCGAGCAGGGCACGGCCGCCGACCCGGATTCCGGGCTTGTCGGCGCCGCCGAGCCGCTTGGCGGCCCCACCGGCCAGGACGATGGCGTCATACGCGGTCATGCCTCCGAGTATGCGGGCCGTGGGCCCCGCGACTCCTCCCGGTCGTCCGGAAGACGGGGCCACGGCCACGATCGCCACGCTCCGCCGCCCACGGCCCCGCTCGGCCCGCTCCGCCGCCCACGGCCCCGCTCGGCCGCGGCTCGGCTACAACGTGCGCAGCAGCACCGCCGGTTGCTCCACACAGTCGGCCACGTACCGCAGGAAGCCGCCCGCCGTGCCCCCGTCGCAGACCCGGTGGTCGAAGGTCAGCGAGAGCTGGACCACCTGGCGCACGGCCAGCTCCCCCTGGTGCACCCAGGGCTTCGGCATGATCCGGCCGACGCCCAGCATCGCCGCCTCGGGGTGATTGATGATCGGGGTCGACCCGTCGACACCGAACACCCCGTAGTTGTTCAGCGTGAACGTGCCGCCCGTCAGCTCGGCCGGGGTCAGCCGCCCGGCCCGCGCCGCCTCGGTCAACCGGGCGATCTCCGCACCGATCGACTCGGCGTTTCTGGCGTGCGCGTCCCGCACGACGGGGACGACCAGGCCGCGCTCGGTCTGCGCCGCGAACCCGAGATGGACTTCGGGCAGGCACACGATCTCCCGCGCCTCCAGGTCCACCGTGGAGTTGAGCTCGGGGAACCGGGCCAGCGCGGCCGTACAGATACGGGCCAGCAGGGCCAGCACCGACACCTTGGGACCGGCGGCCGGACCAACCGCGCCGTTCATCGCCGCCCGGACCGCCATCAGCTCGGTGGCATCGGCATCGACCCAGCACGTGGCATCGGGGATCTCCCGTCGGCTGCGCGCCAGCTTGTCGGCGACCGCTCCCCGCACCCCGCGCAGCGCGATCCGCTGCGCCTCCTGCCCGGCCCCCGCCCCGGCCACCCTCGCCGGGGCAGCCACGGCCGCCGGGGACGTGACCGCCGACCGGTCCGCCGACGCGGCCGCCGCCTCGCCCCGGGCCCTGATCGCGGCATCGACATCGGCCCGCAGGATCAGCCCGTCCGGACCGGAACCCGTCAGCTGCCGCAGATCCAGACCGTGCTGCCGGGCCTGCTTGCGCACCAACGGCGAGACAACCGCCACCGGCCCCGGCACCACATCCGGCACAGGAGCAAGGACCGGCTCCGGCACCGCGGCCCCAGGCTTCCCTGCGGAAGCGGCCGCCACCGACACGGCGGCGGGGCGGACCCGGCGACGCCGCGCCACCGGCGCACCCGTCCCGTACCCGACCAGAACGTTCCCGGACGTCTCCGCCCCGGAACCGTCCCCTGCCCCGCCCCCAGCACCAGAACCGGAACCTGCCCCGGCACGAGCACCGGCACCGCCCGCAGCCCCCGGCGCCACGCCCGGCCCCGCGTCCTCCCCCACCGCGACCGTCAGCAGCGGCGCGCCGACCGGGAGTTCCGATCCCTCCTCGCCGAACCGCGCGGTCACCACGCCCCCGTACGGGCACGGCACCTCCACCATCGCCTTGGCCGTCTCGACCTCGACGACCGGCTGATCGATGGCGACGACATCGCCGACCTCCACCAGCCAGCGCACGATCTCCGCCTCGGTGAGCCCCTCACCGAGGTCCGGCAGCCTGAATTCGCATACCTGGGCCATCAGCTCTCCGCCTCCCACTGCAAGCGGGCGACCGCGTCCAGTACCCGGTCCACACCCGGAAGATGGTGCTTCTCCTGCATCGGCGGCGGATAGGGGATGTCGAACCCGGCGACCCGCAGCACCGGCGCCTCCAGGTGGTGGAAGCACCGCTCCGTGATCCGGGCCGCGATCTCGCCGCCCGGTCCGCCGAAGGCGGAGGACTCGTGCACGACGACCGCCCGCCCCGTACGCCGCACGGACGCCGTGACGGTCTCGTCGTCGAACGGCACCAGCGAGCGCAGGTCCACGACCTCCAGATCCCAGCCCTCCTCGACGGCCGCCTCCGCCGCCTCCATGCAGACCGGCAACGACGGACCGTATGTGATCAGCGTGGCACCGCGCCCCGGCCTGCGGACCACGGCACGGCCGATCGGCTCCACGGACGCCGGCGCTTCGGGAGACCAGTCCGCCTTCGCCCAGTAGAGCCGCTTCGGCTCCAGGAACACCACCGGATCATCGGACGCGATCGAGGCCCTCAGCAGCCCGTACGCGTCCTCGACCGTGGCCGGGGTGACGACATGGAGGCCGGGCGTCGCCATGTAGTACGCCTCCGAGGAGTCACTGTGGTGCTCGACCCCACCGATCCCGCCGCCGTACGGCACCCGGATCGTGATCGGCAGCGGCATCGCGCCGGCCGTCCGGTTCCGCATCTTCGCGACATGGCTCACCAACTGCTCGAACGACGGATAGGCGAAGGCGTCGAACTGCATCTCCACCACGGGACGCAGCCCGTACATCGCCATGCCCACGGCCGCCCCGAGAATGCCCGACTCGGCCAGCGGGGTGTCCGTGCACCGGTCCTCGCCGAACTCCTTCGCCAGGCCGTCGGTGATCCGGAATACCCCGCCCAGCGTGCCGACGTCCTCACCGAGGACGTGCACCGTCGGGTCCTCGGCCATCGAGTCGCGCAGCGCCCGCCCGAGCGCCTGCGCCATCGTGGCGGGCTTGGCCCTGGCGGTCCGCTGCCCGGCCGTCACCGCTGCGGTGGTCATCGCCTCTCCTCCACATCGTCCTGCCCGGCTTCCAGTTCGGCCCGCAACAGGTCCGCCTGCTCGCGGAGCTGGCTGGTCCGCTCCGCGTAGACATGGGCGAACAGATCCATCGGCTCCAGCACCGGATCAGCGTTCATCCGCTCACGCAGCGCCGCCGCCATCCGCTCGGCGGCCTCGCGCGCCTCCTCGATCACGTCGTCGCCGAGCAGCCCGCGCCCGGTCAGCTCCCGCTCCAGCAGCCGGATCGGGTCGTGCGCCCGCCAGATCTCCACGTCGCTGTCGGCGCGGTAACGGGTCGCGTCGTCGGCGTTCGTGTGGGCGTCCATGCGATAGGTCACCGCCTCCACCAGCGTCGGCCCGCCGCCGCGGCGGGCCCGCGCCACCGCCTCGGCGAGGACCTGGTGCACCGCGGCCGCGTCGTTCCCGTCGACCAGCCGCCCCGGCATCCCGTACCCCACGGCCTTGTGCGCCAGGGACGGTGCGGCGGTCTGCTTCGCCAGCGGGACGGAGATCGCGAAGCCGTTGTTCTGTACGAGGAAGACGACCGGGGCACGCCAGACGGCCGCGAAATTCAGCGCTTCGTGGAAATCGCCCTCGCTGGTCCCGCCGTCCCCGACCATGGCGAGCGCCACCACGTCGTCGCCCTTCAGACGCGCCGCGTGCGCCAGCCCGACGGCGTGCGGCAACTGGGTGGCGAGCGGGGTGCAGAGTGGTGCGACACGATGCTCACGCGGGTCGTAACCGGTGTGCCGGTCACCGCGCAGCAGCGTCAGCGCCTCGACCGGATCCATTCCGCGCGCCACCGCCGCGAGCGTGTCCCGGTAACTGGGGAAGAGCCAGTCCCGCTCCTCCAGCACCAGCGCGGCCGCTATCTCGCAGGCCTCCTGCCCAGTGCTCGACGGGTAGACGGCAAGCCGCCCCTGCTTCGTGAGGGCAGTGGCCTGCGCGTTGTACCTCCGGCCTCGGACCAGCTCCGCGTACAGCCGCAGCAGCAGCTCCGGATCGGCGTCGGCCGCGGCGTCCGTACCGAGCACGCGGTACGGCTCGGGGTCCGGGAGCAGCGGCGCGGGATCGGTGAGCGGCTTCCAGGCCGGGGGCGGCGTGGGCCGGTACGCGGCCGCGCCGGGCAGCTCTTGGACCGTCATGACAAGCACCTCCTGGCATCGAGGGGTTTCGAGCGGCATCGGTCGGCATCAGGGATCGTCCGATGCCTGGGGTGTCGAAAAGCACCGAAATGTCGAGCGCTGTCCGAGGCACGGCTGTGGCCCGCCTCACCTACCGATTGTTCGGTCGTGAACGCATTTTGGCTACAGGCACCCTCAGCCTGTGGACAAACGGTTCTCCGCAGCCTGGGATAGAGGCAGGTCGTCCAGGACAGGGAGGCGGGAGTACATGTCAGCTGAACAAATGGCTGAGGGGAGTGAGCCCCCGGACCGGATGCCGCCCGCGCGCCCGCTCGACGCCATCGACCGCGACATCCTGCGATTGCTCCAGACGGATGGCCGCGCCTCGATACGGTCGGTGGCCGACCGCGTCCATGTCTCCCGGGCCAACGCCTACGCCCGGATCAACCGGCTCATCGACGACGGGGTGATCCGCGGCTTCGGCGCGCGGGTGGACCACGAGCGGGCCGGACAGGGGGCGTCCGCGTACATCACGCTCAAGATCGTCCAGAACTCCTGGCGCACGGTGCGCGAGGAGCTCCAGGCGCTGCCCGGGGCCACACATATCGCATTGGTCAGCGGCGACTTCGATGTCCTGCTGCTGGTGCACACCCCGGACAACAGGACCCTGCGCGAACTGGTCCTGACGAAGATCCAGGCCATCCCGGAGGTGCTCTCCACCCGGACGATCCTGGTGTTCGAGGAGACGGACCTGACCCCGGGCCCGGCCAGGCGCGCCGAACTCGACTGAGAACCGCACCGGCCCGCACCAGCCGCATCAGCCGCCCGGACCACCACCATCGTCCGGCGGCTCAGCGGCTGGCCCGCACCCCTTCGAAGGCCACCCGCACGAGCGTGTCCGCGACCATTTCCCCGTCGACCCCGCCGTCGGGCAGCGGCCGGTACCACTCCACCAGCGAGTTGACCATGCCGAAGAGCAGCCGCGTCACCAGCCGTATGTCCACGTCGGAGCGGAGGTCACCGTCCGCGACGGCGGCCTTGAGCAGATCGGCCACCCGCTGGTCGAACTCGCGCCGCCGCTCCATGGCCCAGCGCTCCGTCTTCGTGTTGCCCCGCACCCGCAGCAGCAGCGTGACGTAGGGCAGTTCGCCTATCAGCACGTCGACGGTGCGACGGGTGACGTACTCGACCCGCTTGATCGCCCGCCCCTGCACGGCCCCCGGCTCGTCGAGAATCGCGAAGAGCCCGTCGAGCGCCCGGCTGACCGCGCGGCGCAGCAGCTCTTCCTTGCCCGCGACATGGTGGTAGATGGACGACTTGGAGATCCCCGCCGCCCGGGACAGGTGCTCCATGGACGTCCCGTCGTAGCCGCGCTCGTTGAAGACACGGACAGCAACGGTGAGCAGGGTCTCCGGGGTGTACGTGTCCCGCTTGGCCGTGGTCATGTCCGCGATCCTCCCCTACGAGTTGTCCACAGGTTTGGCGGGCCCCCTTGTCCCGACCGATCGTTCGGTTACTCTAACTCTGTCCGCCCGTTCCTGCCCAGCTCGACGAGGAGTTGGTCCGTCATGGCCGCCGAGCTCTCCCCGAACCTGCTGTCCGAGAAGCACCGCCCCACGCTCGACCAGGCCCTCGACGCGATCCGTACGCGCGGCTACTGGTCCCCGCACCCCGAGCATCCGAAGGCGTACGGGGAGGGGGGCGCGCCCGGCAGTCTGAGTGCCGCCGACGGCAAGGCCGCGTTCGACGCCGTGCTGAACACCCGGATCGACCTCGGCCAGCCCGGCACCGATGGCTGGGTGAGCGGCGAGGTCTCCCCGTACGGACCGGAGCTCGGCGTCGAGTACCCCCACGCCGACGCGGACGTCCTGCTTCCCGCCATGCGGGCCGGTATGCCCGCATGGCGTGCGGCGGGCCCCGAGACCAGGGCACTGGTCTGCCTGGAGATCCTCGCCCGGATCAGCGCCCGGACCCACGAATTCGCTCATGCCGTGATGCACACCAGCGGCCAGGCCTTCCTGATGGCGTTCCAGGCGGGCGGCCCGCACGCCCAGGACCGCGGCCTGGAGGCGGTGACGTACGCGTACGAGGAGCAGACCCGCACCCCGCGCAGCGCCGACTGGTCCAAGCCGCAGGGCAAGCGCGACCCGCTCCATCTGCGGAAGGCGTTCACCGCGGCGCCGAGGGGCATCTCGCTCCTGATCGGCTGCAACACCTTCCCCACGTGGAACGGCTATCCCGGCCTCTTCGCCTCCCTGGCGACCGGCAACCCCGTCCTGGTCAAGCCGCACCCGCGCGCGGTGCTTCCGCTCGCGCTCACCGTGCGCGTGGCCCGCGAGGTGCTCGCCGAGGCGGGCTTCGATCCCAACCTCGTCGCCCTGGCCGCCGAACGGCCCGGCGAGGGCATCGCGAAGACCCTGGCGCTCCGCCCGGAAGTCAGGATCATCGACTACACCGGTTCCACCGCCTTCGGCGACTGGCTGGAGGACCACGCCCGCCAGGCCCAGGTCTACACGGAGAAGGCCGGGGTCAACACGATCGTCGTCGACTCCACGGACGACTACCGGGGCATGCTGTCCAACCTGGCGTTCTCCCTCTCCCTCTACAGCGGTCAGATGTGCACGACCCCGCAGAACCTGCTGATCCCCCGGGACGGCATCACCACCGACACCGGCGACAAGACGTACGACGAGGTGGTCACCGACATCGCCGCCGCGGTCACCGGCCTGCTGGGGGACGACACCCGGGCGAACGCGCTGCTCGGCGCCCTGGTCAACCCCGACGTGAAGACTCGCCTGGAGGCGGCCCCGGAGCTGGGCGAGGTGGCCCTGCCCTCCCGCGAGGTCGCCCACCCGGAGTTCCCCGACGCCGTGGTCCGCACCCCCGTCGTCATCAAGCTGGACGCCGCCAAGCCCGATGACGAGAAGCACTACCTGTCGGAGTGCTTCGGCCCGGTCGCCTTCGCGGTCGCGGTCGACTCGACGGCCGACGCGATCGAGCTGCTGCGCCGCACGGTGCGCGACCGGGGCGCGATGACGGTCGGCGCGTACACCACCTCACCAGAGGTGGAACGCGCGGTGGAGGACGTCTGCCTGGACGAGTCGGCCCAGCTGTCGCTGAACCTGACCGGCGGGGTGTACGTCAACCAGACCGCGGCCTTCTCCGACTTCCACGGCTCGGGCGGGAACCCTGCGGCGAACGCCGCCCTGTGCGACGGAGCGTTCGTCTCCAACCGCTTCCGTGTGGTGGAGGTCCGCCGCCAGGCCTGACCACACCCGGCAGACGACCCGGGGCGCGGCCGTTCGACATCGGCCGCGCCCCGGATGCCCATGCCCCGCATGCCGCGCCCCGGGTGGCCCTGCCCCTGGCGCCATGCCCCGTGTGTGCCATGCCCCGGCCGTGACCGGCCGGACAGCCTTATGCGCCCGCCCCGGGGATCTCCGCGTACCGCTGCACCCACGCGTGCATGGCGATGGCCGCCGCGGCCCCCGCGTTGATCGACCGCGTCGAACCGAACTGCGCGATGGAGCACACCATCGCCGCGTGCTCACGGGCCTCCTCGGTCAGCCCCGGCCCCTCCTGCCCGAAGAGCAGCACACAGCGGCGCGGCAGCTCGGTCCGCTCCAGCGGTACCGCCCCCGGCAGATTGTCGATGCCGATGATCGGCAGGCCCTCGGCCCGCGCCCACGCGGTCAGCGACTGGGTGTCGGGGTGGTGACGCACATGCTGGTACCGGTCGGTGACCATCGCACCGCGCCGGTTCCAGCGCCGCCGCCCCACGATGTGGATCTCCTTGGCGAGGAAGGCGTTCGCCGTGCGCACCACGGAGCCGATGTTGAAGTCGTGGCCCCAGTTCTCGACGGCGACATGAAAACCGTGCCGCCGCAGATCCAGATCGGCGACGATCGCCTCACGGGTCCAGTACCGGTAGGCATCGCCCACATTGCGCCGGTCACCGTGGGCGAGCAGTTCGGGGTCGTACCGCTCGCCCTCGGGCCACGGCAGCGGGTGCGGGCCGACGCCGATCTCCGGCCCGAAGCCCTCGTCGTACTGCGCCGGCTCCGCGTCACCGCCGCTGTCGGTGCTACCGCTGACGTTCCCGCTGCCCGTGCTACCGCTCTCGTTCCTGCTCACCCGACGAGCGTATGGCCCTTGTCGTCACGTTGCGGAACCTCCTCGGCCACGCTGTCCCGCCGCGGGCGGGGGACGTCGGCCCGGCCGGGAAAGAGCCGCTCCCGGGCAAGGGTCGTCCGGGAGCCCAGCCAGAGCAGGAAGGCGGTCGGCAGGAAGACGGAGTCCGCGGCGATCATCGCCATGGAGAAGAAGGGCAGTCCGAGCAACAGGGCGATCCCGGCGTGCTCACACATCATGGCGACGAGCAGCACGTTCTTGACCCGCCGGTTGAACAGGGTGAACGGGAACGCGACCTGGACGGCGACCGTGCCGTACGTGATCAGCATCACCATGACGCCGTTGGAGGCGAGGATGTCCGACAGTCCGGGCCAGGGCGTGAAGGAGTCGAGCTTGAGCGGGTAGTACAGCGCCGTACCGTCCTGCCACCGCGAGCCCTGGATCTTGTACCACCCCGCCGTGGCGTAGATCAGGCAGACCTCGGCCATGATCACGACGAGGGTCGCGTTGTGCGCGAGGTTGGCGATCACGTCGAGCAGGGTGCGCGACTGGCTGTGCGGCGCGTAACGGTTCACGAACCACCAGGCGCCCTCGCCGACCCACAGGATCCACAGAAGGGCCGGCAGCCACCAGGTGCCGCCGAGCCCGTTCGTCACCCCCGCGACGATCAGCACCACGCCGAGTACGGCCCAGAGGACCGGACCGGCCACGTTCCCCCGCACCGGGCGCCCCGGGTCGTCCGCCGCCGCTCGCTCCCGACGAGCCATTCGCCGGGCGTCCAGCGACCAGACCTGCGCGCAGCGCGTGAGCACCAGGTAGATCGCCATGATGTGGATGACGTTGTCGCCGCCGTCGCCCATGAAGATGCTGCGGTTCTGGACGGAGAGCACCCCCACCATGAACAGGACCGACATCGCCCGGGTGTGCCAGCCGACCATCAGCAGCGCCGCGGAGATCAGCACGACCGCGTACACGGTCTCGAACCAGACGGTGCTGTCCGACCACATGAGTACGGAGAACGCCTGGTTGCCGGAGATCAGCTGCTGCGCCATGTCCCAGCGCCACGGGGCGTCGGGGCCGTACATCTCGTGCCGGTTCGGCAGTTCGCGCAGCAGGAAGAAGAGATAGGTGGCCGAGAATCCGATCCGGATGACGGCGCTCTGGTACGGGCCGAAGGCCGTGGACGTGACGCGCTGGATGCCGCGTGCGATCTTGTGGTCGACCCGGCGGCCGAGGGCGGGTGTACTCACTGGTCGGCCCCCTCGGCGTTCGCGGGCAGGTCCGCGTCGGTCACCGTCCACCACGGCAGGACCCGGTAGGACGGCCCGGTGCTGATCTTCTCGGTGCTCCACGGGGGCGCCGCGACCGACCGGACCTCCGAGCGGACCTGGATGCGCTGGACGGTGCCCCCGTAATCGTGCTCACCGAGGCGGAGCATCACCATGCGGCGGATGTAGCGCTCGGAGAGCTCGCCGCGCAGGCCGTTGGCCCGGTTCTCGTCGTCGTGGGAGTTGAGGTAGAAGTCCCAGCCGCGGCGGAGCTGGTTCTGATGAACATGGCTGGGAAGGGGATTCCCGCGTATCGCCTTGCCGTCCTCGGCCGAAAGGCTCATCCAACGGGTCGTGCGGACACCGTCGGGACCGGCTATCTCAGCCCTCACGTGCAGCGCGACGTTCTGCTGGAGCGGATTGGGGGCGAAGAGCTTCCAGTTCTGCTCGAACTCGGGGTAGATCCACTCGTCGACCGCCTCGCCGTGCCGCTTGGTCAGGGTGTTGGACGGGGCGACGTGCAGGAAGACCATCGCCAGCTGTCCACAGGCGACCAGCCCGATCACGGACAGTGCGAGCGCGGCGACGATCTGGTAAGGGAGCGACAGGCCGGCCATGCCGCTCCGCGAACCTGGTTCTGGCTCCTGACCTGCGTCGGAGGCGTCCTCCTCGCACTGCTCCGCCCCCGGGTCGGAAGCCCCGTTCCCGTTCTCGGCGCCCAAGCCGTCGTACGAATCCATCCCGCCCCGATCCCCGTCGACGATCCCCGTCGATCCCCGGTCAGTTATCCACAGGGTTGACACCCTACGGGCCACCGACTCACCATTGAAGACATTGAACCGAACGATCGGTCGGTAGGGAGCCCGGGATGGCGGCAGTGGCTGCGGACCAGACAGCGCAGGCGGGAGCGGGCAAACCCGCTGGGGCGGATGAGGCCCTGGAGGCGGCGTTCGACGCCGCGGTGGCGGCGGACGAACGCATCGAGCCACGCGACTGGATGCCCGACGCGTACCGGGCCTCGCTGGTCAGGCAAATGGCCCAGCATGCCCACTCCGAGATCATCGGCATGCAGCCGGAGGCCAACTGGATCACGCGTGCGCCCTCGCTGCGCCGCAAGGCGATCCTGATGGCCAAGGTGCAGGACGAGGCGGGTCACGGCCTGTATCTCTACAGCGCGGCCGAAACGCTCGGCATGGGCCGCGAGGAGATGCTCGACAAGCTCCACGCGGGCCGCCAGAGGTATTCGTCGATCTTCAATTACCCAACGCTGACCTGGGCGGATGTCGGCGCGATCGGTTGGCTCGTGGACGGCGCCGCGATCACCAACCAGGTGCCGCTGTGCCGATGCTCCTACGGCCCGTACGCACGGGCGATGGTCCGCGTCTGCAAGGAGGAGTCCTTCCACCAGCGCCAGGGGTACGAGCTGCTGCTCGCCCTCAGCCGGGGCACCCCGGCCCAGCACGAGATGGCGCAGGACGCGGTGAACCGCTGGTGGTGGCCGTCCCTGATGATGTTCGGCCCGCCGGACGACGCGTCGGCCCATTCGGCACAGTCGATGGCCTGGAAGATCAAGCGCCATTCCAACGACGAGCTCCGCCAGCGCTTCGTGGACATATGCGTCCCGCAGGCCGAATCACTCGGCCTCGCGCTCCCCGACCCGGACCTCCGGTGGAACGAGGAGCGCGGGCACCACGACTTCGGCGCGATCGACTGGACGGAGTTCCAGGAGGTCCTCAAGGGCAACGGCCCGTGCAACGAGCAGCGTCTCGGCCAGCGCCGCCGGGCGCACGAGGAAGGTGCGTGGGTACGGGAGGCGGCAGCCGCCTACGCCGAGAAGCACGCACCGCAACGGACAGCGGTGAGGACCGGAAGTCCCATCGAGAACGGGGAGGCGACAGCATGAGCAGCTCGACCGATTGGCCCCTGTGGGAGGTGTTCGTGCGCTCTCGCCGCGGCCTCTCCCACACCCACGCGGGCAGTCTTCACGCGCCGGACGCCGAGATGGCCCTGCGCAACGCACGCGATCTGTACACCCGGCGCTCCGAGGGCGTCTCCCTCTGGGTGGTGCCGTCCGCGCAGATCACCGCCTCCTCGCCGGACGAGAAGGACTCCTTCTTCGAACCGTCCGGCGACAAGCCCTACCGGCACCCGACGTTCTACGAGATCCCGGAAGGGGTGAAGCACCTGTGACCGCGGCCCTCGCCCTGGGCGACGACGCGCTGGTGCTCTCGCACCGGCTGGGGGAGTGGGCGGGCCACGCCCCCGTGCTGGAGGAGGAAGTGGCCCTGGCCAACATCGCCCTGGACCTGCTGGGCCAGGCCCGGGTACTCCTCTCCCTGGCCGGGGACGAGGACGAGCTGGCGTATCTGCGCGAGGAACGGGCCTTCCGCAACGTCCAGCTGGTCGAGCAGCCCAACGGCGACTTCGCCCACACCATCGCCCGCCAGCTCTACTTCTCCGCCTACCAGCGGCTGCTGTACGAGCGGCTGGCATCGGGCGACAACGAGTTCGCCGCCCTGGCGGCGAAGGCCGTCAAGGAGGTCGCCTACCACCAGGACCACGCGGAGCACTGGGCGCTTCGGCTCGGCGACGGCACGGGCGAGAGCCACGACCGGATGCAGCGCGCCGTGGATGCCCTGTGGCGGTACACCGGCGAGCTGTTCGAGCCGGTCGAGGGAATCGACATCGACTGGCAGTCGCTGGACCGCGACTGGATGGAGTCCGTCTCCGCGGTGCTGGAGCGGGCGACCCTGGCGCTGCCCACCGGCCCGCGGTCCGGGGCGTGGGCGGCGGGCGCGGGGCGCCAGGGCATCCACACCGAGCCCTTCGGCCGCATGCTCGCCGAGATGCAGCACCTGCACCGCAGCCACCCGGGGGCGTCATGGTGACCGAGACGCTCCTGGAGGAGGAGCTGCACCGCCTCGCGGGCTCCGTCCCCGACCCCGAGCTGCCCGTGCTGACCCTGGACGAGCTGGGGGTGCTCCGGGGCGTGGAGGTCCTCGCCCCGGGCAAGGTCACCGTGCGCCTCACCCCGACCTACACCGGCTGCCCCGCCATCGAGACCATGTCGTCCGACATCGAGCGAGTACTGCACGACCACGGCATACCGGAGGTCTCCGTGGTCACCGTGCTCTCACCGGCCTGGTCCACGGACGACATCAGCGCGGAAGGGCGGCGCAAGCTCGCCGAGTTCGGCATCGCGCCCCCGCGCCCGCACGACGCCGCACCTGGTGCGGGCGGCCCGGTGCCGCTCACCCTCGCGGTCCGCTGCCCGCACTGCGGCTCGACCGACACGGAGCTGCTGAGCCGGTTCTCCTCCACCGCCTGCAAGGCGCTGCGCCGCTGCGTGTCGTGCCGCGAGCCGTTCGACCATTTCAAGGAGTTGTAGATGTTCCATCCGCTCCGGGTCCGCACGATCGAACGGCTCACGGACGACTCGGTGGCCGTCACCCTCGCCGTGCCGCCCGAGTCGCGCGAGATCTTCCGCCACAAGCCGGGCCAGCACCTCAATGTGCGGTACACCGCCGACGGCGAGGAGATCCGCCGTTCGTACTCGATCTGCTCCCCGGCCGCCGAGGGGCCGGAAGAGCCGGTACTGCGGGTGGGCATCAGGCTGGTCGACGGCGGCAGGTTCTCCACGTACGCCCTGAAGGAACTCGCCGTCGGCGACCTGGTCGAGGCGATGCCCCCGATGGGCCGCTTCGTGCTGACGCCCCGCCCCGGATACTTCGCGGCGATCGTCGGGGGCAGCGGAATCACCCCGGTCCTGTCCATCGCCACCACACTGCTGGCGCGGGAGCCCGAAGCCCGTTTCTGCCTGATCCGCAGCGACCGGACAGCGCTCTCGACGATGTTCCTCGACGAGGTCGCCGAGCTGAAGGACCGCTACCCCGACCGCTTCCAGCTGGTCACGGTGCTCTCCCGGGAGGAGCAGCAGGCGGGCCTGCCCTCCGGCCGGCTGGACGAGGACCGCCTCACCGCGCTGCTGCCCGCCCTGCTTCCCGTGACCGAGGTGGACGGCTGGTATCTGTGCGGCCCCTTCGGGCTGGTCCAGGCGGCGGACCGGGCACTGCGCGGCCTGGGCGCCGACCGGACCCGCGTCCACCAGGAGATCTTCCATGTGGACGACGGCCCGAGCACGGGCGCCCGCCCCCGGGCCGCGTCGCCCGCGCACAGCAGACTCACCGCCACCCTGGACGGCCGCTCCGGTACCTGGCCGGTGGAGGACGGCGAATCGCTGCTGGAGACCGTGCTGCGCAGCCGGGCCGACGCACCGTATGCCTGCAAGGGAGGGGTGTGCGGGACCTGCCGGGCCTTCCTGGTCTCGGGCGAGGTGCGGATGGACCGCAACTTCGCGCTGGAGCCCGAGGAGACGGACGCGGGCTATGTGCTGGCCTGCCAGTCGCATCCCGCCACCCCGGAGGTGGAGCTGGACTTCGACCGCTGACCGCCCCGCCGCATGTTCCCTAACCGCCCCGCCGCATGTTCCCTTCTCGTAGAACCTGTTCTATCTTGACGGTCCGTCAGATCTGGGCAGGGGCATCGGGCAGCGGGAGGCCAGGGCAGTGGACTTCACCTTCACCGAGGAACAGCAGGCGGCCACGGAGGCAGCGCGAGCGGTCTTCGCGGGGGTCGCACCGGACGGGGTTCCCAGCCCCGCTCTCCTACCGGGGGCGGTGGCCGAGGACATCGACCGTCCGCTGTGGTCCCGGCTCGCCTCCAGCGACCTGCTGAGCCTCACGCTGTCGCCGGAACACGGCGGGGCGGGGCTCGATCCCGTCGCGCTCTGCCTGGTGCTGCGCGAGTCCGCCAAGGTGCTGGCGCGGGTGCCGCTGCTGGAGACCTGCGCGGTCGCGACGGTGCTCCAGAGGTACGGGGATCCGTCGCTGGCAGCCGAGCTGCTGCCCCGGGTCGGCCGGGGCGAGCTGGTGCTCACCGTCGGAGCCAACGGCCGTTCCGGCCACGACCCGGCCGAACGCGCTGTCACGGCCCGCCCGGAGACCGTGGCCGGGGCGGGAACGGCGCCGGAGCCCGCCCCGGCAGGGGCGAACCCGCCGGGCGGAGCCGAGCCCGCAGACGCCGGTACAGACGGTGCCGCGACCGACTGGGTACTCGACGGGACGCAGACGGCGGTGCCGTGGGCGCAGGTGGCGGACTGGATAGCCGTTCCGGCCCGCACCGCCGAGGGGCGGGCCGTCGTGGCCCTGGTCCGGCCCGGCCAGGACGGCGTCACCCTGGCCGAGCAGGTCTCCACCAGCGGTGAACGGTTCGCCGAGGTCCGCCTGGAGTCCGTACGGGTCGCCAGTCGCGCTCTCATCGGCCGCCCCGGGGCCTGGGAGTGGCTGCGCGCCCTTCTCACCACCGGGACCTGCGCACTCGCGCTGGGCCTGGGCGAGGCCGTGCTGGCCATGACGAGCGCGTACACGGGAAAGCGCGAGCAGTTCGGTTTCCCGGTGGCGACGTTCCAGTCCGTCGCGGTACAGGCGGCGGACCGGTACATCGACCTGCAGGCCATGGAAGTGACGCTCTGGCAGGCAGCCTGGCGGATCTCCACCGGCGCCGCCGGAACGCTCCCCGTCGAGGGCGATATCTCGGTGGCGAAGATCTGGGCGTCGGACGGCGTCCGCCGGGTCGTGCAGACCGCGCAGCATCTTCACGGCGGGTTCGGCGCGGACACCGACTACCCGCTGCACCGCTTCCACGCCTGGGCGAAGCAGATCGAGCTGTCCCTCGGCCCGGCAGCGGCGCACGAGGAGGCGCTGGGCGACCTACTGGCCGCACACCTCCTCGACTGACGGGAAGGGATGCCCCGCAGCACTGCCGCCCGGCTCAGAGCACGAAGGCCGGGGTGCCGTTGTCCGTGACCATCGGGCGCCCGGCACCCTCCCAGGCGAGCATCCCGCCGTCGACGTTCACGGCGTCGATGCCCTGCTGCACCAGGTACTGGGTGACCTGCGCCGACCGGCCACCGACCCGGCACATCACATGCACGCGCCGACCGTCGTCGGTGGCCTCCGTCAGCTCACCGAAGCGGGCCACGAAGTCACTCATCGGGATGTGCAGAGCACCCTCGGCATGCCCGGCCGCCCACTCGTTGTCCTCCCGGACATCCAGCACGAAGCCGTCCGACGGAACCGCCGCGACGTCCACCGAGGGCAGCGGGGCGAAATTCATGGGTCATGCCTTCTCTCGTACGTACACGCCTGAGTCACCCGGAACGCTACTGCACCATGCCCGCCAGCTCCGCCTCGCGCTGCGCGACCTCGCCCAGCAGTTGTTCGGCGATCTCGTCGAGCAGCCGGTCGGGGTCGTCCGGCGCCATCCGCAGCATGGCCCCGATGGCGCTCTCCTCCAGCTCCTTGGCGAGCACCGTCAGCAGCTCCTTGCGCTGAGTCAGCCAGTTCAGCCGCGCGTAGAGCTCCTCGGCCTCGCCGAGCTCGGCCTCCAAAACCGCCGGACCCGCCTCCCACTCCTTCGCCAGCTCGGTCAGAAGCTTCTCGTCGCCCCGCCCGTACGCGGCGTTCACCCGCGCGATGAACTCGTCCCGGCGGGCCCGCTCCGTCTCGTCCTGCGCCAGGTCCGGGTGAGCCTTGCGGGCCAGATCGCGGTAGAGCCTGCGCGCCTCCTCGGTCGGCCTGACCCGCTTGGGCGGCCGGACCGGCTGCTCCGTCAGCATCGCCGCGGCCTCGGGGGACAGCCCGTCGGAGTCCATCCAGTCGTGGAACAGCTCATCGACGCCGGGCATCGGCATGACGACCGCACGGGCCTCCTGCGCCTTGCGGATGTCCTCCGGGTCACCCGTCATGGCCGCCCTGGCCTCCGCGATCTGCGCATCGAGCTCGTCGAGCCGGGTGTACATGGGCCCGAGCTTCTGGTGGTGCAGGCGCGAGAAGTTCTCGACCTCGACCCGGAAGGTCTCCACCGCGATCTCGAACTCGATCAGCGCCTGCTCCGCCGCCCGCACCGCCCTCGCCAGACGGGCCTCTGGCCGCTCCCCCTCGGCCCGGCCACCCGCGCTCCCGGCGTCCACGCTTCCGGCGTCGGCACTCCCGGCCTCGTCGCCGGACCGGGGACCGGCAACGGCCGGCTCACCGCCCCGCTCGAACGGCTCGTCCTGCCGGTCGTCGTCGTTCCGGTCATCGTCGTTCCGGGTGGTCGGCACCCCGGCGGCTTCGTGGGTCACCCGTCCAGCGTATGGCCCCGGTCCGCGTCCCGAGCACACCCCGTCGGTCCGGCGCCGCTCAGACGTCCAGCTCGGCGGCTATCCGCCCGGAACCTATCGCCCGTACCAACTCCGCGTGGTCCGCCTCCGTACGGTCCGCGTAGGTCACCGCGAACGCCGCCACCGCCTCGTCCAGCTCGTCGTTCTTGCCGCAGTAGCCCGCGATCAGCCGCGGATCGGCACTGTGCGCGTGGGCCCGCGCCAGCAGCGCCCCTGTCATGCGGCCGTAGTCGTCGACCTGGTCGGCCGCCAGCGCCGCCGGGTCCACGCTCCCCTTGCGGTTTCTGAACTGCCGTACCTGGAACGGGCGCCCGTCCACCGTCGCCCAGCCCAGCAGGATGTCGCTGACGACCTGCATCCGCTTCTGCCCGAGCACCACCCGGCGCCCTTCGTGCTCCGCCCGCGGCACGTCGAAGCCGATAGTGGGCAAGTACGGGGCGAGCACGGACGGCCGCGCCTCCTTCACCTGGAGCACCAGCGGCTCACCCCGGTGATCGAGCAGAAGCACCACGTACGACCGGGTGCCGACGCTCCCCGTGCCGACCACCCGGAACGCCACGTCGTGTATCGCGTACCGGGCGAGCAGCGGGACCAGGTCCTCCGAGACCGTGCCCAGATAGTCGCCGAGCGCCGCCGCGACCGCCGCCGCCTCGCCGTCCGGCACCCTCCGCAGCACCGGCGGCGCGTCGATGAAACGGCGTCCACCGTCCGCGGCGTCCTCGGTGGACTTCGCCGCGAAGCGGGCACTGGTGTTCTTCCGGGCCTTCTCCGAGACCCTCTCCAGAGTGCCGAGCAGGTCCCGCGCGTCCGTGTGCGAGACCAGTTCCTCGTCCGCGATGGCGTTCCAGGAGTCGAGCGCGGGCAGCTTGGCCAGCAGCCGCATCGTCCGCCGGTACGCCCCCACCGTGTCGTACGCACCCCGTCGGCAGGTCTCCTCGTCCGCCCCGGCCTCGCGCCCCGCGAGCACCAGCGAGGTGGCCAGACGCTTCAGGTCCCACTCCCACGGGCCGAACACGGTCTCGTCGAAGTCGTTCAGGTCGATGACCAGACTGCCCCGCGCATCGCCGTACAGCCCGAAATTGGCCGCGTGCGCATCACCGCAGAGCTGCGCGCCCACCCCGCTGACCGGCGTGCCCACCAGATCATGGGCCATCAGACCGGCCGAGCCGCGCAGAAAGGCGAAGGGCGTGGCCGCCATCCGCCCCACCCGGATCGGGGCGAGATCGGCCACCCTCCCCCGGCTGGACTCCTCCACCGCCCGCACCGCGTCGGGCCGTCCGGCCGGGAGGTCCAGGCGCGCGTGCGAGGCCCGGGGAACCTGCCGACGCAGCACCTTGCCCGCGTCCTTCGGCGGCCGCGCCGCGCCTGCGTCCTCCGCCCCTGCCCGCCGCGCGAATCCGGGCACGGCGGGAATGCGCGAATCCCCCGCCCCCGCACGCTGAACCGGCACTGCCACTCCGCTGTCACCCATGGCGCGCAGCCTCCCCCGCACTCTCCTGCGCTCCCGGCCCGACGCCTTGGCGCAGATCAATGCCGACGAAGGTACCGCCGCCCGCCGAAAGCCGCTCACTCCTGTGGAAAACCTGTCCCACCCCTGTGGACAAGAGCCCGTACCGGTCAGGATCACCACTGTCAGACACCAACGGCCTCCTCCAGCTCCTCCTCGATCTCCGCTGCCTCTGCGGTATCCGGGGCCTCCGCGGTCCCGTCTGTCTTCACCGGACCATCCTCGACGCGAGCGCCAGACCGGGCGGCGTGCTTCGGCGCATGCGCCCCGCCCACTCCACCAGCACCGGATTCGGCCACCACCGCGGCGGCTCCCCACGCACCGGCCGAAGCACCGGCCACGGCCTTCCGTCGCCTCGATTCGGCCATTCCCGCCAGCCCCATCAGCACCAGGCCCGCCACGAGCCAGAACACGAGCACCAGCACATGCCCGCCCAGCGCGTACCCGCCGAAGTACACATGGCTGCGCACGCCCTCGACGAAGCCCGCGCCATTCCAGAAGGAGTGCAGCGAAGCGAAGAATCCCGGCTGCAGTTCAGGCCGGAAGATGCCGCCGGAACTCGTGAAGTTGAGCATCACGAACAGCACCATCAGGCCAAGTGTCGTCCAGCGCTTGAGGAAGGTGTGCAGACCGACGCCGACCAGCAGGATGCCCGCGGAGTAGAGCCAGGACATCGCCCACAGGCCGCCGAGCCCCTGGTCCACGAGACCGAACAGCGGTCCCGCGAACACCACACCGATCACGCTCACCACCAGCGACGCGGCAACGGCCAGAGCGGCCCTGATCCGCAGCGCCAGCACGGCGCCCGCGCCTCCGATGACCGCGACCGAGGCGTACGAGCCGATGCTCAGCGCGACCAGCAGGAAGAAGATGCCCTGCCCGGTCGGGTCGCCGTCCGCGGTCGGCGCCGTGTCCGTCACCTTCAGCGGGTCGCCCTGCTCCGCCGCGACCTTGGTGAAGACCTTCTCCACCACCGTGGCGCTGGTGTCGGAGGACGCGCTGGCCACCAGCAGCTCGGGGTGCTTGCCCGGCAGATAGGCGCCGTAACTCGCCTGGGTCCTCAGGTGGTCCACGGCGGCGGCCCGGTCCGGAACGGTCCGCACGCTCAGTGCCCCGTCGCTCGTGTCCTGGAGCGTCTGTGCGAGCACCTGGGCGCGCGGCCCCGACCCGACCACGTCCACCCGGAGATCGTGCGGCTCCGGGGCGTGGAAGGCCCCGAGGTAGGCGAGCCCCATACCGATACACATCAGCAGCGGCGTGACGAAATGCCTCAGCACATGACGAAGGGCGGCGGCCGTGGAGCCGGGGGCGGTGGAGCCAGGGGCGGCACCCGGACGTGCGGACATACGGAACTCCAATAGTTGCCTTTTACAACTCTCAACTCGTTGTACTATACAACTGACATTGCCGATCACGAGACGGAGGCCGGAGAGTGCCAGGCACACCCGAGGAACGCGAAGCGTCGCTGGACGTCATCCAGCGCGAGCTGACGGCCTTCGCCCGCCGCGCACGGGCCACGGCGGCCCGCCTCCACCCGGAGCTCCCCCTGGTCTCGTACACGCTGCTGGCTCACATCGAGGACCGGAACGGCTGCCGTGCGACCGATCTGGCCGCGCACTACATGCTGGACAAATCGACGGTCAGCCGGCAGATCGGAACTCTGGAGAACCTGGGACTCGTCGAACGCCATCCAGATCCGGACGATCACCGGATCCAGGTACTGCACCCCACCGAGGCGGGCACCCAGGCCCTTGCCTCCACCCAGGCAAGCCGCCGCAGCGCCTACCGCGAACGGCTCGCGGACTGGACGGAAGAAGATCTCGCCCGCTTCGCGGAGTACCTGCTGCGCTACAACTCGGTCGGCGACACCACTACATAGACCCCAGAAGCCGCCAACCTCCACAGGGCACCTGAAGCCGGCGAATCCGGCGTTTCACGTGAAACAAATTCAACCCGGGAACGAAGAAGCCCCACAGGCCGTTGGGCCTGTGGGGCTTCCTTCTTGTGCGCGAGGGGGGATTTGAACCCCCACGTCCCTAAGGACACTGGCACCTGAAGCCAGCGCGTCTGCCGTTCCGCCACTCGCGCAAGAGTGGTGTTTCCAAGCTCTCCCACCGTTTCGGTGCGATTGCCTGGCGACATCCGGAAGATTAGCACGCTGGGCAGGGTGGATTCACATCCGTTGTTTCACCGGTCGACTGAAGGGAAGCGGGAACGCCGGGCGGCCGCCCCCACTCCTCCTGTGTGCACCCCGCGTGCGGGACACTGTGAGGAGGCCGCCTCTACGATCCATGTGAGAGGTGACACTCATCCACAGGGCAGACAAGGGGAACCAGCCGATTTCCCGACGCGTGGATACGATCAGTAAGCAGTACAGGGACGACCACAACGGAGGAGGTGCCCCATGGGAGTCATGAAGCGTTTCGAGCAGCGTCTCGAAGGTCTGGTCAACGGCACCTTCGCCAAGGTCTTCAAGTCCGAGGTCCAGCCGGTCGAGATCGCCGGCGCCCTCCAGCGCGAGTGCGACAACAACGCGACGATCTGGAACCGCGAGCGGACCGTCGTCCCCAACGACTTCATCGTCGAGCTCAGCACGCCCGACTACGAGCGGCTCAGCCCGTATTCCGGCCAGCTGGGCGACGAACTCTCCGGACTGGTCCGCGACTACGCGAAGCAGCAGCGGTACACCTTCATGGGCCCCATCAAGGTCCATCTGGAGAAGGCCGACGACCTCGACACCGGGCTCTACCGCGTGCGCAGCCGCACTCTGGCGTCGAGTTCGTCGCAGCAGGCCCACCAGGGCGGGCAGGGCCAGCCACCCCATCCGGCACCGGGCCGCCCGCAGTCGCCCACCGGCGGCTACGGCTATCCGCCCAGTTCCCCCCCGCCCATGCCTCCGAGCCCGCCTCCGGGCGCCAGGCCCGGAGCACCCAGCGCCGACCGGCACCCGCCGGCCGGGCCCAGCCCCCTGCCCAACGCGCAGGTGCGACGCTGGATCGAGATCAATGGCACCCGTCATCAGATCTCCCGCCCGACGCTGGTGCTGGGACGCAGCACCGACGCCGACGTGCGGATCGACGACCCCGGCGTATCGCGTCGGCACTGTGAGATCCGGACCGGAACGCCCTCGACGATCCAGGATCTCGGGTCTACCAACGGCATCGTGGTAGACGGGCAGCACACCACCCGCGCTACGCTCCGCGACGGCTCGCGGATCGTCGTGGGCAGCACCACCATCGTTTACCGGCAAGCCGAAGGGTGAAGCGGGGGCAATGTCAGAGCTGACCCTGACGGTCATGCGGCTAGGTTTCCTGGCCGTTCTGTGGCTATTCGTGATCGTGGCCGTACAGGTCATCCGCAGCGATCTGTTCGGAACGCGTGTCACGCAGCGCGGCTCACGCCGCACCGCGAACGACGCACGGCCGCCACAGACGCGCCAGAACGCCGCCGCGCCGCCGCAGCAGCGCCAGCAGCCCGGCGGTCGCCAGCGGCGGGGGGCGCCCACAAAGCTGGTCGTCTCCGAAGGCAGCCTCACCGGCACCACGGTGGCGCTCCAAGGCCAGACGATCACGCTTGGCCGGGCGCACGATTCGACGATCGTGCTGGACGACGACTACGCGTCCAGCAGGCATGCCAGGATCTACCCCGACCGTGACGGCCAGTGGATCGTCGAGGATCTCGGGTCCACCAACGGCACGTATCTCGACCGGACCCGCCTCACCACCCCGACGCCTGTTCCGCTGGGCGCGCCGATCCGGATCGGCAAGACCGTCATCGAGCTGCGGAAGTAGTACGACAATGAGCGAGCGGAGCGAGCGAGCCGCGGCAGTCCGGGCAACGGACTCCGTCCGGCTCCCGACCGGAGGGTGGGCAGTGTGGCTCGAGACCGGCTGTACCCGGAGCCGACGGGCGAGGTGCGCATGAGTCTTTCGCTGCGCTTCGCCGCCGGATCGCACAAGGGCATGATCCGGGAGGGCAACGAGGATTCCGGCTACGCCGGTCCCCGTCTCCTCGCCATCGCCGACGGCATGGGCGGGCAGGCGGCCGGTGAGGTCGCCAGCTCCGAAGTGATCTCCACGCTCGTCCAGCTCGACGACGACGTCCCGGGCTCGGACATCCTCACTTCGCTCGGCACGGCGGTCCAGCGGGCCAACGACCAGTTGCGCGTGATGGTCGAAGAGGACCCCCAGCTCGAAGGCATGGGCACCACGCTCACCGCCCTGCTCTGGACCGGCCAGCGCCTCGGCCTGGTCCACGTCGGCGACTCCCGCGCGTACCTGCTGCGCGACGGCGTCCTCACCCAGATCACCCAGGACCACACCTGGGTGCAGCGGCTGGTCGACGAGGGACGGATCACCGAGGAAGAGGCCACCACGCACCCGCAGCGCGCCCTGCTGATGCGCGCGCTCGGCAGTGGCGACCGTGTCGAGCCCGATCTCTCCATCCGCGAGGTCCGGGTCGGCGACCGCTATCTGATCTGCTCCGACGGGCTGTCCGGCGTCGTCTCCCACCAGACCATGGAGGAGACGCTCGCCAGCTACCAGGGCCCCCAGGAGACCATCCAGGAGCTGATCCAGCTCGCCCTGCGCGGCGGCGGACCCGACAACATCACCTGCATCGTCGCCGACGTCCTCGACGTCGACAGCAACGACACCCTGGCCTCGCAGTTCAACGACACCCCCGTCGTCGTCGGCGCGGTCGCCGAGAACCAGGCCGCGCAGATGGCCGCCGCCGAGAGCACGGCCGCCATGCAGACCCCCGCCGGACGCGCGGCCGGCCTCGGCCGCCCCGTACCGCCGCCCGCGGGGGGCTTCGGCCCGCCCGGCAGCGGTGACGGCGCCGCGTACGGAGGGGTGCCGGAAGGCTCCTTCGACTCGTACACCGACGACGACTTCGTCAAGCCCGGTGGCGGCCGCACATGGCTGAAGCGGTCGTTCTACACCGTGCTGGCGCTCGCCGTCGTCGGCGGCGGCCTCTACGGCGGCTACCGCTGGACGCAGAACCAGTTCTACGTGGGCGCGAAGAACGAGCACGTCGCGCTGTTCCGCGGCATCAGCCAGGACCTGGCGTGGCTCTCGCTCTCGAAGGTCGAGAAGGACCACCCCGAGGTCGAACTCAAGTACCTCCCGCCCTACCAGCGCAAGCAGGTCGAGGCGACCATCCCGGAGGGGGACCTCGCCGCGGCCCGCAAGAAGATCGGCGAGCTCGCGGTCCAGGCGTCCGCCTGCAAGAAGGACATCCAGCGACGCGCGGCGGCCGAGAGCAACGCCCGCCCGGACGCGGGCAAGGCCAGCGGTCCCGACGCGGACGCCCCCAAGACATCGTCCACGTCCAAGGACACCAAGACCAAGCCGACAGCAGCGACTGCCACTCCTGGTCCCAGCCTCTCGGAGGAAGAGAAAAAGCTGGTCCCGCAGTGCGGTAAGCAGTAAAGCCGTAGGGGGCCTTCAGCACCATGAGCGTTGTCACCAATACGACCACGATCGGCGCGATCGACGCGCCGAGTCGCCGCAACACCGAACTGATGATGATGGGCTTCGCCATCGCCATCTCGGTGTTCGCCTACGCCAACGTCGGGCTCGCCATCGACGGCAAGCTCCCGTCCGGCATGTTCGGTTACGGAGCGGGGATCCTCCTGCTCGGCGGCGTCGCCCACCTCGTGGTGCGCAAGTTCGCCCCGTACGCCGACCCGCTGCTGCTGCCTCTGGCGACCCTGCTCAACGGCCTCGGGCTGGTGCTGATCTGGCGGCTCGACCAGTCGCAGCGCCTGATCCAGCGCGCGGAGTTCGCCTACGGGAAGTACAGCCCCGACGCGCCCAAGCAGCTGCTGTACTCGGCGATCGGCGTCGCCCTCTTCGTCGCCGTACTGATGCTCCTCAAGGACCATCGCATCCTTCAGCGCTACACCTACATCTCGATGGCCGTGGCGCTGGTCCTGCTGGTCCTGCCGATGTTCTTCCCGGCGGTGAACGGCGCGAAGATCTGGATCAGCCTCGGCCCGTTCACCATCCAGCCGGGAGAGTTCGCCAAGATCCTGATCGCGGTGTTCTTCTCGGGCTACCTCATGGTGAAGCGTGACGCGTTGGCGCTGGCCAGCCGCCGCTTCATGGGGATGTACCTGCCGCGCGGCCGCGACCTCGGACCGATCATCACGATCTGGGCCCTGTCGATCCTGATCCTGGTCTTCGAGACCGACCTCGGTACGTCCCTGCTGTTCTTCGGCCTCTTCGTCGTCATGCTGTACGTCGCCACCGAGCGGACCAGCTGGATCGTCTTCGGTCTGCTGATGTCCGCGGCCGGTGCGGTGGGTGTCGCGTCCTTCGAGTCCCACGTGCAGCAGCGTGTGAACGCCTGGCTCGACCCGTTCTCCCAGAAGGTCTGGGAACAAAGCGACCAGCTCGCCCAGTCGCTGATGGCCTTCGGGTCCGGTGGCACGCTCGGCACCGGACTGGGCCAGGGCCACTCCGACCTGATCATGTTCGCCGCCAACGCCGACTTCATCCTCGCGACCGTAGGCGAGGAGCTGGGCCTGGCCGGGATGATGGCCGTCTTCCTGATCTACGGCCTGATCATCGAGCGGGGTGTCCGCACGGCCCTTGCGGCCCGCGACCCCTTCGGCAAGCTGCTCGCCATCGGCCTCTCGGGCGCCTTCGCCATCCAGATCTTCGTGGTCGCCGGCGGCGTCATGGGCCTCATCCCGCTCAGCGGTATGACCATGCCGTTCCTCGCGTACGGCGGTTCGTCCGTGCTGGCCAACTGGGCGCTGATCGCCATCCTGATCCGGATCAGCGACACCGCCCGCCGCCCCGCTCCGGCCCCCGCCCCCTCACCCGACGCCGAGATGACCCAGGTGGTCCGACCGTGAACAAGCCCCTGCGCCGGATCGCGATCTTCTGCGGCGTCCTCATCCTCGCCCTGCTCGTCCGCACCAACTACCTCCAGTACGTCCGCGCCGACGAGCTGAACAGCCGCGACGAGAACCGCCGCGTGAGGATCGAGCGCTACGCGCACGAACGCGGCAACATCATCGTCGACGGCAAGTCCGTCACCGGGTCCGTCGAGACCAAGGGCAGCGACTTCAAGTACAAGCGGGTCTGGAAGGACGGCCCCATGTGGGCCCCCGTCACCGGATACGCCTCGCAGGCCTTCGACGCCTCGCAGCTGGAGAAGCTCGAGGACGGCATCCTCACCGGCAACGACGACCAGCTCTTCTTCAACCGCACGCTGTCGATGTTCACCGGCGGGAAGAAGCAGGGCGGCAACATCGTCACCACCCTGAACGGCGCCGCCCAGAAAGCCGCCTTCAAGGGGCTGGGCGACAAGAAGGGCGCCGTCGCCGCGCTCGACCCGCAGACCGGCGCCATCCTGGCCCTGGTGAGCACCCCGTCGTACGACCCGTCGGTCTTCGCCGGTAACTCCGACAAGGACTCGGCGGCCCGGCAGAAGCTCCTGAAGGACAAGGACAAGCCGATGCTCAACCGGGCATTGCGCGAGACCTACCCGCCCGGCTCGACCTTCAAGGTCGTCACCGCCGCCGCGGCCCTGGAGAACGGGCTGTACACCGGCATCGACGACAAGACGAACTCCCCGCTGCCCTGGCGCCTCCCGCTGAGCACCCGCAACCTCGACAACGAGGGCACCATCCCCTGCGAGAACGCCACGCTCCGGGAAGCGCTGCGGTGGTCCTGCAACACCGTCTTCGGCAAGATCAGCGACGACCTCGGCAACGAGAAGATGATCGACGAGGCCGAGAAGTTCGGCTTCAACGAGGAGATCTTCTCCCCGGTCCGCGCCGACGCCAGCGCCTACCCCAAGGACAACCGTCCGCAGAACGCCATGGCCGGAATCGGCCAGGCCTCCAACCGCGCCACCCCGCTCCAGATGGCGATGGTCGCCGCAGCCGTCGCCAACGACGGCAAGCTGATGCAGCCGTACATGGTCGCCGAGCGCCAGACACCCAGCCTCGACTCGATCTACACCCATGAGAAGGAACAGTTCAGCCAGCCCCTCTCCGGTGAGAACGCGCAGAAGCTCCAGCAGATGATGGAGACCGTCGTCAAGAACGGCACGGGAACCAACGCCCTCATCGACGGCGTCACAGTCGGCGGCAAGACCGGTACGGCCCAGCACGGTCTGAACAACAGTGAGAAGCCGTACGCCTGGTTCATCTCCTACGCCAAGACCGACAGCGGCTCTCCGGTCGCCGTCGCCGTCGTCGTCGAGGACGGCCAGGCCGTCCGTGACGACATCTCCGGTGGCGGTCTGGCCGCCCCGATCGCCCGGGACGTCATGAAGGCGGTCATCGACAGCAAGAAGTGACGCCCATCACATCGGGTGCCATATCTGCACATGGGGATACCGGTCGGGTATCAGGTCCGGACTCCGGGCCGATCGGGCAGTGCGCGGCCGGTAGCGTATGCGCGAGCAGCACACCGCCGGACCACACACCGGTGCGGTCGGGACTGACGGAGAGGGCTGGAACAGTTATGGAAGAGCCGCGTCGCCTCGGCGGCCGGTACGAGCTGGGCTCCGTGCTCGGCCGTGGTGGCATGGCCGAGGTCTACCTCGCACACGACACCCGGCTCGGCCGCACCGTAGCCGTGAAGACGCTCCGGACCGACATGGCCCGTGACCCGTCGTTCCAAGCCCGGTTCCGCCGTGAGGCCCAGTCCGCCGCCTCTCTCAACCATCCGGCGATCGTCGCCGTCTACGACACCGGCGAGGACTACGTCGACGGGGTCTCCATCCCGTACATCGTGATGGAGTACGTCGACGGATCGACCCTCAGGGAGCTTCTGCACTCCGGCCGCAGGCTGCTGCCCGAGCGCACCCTGGAGATGACCGTCGGGATCCTCCAGGCGCTGGAGTACTCGCACCGCGCCGGAATCGTCCACCGCGACATCAAACCGGCGAACGTCATGCTGACGCGCACCGGCCAGGTCAAGGTCATGGACTTCGGCATCGCCCGCGCCATGGGCGACTCCGGGATGACGATGACCCAGACCGCCGCCGTCATCGGCACCGCCCAGTACCTCTCCCCCGAGCAGGCCAAGGGCGAACAGGTCGACGCGCGCTCCGACCTCTACTCGACCGGCTGCCTGCTGTACGAACTGCTGACCGTCCGGCCGCCCTTCATCGGGGACTCCCCGGTCGCGGTCGCCTACCAGCACGTACGAGAAGAGGCGCAGCCGCCGAGCACCTTCGATCCCGAGATCACGCCCGAGATGGACGCGATCGTGATGAAGGCGCTGGTCAAGGACCCCGACTACCGCTACCAGTCGGCCGACGAGATGCGGGCGGACATCGAGGCCTGCCTCGATGGCCAGCCGGTCGCCGCCACCGCGTCCATGGGCGTGCCCGGGTACGGCGGCTACGACGGGTACGGCAACGACCAGCCGACCACCGCGCTGCGCGCCACGGACCAGAACGGCGCCCCCACCTCTATGCTGCCCCCGGTCAACCCGGAGGACGGCAGCTTCGACGACCGTCCGGACCGCCGTCGCCAGAAGAAGAGCAACACCTCGACGATCCTGCTCGTCGTCGCGGGTGTCCTGGTGCTGATCGGCGCGATCCTGATCGGCCAGTCGGTCTTCAGCGACACCAAGAAGGAAACCCAGGTCGACGCGCCCGACGTGGTCGGTATGACCCTCGACAAGGCGGAGCTGAACGCGGAGAACGCCGAAGTCGTCCTGAAGGTCGGCTCCCGCGAACCGTGCGAGAACCAGCCGAAGGGCAAGATCTGCAGCCAGACGCCGGAGGCTGGCGACCCGATGGAGAAGAAGGACACCGTCACGGTCGTCGTCTCCACCGGTGCTCCCAAGATCGAGGTTCCGGACGTCACGGAGAAGTCCGAGGACAGCGCCCGGAAGTACCTTGAGGAGAAGGGCTTCACGGTCAAGGTCGCCACGGAGGAGTCCAGCAAGGCTCCGGACACCGTCATCAGGCAGAACCCCGAGGGGGGCTCAAAGGCGGAGAAGAACTCCGAGGTGACGATCACCGTCGCCAAGGAAGCCGCATTGGACCTCCCGGACGTCCGCACCCGTACGTACGAGGCGGCCGAGGCGCAGCTCAGGGGCATCGGGTTCACCAACATCTCGCGCACCGACATCGACTCGGAGCAGCCGGCGAACACGGTGGTCGAGCAGACCCCGGGCTTCGGCAAGCAGGCCAAGGACGTGCAGATCGTCCTGAAGGTCTCCAAGGGCCCGCAGCAGCCGGAGAAGGCCACCGTGCCGGACCTGCGCGGCAAGACCCTCGGCGAGGTGAAGGGGCTGCTCGCCGGGGTGGGCCTCCAGCTCGGCCAGGTCCAGGGACCGAGCGACGACAACGCGAGGGTCATCGACTTCCAGCCCGCCGCGGGCCAGCAGGTCGACAAGAACAGCGCGGTCAGCGTCAAGACCATGCCGGGCGGCGGAGACGGCACCCTCTTCGGCGGCCCGTCCGGCTCACGCCGCTGAGCCGGGTGCATCACTGAGAAGGGCCCTGGTCACCGTCTGGTGACCAGGGCCCTTCGCCGTACCCGGGCAGCGGGGCGGGTGTGCGCTCCGCGCAGCTCCGTCGGCTTCGTGCTCAGCGCAGCTCCGTCGGCTCTGCGCTCAGCGCAGCTCCGTCGGCTTCGTGCGGTCCTTGTCCACCTTCTCGGTGCGCACCAGCTCGCCCCAGACGATGTAGCGGTACTTCGAGGTGTAGACCGGGGTGCAGGTCGTGAGCGTGATGTAGCGGCCGGGCTTCTTCGCGCCCGAGCCCTTCGGCACCGGCTGCAGGACGTCGACGTTGTACTTCGACGTCTCGGGAAGCTCCTTGAAGACCTTGTAGACGTACCAGGTGTCCCGGGTTTCGAAGACGATCGGGTCGCCGGTCCTCAGCTTGTGGATGTTGTGGAACTTGGCGCCGTGCCCGTCGCGGTGGGCGGCCAGGGTGAAGTTGCCCTTCCGGTCCCATGGGAGGGCCGACTTCACCGGGTCGGTGTAGTAACCGGCGATGCCGTCGTTCAAGTTCTCGGTGTCGGTGCCCTTCTTGACCAGCACCTCGCCGTTCTTCATCGCCGGGACGTGCAGGAACCCGATGCCGTCCTTCGTGTCCAGGGCCCCCGGCCCGCCCGCCCAGCGGTCGCGGACGGTGTCGCCCTGCTTGGTGGCCTCGCGGTCGGCGAGGACGTTCGTCCACCAGAGGGAGTAGGCGACGAAGAGGCCCAGCACCAGACCGGCGGTGATCAGCAGCTCGCCGAAGACACTGACCGCGGTCGCGACGGGATGGCGTCCCCTGCTCCGGGGCGGGGCCAACGACGCCGACTCGCCGGTCTGCTCGTCATGCTCGGTCCTAGCCGTCACCGCACCCATCCCTGTCGTGATGTTGATTCAGCCCACGAGCGCGTCGGGCTTCCCCTTGCTGCGCGGTCGTTCGTCGATCATCTTGCCCCAGACGATCAAACGGTACGTACTCGTGAATTCCGGTGTACAGGTCGTCAGCGTGATGTACCGACCCGTCTCGGTGAAGCCGGAACCGCGCGGGACGGGATCGATCACCGAGACGTTGGACGGCGCCGTCTGCGGCAGCATCCTCGTCATCTCGTACGTGTAGTACGCGTCCTGCGTCTCGACCACGATCGGGTCTCCGGGGTTCAGCTGGTTGATGTAGCGGAACGGCTCGCCGTGGGTGTTGCGATGGCCGGCCAGCGCGAAGTTGCCCTTCTTGGCCGAGGGCATCGCGGTGCGGAGCGAGCCCTCGCTGTAATGACCGACCATGCCCCGGTCGAGGACCTTCTCCTTGCTGATTCCCTCGGCGATCGGGGCGACCACGTCCAGCTTGGGTATGTGGATGATGGCGAAGCCCTGGCCCGCCTCGAAGACGCCGGGGCTGCGGTCGCCCTTCGCCCAGTCGTCCTGGATCTTGTGCGTCTCCTTGCCCGCGTACTGGTTGGCGCGGACGTTCGTCCACCACAGCTGGTAGGTGACGAACAGCAGCATCAGCACACCGAGGGTGATGAACAGCTCGCCGGTGACCCGGCTGGCCACCACCGCGGGGCTGTCCTTGGCCGCGCGCGCCGCACGCCGTGCCTCGACGCGTGACATCGGGCGGCCGGGCGCCGCGGCGGCCGGTGCGGCCTCCGGGCGCGGATCGGCGCGGCGCCGCCCCCGTCCCTTGGCGGCGCGACGACGCTCGGCACGGCCCCCGGTACGCGGCTCGGAACCGGGGAGCGGGGACGCCGCCTCCAGGTCGTCCGGCCCGGGGAGCGGACGCGGGACCGCCGAGTCCGGAACGCGGAGCGGAAGCGGGACCGCCGAGTCCGGAACGCGGAGCGGAAGCGGAGCCTCGACATCCGGAATTCGGACCGGGGGAAGGGCTTCAGTGACCGGGGGCAGCACTTCGGTGACCGGAGACAGTACTTCGGTCACCGGAGCGCCCAGGTCCGGAGCAGGCGGGTCCGGAGCGGGCGCCTGCCGCCCGTACCAGTCCCTCTCGAAGCCCTCCGGGTCGTACCACTCCCGCGGGGTCTCCTCGGCGCCCTGCGCCCCGTACGGAGCCCGTGGCTGCGGCTCGGGGGCCCGGTGCTGGCCCGTCCCCGGCGCCGCCTCCGCCTCCTCAGCCCGGTCCGGGCGGGTGTCCGCCCTGAACCACGGCGAGGTGTGCCGACCCGGCAGCGGGTCGGTCAGCGGATCCGCCAGCCCGTCGACCGCCGCCTCGAACGCGCCCGTGGCACCGTACGTTCCCTGCTCGTACGGGCCGTCCTGTCCGGCGTCGGGTTCGGGGCGGAGTGAGGTCACGCGGCGGCCTTGCCCACCACCGGCGCGAGCCCCGCCGACCGCGCGACGGCCCCTGTGTCACCGCACTGCGCCAGCCAGTTGGCCAGCATCAGATGGCCGTGCTCGGTCAGCACGGACTCCGGGTGGAACTGCACACCCTCCACCGGCAGTTCGCGGTGGCGCAGCCCCATGATGATGCCGTCGGCCGTCCGCGCCGTCACTTCCAGCTCCGCCGGGACGGTGTCCGGTTCGGCGGCGAGCGAGTGGTAGCGCGTCGCGGTGAAGGGGGACGGCAGGCCCGCGAAGACCCCCGCTCCCTGGTGGGTCACCGGCGAGGTCTTGCCGTGCAGCAGCTCCGGGGCGCGGTCCACCACACCGCCGTAGGCCACCGCCATCGACTGCATCCCCAGGCAGACCCCGAAGACCGGGACGCCCGTCGCCGCGCAGTGGCGCACCATCTCGACGCAGACGCCCGCCTCCTCCGGAGTGCCGGGGCCGGGCGACAGGAGGACGCCGTCGAAGCCGTCCTGGGCGTGTGCCGTGGTCACCTCGTCGTTGCGCAGCACCTCGCACTCGGCGCCGAGCTGGTAGAGGTACTGCACGAGGTTGAAGACGAAGCTGTCGTAGTTGTCCACGACGAGAATGCGGGCGCTCACGGGCCGCCTCCTGTCCCGGTCGAGCCGTCGACCGTCACGTCACCGAACGGAAGCAGCGGCTCCGCCCAGGGGAAGACGTACTGGAAGAGCACGTAGACGACGGCCAGCACCAGCACGAGCGAGATGAGCGCACGGACCCATGAGTTGCCCGGCAGATGCCGCCAGATCCAGCCGTACATGTCGTCCCTCCATTCGGTACGGGACCAGACTAAAGGGCCGCGGCATCGGCGTGGGTCAGCTGTGGAAAGCTGCCGGTCTGCCGTCCGCCACAGGCTGGGTGGCGTCCAGATGGGCCCAGACGATCAGCCGGTGGCTGCTGCCCCACTCGGGTTCGCAGGTGGTCAGCGTCAGATAGCGGCCCGGCCCGTCGAAGCCGGACTTCCGGGGGACGGGGTCGATGACCCCGATGTCGCTCGGCACCGTCCGGTACGGCGTACGGCCGATGCGGTACGTGAACCACGTCGTCCCGTCCGTCAGCAGCACCGCGTCGCCCGGACGCAGCTTCGGGAAGTCCTTGAACGGATCCCCGTAGGTGCGCCGGTGACCGGCCACCGCGAAATTGCCGCTCGCGCCGAGGCGGGCCGTGCCCGCGTAGTGGCCGAGGCCCTTCTGCAGCGTCCTGACCCCGGTGTTCTCCAGGACCGGCCATTCCCAGCCCTTGCCGAAGCGGGGGATGTACATCATCGCGAACGGCTTGCCGTCCCGGTACGCGGGCGCGGCGGGCCGCTTCGGCGCGGCCGGTGCGGGGGACGGGGCGGACGCCGGGGCCGAGGCGGACTCCTGCGCCCACCGGTCGCGCAGGGACTCGATCTGCCCCTCGCTCGCGTCGGCCGCACGCACGCCCGTCCAGAACAGCACGTACACCACGAAGAGCACGATCAGAGCGCCGACGGTGAGGCAGAATTCGCTGAGCGTCCTGACGATCAGTCGCACCGACACCGGCCGGCCTCCCCACAGGCGCTGGCTACTTCACGGGCTCCGCGTAGTGGAGGTCCACTGTGCCCGAGTAGCCGGGAAGAGTCACCGCCTCGTGCTCATCGACTTTCCAGCCGAGCCCGTAGGCCTTCACGTACAGCAGGTAGTTGCTGATCGCCGGGGAGTCGTTGAGCGCCTGCCTGAGCCGTCCTGGGTCGCCGACCGCGGTGATCTTGTACGGCGGGGAGTAGACCCGGCCCTGGAGGATCAGGGTGTTGCCGACACAGCGGACCGCGCTGGTGGAGATCAGCCGCTGGTCCATGACCTGGACGCCCCGGGCGCCGCCCTGCCAGAGGGCGTTGACCACGGCTTGCAGGTCCTGCTGGTGGATGACCAGGTCATTGGGCTGCGGATCGGGGTAGCCGGGGTTGGCGGTGGCGTTGGGCGGGGCGTCGTTGAGCGTGACGGACACCGAGCGGCCGGTGAGCCTCTTCGTTCCGGCGGCCCGCTCCAGCTCACCGAGACGGGCGGCCTCCGCCTCGGTACTGCCGTCGTCCTGCCGGACGAGGGTGTCGATGTCGTCACGCACGACCGCGTTGGTCTCGTCCAGCTGGGCGTTCTTGTTGCTGCGCTGCTGGATGAGGTCGGAGAGCTTCAGCAGCGAGGAGTCGGTGCGGATATTGGTGCCCTTGGCCGTGTTGGCGCTGGTGACGAAGATCAGTCCGGCGAGGGCGAAGACGGCAGCGGTGAGCACCCGGGCCGGGTGCCGGAGCGTGCGCCGGACCGGGCCGTGGCGGGAGTCGGCAGAATTGCTCAACGTACCCTTATCTCCTTAGGCACCAGGGAAGCACTACGCTAACGGACGCCCGGGGGAGGCAGTATTCCCCCTTGAGCCCCACCCCGGCGCCCGACACAGTTCCCTGCGCGGTCACGCAGCGCATCGACAGGAGAGTTCCTCGTGCCGAAGTCACGTATCCGCAAGAAGGCCGACTTCACGCCGCCCCCGGCGAAGCAGGCAACCAACATAAAACTGACCAGCCGCAGCTGGGTGGCGCCGGTGATGCTGGCGCTCTTCCTGATCGGGCTGGCCTGGATCGTCGTCTTCTACGTAACCGACGGCGACCTGCCGATCAAGGACCTGGGGAACTGGAACATCGTGGTCGGCTTCGGCTTCATCGCCGGCGGCTTCGGCGTCTCCACGCAGTGGAAGTAGCGCCCTCAGCCCCGTTACCTCGACGTTGTCCACATCGTTATCCACAGGTGGGGGAAAAGGTTCGACGATCTGTGGATAACTCTCTGGGAGTAGGCGTCGCCCTACCCGCAGTCTCTCTCACCGGGAGACGGCACGCCCCTTGTCCTGACTGGAAAACCCAGCTCAGCGACAAGGGGCACAGTTGTACCCACCGAATGCACAAGATCCGGCACGCACTGTGGACAAGTACGCCTGTGAACGGGCCGACCCAGCCGGAAAAGCCGCTCAGCGCGGCAGGGCCGCACGGGACGGAAGATCCGCTCAGGTCAGCGCGGCCGTTCTCGCGACGACCATGAGAAGCACCGCCACCAGGACCAGGGCGCAGGTGCCGTACTGCACCAGCGCGCGCCGCTCCCGGGGGGCGTACACCATGCCGGTGGCGATCAGCGCGCCCGCGATGAGGCCGCCGACATGGGCCTGCCAGGCGATTCCGCCCCAGGGGTTGAACGTGATGACCAGGTTCACCGCGAGCAGCACGAGCACCGGGCGCATGTCGTAGTTGAGACGGCGCATCAGCACGATGGTGGCGCCCAGCAGCCCGAAGATCGCCCCGGAGGCGCCGAGTGAGCCCTGGTCGGGCGCGGCGAGCCAGTAGGTGAGAGCGCTGCCGGCCAGGCCGGAGAGCAGGTACAGCGCGAGGTAGCGGGCCCGGCCGAGCGCCGCTTCCAGCGGGCCTCCGAGCCACCACAGCCCCAGCATGTTGAACGCGATGTGCCACACCTCCTGGTGCAGGAACATCGACGTCACCAGCCGGTACCACTGCCCCTCCGCGACGCCTTCGAGCGGGCCGCCGTGGTAGATCTCGTTGCGGCCGAACAGCATCAGCCGGACGACCAGCTCCATGCCCTGGGCCAGCACCGCCAGATACACGGCGATGTTGATTCCGAGCAGGATCTTGGTGATCAGACGGGGATCGGCGGCGAGAGAGCCGCCCGCGGCCGTACGCGGCGCTCCGACGACGGGGCCCTGTCCCGTACCCGCCCCCTCCCGGACGCAGTCGGGGCACTGGAATCCGACCGCGGCACTGACCATGCACTCGGGGCAGATCGGGCGCTCGCAGCGGGTACACCGGACGTTCGCCTCGCGGCCGGGGTGGCGGTAGCAGCCGAGCGAGCCGTCCGCCGCGGGCGGCTCGCCGCCGCTCGGCGGCTGCTGCTGGTCCATCGGTCCCATCGCTTCCCGGCCCCTTCCGGTCCTGGTCATGGCGGGCACGGCGCCGTGGCAGGCACGGCACACACCATGCCGCCCCGCTCATCCGCTCTGTATGAATACGGACGAACAGGGCGGTTGGTTCCCGGACCGGGGATCAATCCGTGACCAGGTGGCGACCTTGAGTGATCATCGGGTCTCGATGACGACCGACTCGATCACGATGTCCTGCACCGGGCGGTCGGTGCGCGGATTGGTCTGGGCCCCGGCGATCGCGTCCACGACCTTCTTGCTGGCCTCGTTGGTGACCTCGCCGAAGATGGTGTGCTTGCCGGTGAGCCAGGCGGTCGGCGCCACGGTCACGAAGAACTGTGAGCCGTTGGTGCCCGGACCCGCGTTGGCCATGGCCAGCAGGTACGGCTTGTTGAAGGCGAGGTCGGGGTGGAACTCGTCGGCGAACTTGTACCCCGGCCCACCAGTGCCGTTGCCGAGCGGGTCGCCGCCCTGAAGCATGAAACCGCTGATGACACGGTGGAAGACGGTGCCGTCGTACAGCCGGGCCGTCGTCGGCTGGCCGGTGTTCGGGTCCACCCACTCCCGCTCGCCCTGGGCGAGTTCGACGAAGTTCTTGACGGTCTTGGGCGCATGGTTCGGCAGGAGCCGGATCTCGATGTCGCCCTGGTTGGTCTTCAGGGTGGCGTAAAGCTGCTCAGCCACGATCTGCCTTCCGTGAGTCTTGCGTGACGTCGGCCCGCCGGAACGTCGGGTCCTCGGGGGTCGTTCACCGATTGTCCATCGTCAGTGACGCTCCATCGATCCTCGCACGGACCGCATGCCTCCGCGTCCGATCACCGCCGGGGGTGCGTGGCGCTCACCTTCCTGCCGCATTGCGGTACAAAGCATGGCATTGTCGAGTGAAAGCTCCCATCACACCGGCTCTCCGGATGCGCCCGGACATCCCGGGTACCCCGGATGCCCGCCCCGCATGCCGTACCGGAATCCGGCGGGCATGATCTCGAAATGGGTGGAAAGGCGGAGAGTCCACCCGCCCCCAAGGAGGAGGATCCCGTGACCCGCATCGACAGCGTGCGCGCCGCAACCGACTCGGCGAAGGAAAGCGTGCAGCACGCCGCGGACGTGGTGGCACCGTACGCCGACACGGCCAGGGAGCAGGCCGCGCACCTCGCGTGCGAGGCCCGCACGCGGCTGGCGCCGAAGGTGTCCAAGGCGGCCCAGCAGGCTCGTGACCAGTACGACTCCCATCTGGCGCCGCGCATCGAGCTGGCCCTCGCCCATGTGCCGCCCCGGATCGACGAGGCCGGTCGCCGCGCCGCGCACCGTACCCGCCTGGCGGCCCGCTCCGCCGCGGAGTACACGGTGCCGCGGGTCGAGCAGGCGATGGCCGCGGCCCAGCCGGTGGCCGAGGAGGCCTCGGCGCGCGGTGCCGCCGCGCTGGCCGCCCTGCGCGGGCACGTCACCGCGGACGAGATCCGGCGGCTGGACAGGAGGCACGCGTGCCGGGCGAAGGCCGGGCGGCTGTGCCGGGGCTTCATCGCGATCGGCCTCGTGGCGGGCGGTGCCTACGCCGTCTGGCGCTGGTGGGACCGGCAGTCCAACCCCGACTGGCTGGTCGAACCGCCCGCCGCCACGGAGGTCTCCGACCATACGCCGCTGACCTCGGTCGACGGCAGCGGACCGGCCGAGTCCGGCCCCGGAGCGGCCGACGGGGCGGAGGGTCCTGAGGACACGGACGGCGGGCGCTGACCACAGCACCACGCGGTCGGCGCCACGCGGCGCCGCCAGTCAGCCGGTCAGTCGGTCAGCCGGTCAGCGGTGTCCGGGATGAAGAGTGCGGGGTGGTGCCGGACCTCGCCATGACACGGTCGATGGCGAGGACCGGCAGTACCGTCACGACGCTGCCGACCACCCCGGTCCACAGCGTCGGCACCACGCCGATCGCCGTCCCGAGCCAGTCCGCGAGCAGCGACGCGAGCGGCATGCCGCCCCAGACCACGAAGCGGATCGAGGCGTTCATCCGCGTCGACCAGCAGCACCACGGGCGTGCTGACGATCCGCATCAGCAGCCCGGCCAGCGCCGGACCGCCGAGCGCGGAGACCTGGGAGGTGACCTCCAGGCGGGCGTGGGCGGTGGCGATGTGGTCCCTGGGAGCACCAGCACCGGTACGGTCGTCCTTGGGGGCACCAGCACCGGTACGTACGACTGGCAGGCGACGTCGAAGAAGACGGACACCACCCCCGACGACGAGCGCGACGGCGTACAGGGCCCCCATCCTCAGCCCGCCGACGGACCACAGGGCGGGGACGGCGAGAACGGCCAGGCAGCACACGAGGGCGGCGGCCATCATGGTCCGGCGCCTGAGCATGCGGTCCACCCACGCGCCCGCGGGCAGGCCGCTCAGCAAGTGGCAGACGGTCGACGCCGCGTTCAGGACGCCGGCCTGCCCACTGTCGGCGTGCGGCAGTTCCACGGCGGTCACGGACAGACCCAGCGTGCCGACGCGGGTGCCTCACTGGGAGAAGGTCTGGCCGAACCGGAACCCCCGGAAGCCGACGGCCCCCACGGACCGGACGGTCACGGAACACTCCTCCCGCGGTGCGGACCCGTGGACCGCGCCGGTGCTGCGGGCCAGTGCCGCCGGTGACGTTCACGCAGCGGTCCTTCTCCGGTCCTTGAGTCAGCGGACCGGCGGACCGGCGAACAGGGCGGTGTCGCCAAGGGCGGCGTGGCAGCGCGCGGCGTCGAGCCCTGCCGCGGCGTCGAGAACGGCGGGGTGTCCGGCGGGACCGGGGCCGATGACGACGACATCGCGCAGGGCGCTCACGCCGTGGCCTCCGGAGCGATCTCGGCGATCAGGCCCTGGACGAGGGTCTTGATCTCGTCGCGTATGGGGCGGACGGCTTCGACACCTTGTCCGGCCGGGTCGTCGAGCTTCCAGTCCAGGTAGCGCTTGCCGGGGAAGACCGGGCAGGTGTCGCCGCAGCCCATGGTGACGCACACGTCGGACTCGCGGACGGCGTCGATCGTGAGGATCTTCGGGGCTTCGGCGGAGATGTCGATGCCGGCCTCGGCCATCGCTTCAACGGCGGCGGAGTTCACCGTCTTCCCGGGGCTGGAGCCTGCGGAGCGGACCTCGACGCGGTCCCCGGCCAGGTGGGTCAGCCAGGCGGCGGCCATCTGGGAGCGGCCGGCGTTGTGGACGCAGACGAACAGGACGGACGGCTTGCCGGACGACTCGGCCATGTTGATCGTTCTCTCTCGCCGCAGGACGGCACGCCGCCCATGACTTCAGCTCCCACTGGTATCAGCGGGGAATGATGTGAAAGTATCAGTACATGCTGACTTCAGTCGACCCTGATCTGATCCGGGTGCTGGGCGATCCGCTCCGCCTCCAGATCGTGACCCTGCTGGCCCGCGAGACACTGTGTACGACGCACCTGGTCGAGGAGACCGGCGCGAAGCAGACCAACCTGTCCAATCACCTGAAGGTCCTTCGCGAGGCCGGAGTGGTGGAGACGGAGCCGTGCGGCCGCTTCACCTACTACGCACTGCGTCCCGAGGTCCTGGCCGGTCTGTCCGAGCAGTTCGCCGCGCTGGCCGAGTCCGCCCGTACCGCGGCCGGGAACAAGCGGGCCTGCCCGTGACCTCCACCGAACCCACCACCGCCACGGCGGCCGGTGACGACTCGGTCGTCAGGAAGCTCTCCACCCTCGACCGCTACCTCGCGGTGTGGATCCTGCTCGCCATGGCGATCGGCCTGGGGCTGGGGCGGCTGATCCCGGGCATGAACGACGCACTCGCGAAGATCGAGGTCGGCGGGATCTCCCTGCCGATCGCGCTCGGCCTGCTCGTGATGATGTACCCGGTGCTGGCCAAGGTCCGCTACGACAGGCTCGACACCGTCACCGGCGACCGCAAGCTGATGGTGTCCTCACTGGTCGTCAACTGGATCGTCGGCCCGGCCGTCATGTTCGCGCTGGCGTGGGTCTTCCTGCCGGACCTGCCCGAGTACCGCACCGGACTGATCATCGTCGGCCTCGCCCGGTGCATCGCCATGGTCATCATCTGGAACGACCTCGCCTGCGGTGACCGGGAGGCCGCCGCCGTTCTGGTCGCCCTGAACTCGGTGTTCCAGGTCATCGCGTTCGGCCTGCTCGGCTGGTTCTACCTGGACCTGCTGCCCCGGTGGCTGAACCTCGGCGACGGACAGGGCCTGGACGTCTCCGTCTGGCACATCGCTGTCAACGTCATCGTCTTCCTCGGCATCCCGCTGCTGGCCGGCTTCCTCACCCGCCGCATCGGCGAGCGGAAGATGGGCCGCGAGAACTACGAGACCACGTTCCTGCCGAGGATCGGACCCTGGGCCCTGTACGGGCTGCTCTTCACGATCGTCGTCCTGTTCGCCCTCCAGGGGAAGACGATCACCTCGCAGCCCCTGGACGTGGTCCGGATCGCGCTGCCACTGCTCGTGTACTTCGCGATCATGTTCTTCGGCACCTTCCTCCTCGGAAAGGCCCTCGGCCTCGCCTACGACCGCACCGCGACCCTGGCGTTCACCGCGGCGGGCAACAACTTCGAGCTGGCCATCGCCGTCGCCATCGCGACCTTCGGCGTCACCTCCGGCCAGGCCCTGTCCGGAGTCGTCGGCCCGCTCATCGAGGTACCCGTCCTGATCGGGCTCGTGTACGTCGCGCTGGCCTGGCGCAGGAAGTTCAGCCCCGCAGCACTCACCACCCCGGGAAGGGACGACTGACGCACTGCCCCGACGTCCGCGCCACGGGAGCGGGCAGTCCCACCGTCGGCGTCCGCCAGGGCTGAGCCGGAGTCCGCGCGGCGCACGCCCGCGTCGCGACCCGGAGCGTACGGCGCGGCAGTCTGATCGGCACCCCCTGCGGGGCCGAAGCGCGGACGGTGCTGTGCCCCGTGTGCGCCGCGGCCGAGGCGCCAGCCGCACTGGCCCTGGCCGCACTGGCCCTGGCCGCACCGTGACCGGCACGGTGGACCTCGTGGTGATCGGCAGCGGGCAGGCAGGACTCGCCGTCGGCTACCGCCAGCCGCACGAGCTGGCCGAGGACTTCCCTCATGACCGAGAGCTGTCTGCCGGCCGGTTGCGGCAGGCGTTGGAGGCGTCCGGGCTGGACGCGGCCGATGCCGTCACACGGGTGGTCAGCGACCGGTCCGAGGCCGAACGCGGCGGCTTCACCGGCTCCCCGGCCACCCTCGTCAACGGAGAAGACCCGTTCGTGGAAGAGGGACGCAGGCTCTGCCGCACGCCCGAGGGCCTGGACGGCGCCCCCGGCATCAGCCAGTCGCGGCAGGCGCCTTCGGCTGCCTCCCACCGCGCCTGATCCCGGTTCACCCGGCCACCGCGGCACGCATTCCCTTCAGGACGTGCGCGGCGTCGCGGCCCACCCCGCGCAGGGTCTTGGAGGAGAAACTGCGCTGGAACTCCATGCCGACGAAGCCGAGCCCCGGGGCCACGGTGGAGAGGCCGCCCCGGTGCTGGGGGGCGCCTTCACCGTCCAGGGCGCCCGATTCGGTCAGGTAGGGGAAGGCAAGGCGGTATCCGGTGGCGAGCAGGACCGCGTCGGCCTCCTCCTTCGTTCCGTCGGCCCACACGACGCCGTCGGCGGTGAAGCGGCTGAACATGTCGCGCCGGTCGACGCCGTGCTGGTCCAGGGCGGTGCGGTAGTGGCCGTCATCGAGCACGGAGACGGGCACCTTTGCCAGGAGCCGCCGGATCGGCGCGATGTCGAGGCGGGTGTGCCTGAGCCACCCGTGCAGGTCCCGGCCCAGCGGGCGCTGGGGTGTCCATCCGACCGGGCGCCGGGTGGCCAGGGTGACGTCGGCGAGCGGGCCGAGCTCGGCGGCGATCTGGATCGCGGAATTGCCCCCGCCGACCACGACGACCCGCTGCCCGGCGAACGCGTCCGGGCTCCGGTAGCCCGCGGCGTGCAGCACCCGGCCGCCGAAGTCCGCCCGCCCGGGAACGTCCGGAACGAAGGGTGTGCCGTAGTCACCGGTCGCGGCGATGACCGCCCGCGCGGTGAACTCCCGCCCGTCCTCGGCCCGCACGGACCAGGTGCCGTTGTGGCGTGTCACGGAGGTGACGGTGGTCGAGGTGCGGATCCCGGCGGGCAGGCGGCGGGCGTAGTCGCGCAGGTAGTGCACCACGTCGTCCCGCCGTGGATAGCGGTCCGGGGCGCCGGGGAAGCGCATACCGGGCAGGGACGAGTACCGGGCCGGGGAGAACAGGGTGAGGCTGTCGTAGTAGCGCGGCCAGGACCCGCCCGGCTCCGCCGTGGCCTCCAGCACCAGAATGCGGGTGAAGCCGTGGCGCGGGGCGAGGGCCGCGGTGGCCAGACCGGACTGCCCGGCACCGATGACGAGGAGATCGGCATGCTCCATGAGAACGTGCCCCTTCACGTGAGTCGTCGTTTCGGGAAGTGACGAAATGTTGAGCGGGGTGCGATGAGAGAGAACAGCGCTGAGACGTCCGCGGTGGATCCGGCGACGGCCGGCTTCCTCAAGGCCCTGGCCAGCGAAACCCGTCAGAGAGTGATGCAGCAGTTCACCGGCGGCATCGAACTGACGGTCGGCGAGATCGCCGAACGGTGCGCACTGAAACCGTCGACCGCCTCAGAACACCTGAGCCTGCTGCGCCGCGGCGGCCTGGTGACCTCCCGCAAGGAGGGCAAGCAGGTCTTCTACCGGGCCGACGGTGCCACCACGACCGAGCACCTCTCCGCGCTCCAGGCGTACCTGGCGCGATGCTGCCCGCCCGACCGCACCGGCTGACCCGTCGGCGCGGGCCGCCGGGCGGAGATCAGGTGCGCAGGTCGAGCATGGCGGACATGGCCGCCACGACGGACGGCGCGACCTGGTAGTACACCCAGGTCCCGCGCCGCTCGGAGGTCAGCAGACCGGCCTCGCGCAGCTTCTTCAGGTGGTGGGAGACGGTCGGCTGGGAGACCCCGACGTCGGAGATGTCGCATACGCACGCCTCACCGCCCGGGTGCGAGGCGACCTTGGAGAACAGCCGCAGCCGCACCGGGTCCGACAGCGCCTTGAACATGACGGCCATCTCCTCCGCGTCACCCTGCGACAGCTCCCCGGCGGTGATCGGCGGGCAGCACGGCACCACGGCCTCCGCGTCCAGGACCGGCAGCTCCGCAATCTCTGACTTCGACATGCGTCTACATTGACACTCATCGATACGCAGTGGCAAGCTCCAGATATCGACAGCAATCGAAACAGCGGTCGGAGTGGCCGCCTACCTCGGAGGACATCACCGTCATGACCACCACTGCAGACCTGCCGGTCGTCGTCATCGGTGCCGGCCCCGCCGGGCTGGCCGCCGCCGCCCACCTGGTCGGGCGCGGCATCGAACCGCTGGTGCTCGAAGCCGGAGACGCCGCCGGAGCGACGGTGCGCGAGTGGTCCCACGTACGGCTGTTCTCCACCTGGGGCGAGGTCACCGACCCGGCCGCCGAGAAGCTCCTGGCCCCGACCGGCTGGACCAGGCCCGACGCGGCCACCTACCCGACCGGCGGAGACTGGGCCGGGCAGTACCTCCAGCCCCTCGCCGACGTACTCGGCGACCGTGTCCGCACCAGCGCCCGGGTGACCGGCGTCTCACGCACCGGCCGCGACCGCATCGTCGACGCCGACCGCGAAACCCAGCCCTTCGTCGTCCACTTCACCACCGCCGACGGCCATGAGGAGCGCGTCTTCGCCCGCGCGGTCATCGACGCCTCCGGCACCTGGACCACGCCCAGCCCGGCCGGGGCCAGCGGCCTGCCCGCCCTCGGCGAGAAGGCGGCGGCCGACCGCGTCACCTACCGCGTCCCCGACCTCAAGGACCCGGCCGTCCGCGACCGCTACGCCGGTCGGCGCACCGCCGTCATCGGCTCCGGCGCCTCCGCGTTCACCGCCCTGGCCATGCTCGCCGACCTCGCGGAGGACGAGCCCGGCACGCACGCGGTGTGGATCCTGCGCCGTGGCATCAGCGGCTCCACCTTCGGCGGCGGCAGCGCCGACCAGCTCCCCGCCCGCGGCGCCCTCGGCCTGGCCGCGAAGGCCGCCGTCGACAACGGCCACGCCGACGCGGTCACCGGCTTCCGCACCGAGGCCATCGAGCGCGACGAGGACGGCCGCCTGATCCTGACGGGCGAGGACGGACGCCGCCTCGACCCGGTGGACGAGGCGATCGTCCTGACCGGTCTCCGCCCCGACCTGTCCTTCCTCTCCGAGATCCGCCTCGGCCTCGACGAGCGCCTCCAGGCCCCCACCGCACTGGCCCCGCTGATCGACCCCAACCAGCACTCCTGCGGCACCGTCTACCCCCACGGCCACCGCGAACTCTCCCACCCCGAACCCGGCATCTACCTGGTCGGCATGAAGTCCTACGGCCGCGCTCCGACCTTCCTCGCCATGACCGGCTACGAGCAGGTCCGCTCCGTCACCGCCGCCATCGCGGGCGACCTGGAATCCGCCGACCGCGTCGAACTCACCCTCCCCGAAACCGGAGTCTGCGGCGGCGCCGGACTCTTCGACAGCCCGGCACCAGACCAGGCCGACGCCGGAGGCTGCTGCACCACCCCGGCACCCGCACTCGTGCAGATCGGCGCCGCCACCCCTCTGCCGGTCGCGGCCCCTGCCGACGAACCGTCGTCCGGCGGCTGCTGCGGAGCCTGAGGACACCGCGTCCTGGCCGACACGATCCGGGGCACTCGCTCCCTCGTATCAGGGGGCTGGAACGTCATGTTCCAGCCCCGAAGGGCTCCTCTCACACCCCTCAGGAACGCGTCCCCAACGGTCCGGGCCTGGGAGACCCAGAGAAGAGACGCGTGTGAGCGACCCTTTGCAGGAACTGGACGCCCCGGGCCCCGCGAGCACCGACGCGGCCACTGATGGGCACGAAAAATGCCCCCTGAGACTGCTTTTCAGCAGGTCAGAGGGCATTTCGGGGGTGGAGCCTAGGAGATTCGAACTCCTGACATCTGCCTTGCAAAGGCAGCGCTCTACCAACTGAGCTAAGGCCCCGAAAACGGACAGCTGTAGACACTTCCATGTCCTGGCCACCGCTGCGCACCAGAATACCGGGTACCCCCCGGAATCCTGCAAACAATATGGGGTCTCCCGGTCCGCGACCACGCTCCGTAAGATGCTCGGCGAGGTTCGCAGCAGCGAAGCCGCAGCGAAGGGGAGACGCCATGGACGCAGCGCAGCAAGAGGCAACGGCAAGAGCCAGGGAGCTCCAGCGCAGTTGGTACGGGGAACCTCTCGGCGCGCTGTTCCGTCGGCTGATCGACGACCTCGGCCTGAACCAGGCCCGGCTCGCCGCCGTGCTCGGGCTGTCCGCTCCCATGCTCTCCCAGCTGATGAGCGGCCAGCGGGCGAAGATCGGCAACCCCGCGGTCGTCCAGCGCGTCCAGGCCCTCCAGGAGTTGGCCGGGCAGGTCGCGGACGGCAGCCTCAGCGCGGGCGAGGCCGCGGGGCGCATGGAGGAGATCAAGAAGTCCCAGGGCGGATCCGTCCTCACCGGCACCGGCCAGACCACGACCACCGGCGGCGCCCCCACCGTCCGGCGCGTGGTCCGTGAGATCCAGTCGCTGCTGAGGTCCGTCTCGGCGGCCGGCGACATCATCGAAGCGGCCGACTCCCTCGCCCCGACCCACCCGGAACTGGCAGAGTTCCTCAAGGTGTACGGCGCGGGGCGCACCGCGGAAGCGGTGGCGCACTACGAGGGACACCAGGGCTAGGGGCCCCAGGGGCTGTCGTTTCGTTGGGGTCAGGGCGGATCAGGGAGCGGGCGCAGCACAATGGGTGAGGTCTTCGCCGGTCGGTACGAGCTGATCGATCCGATCGGGCGTGGAGGGGTCGGCGCGGTCTGGCGGGCCTGGGACCACCGGCGCCGCCGTTATGTGGCGGCCAAGGTCCTCCAGCAGAGCGACGCGCACACGCTGCTGCGCTTCGTCCGCGAGCAGGCGCTGCGGATCGAGCACCCGCACGTGCTCGCGCCCGCCAGCTGGGCCGCGGACGACGACAAGGTGCTGTTCACCATGGACCTGGTGAGCGGCGGTTCGCTGGCCCATGTCATCGGCGACTACGGCCCGTTGCCGCACCGCTTCGTCTGCACGCTCCTGGACCAGCTGCTGTCCGGACTGTCCACGGTGCACGCCGAGGGTGTGGTGCACCGGGACATAAAACCGGCCAACATCCTGATGGAGGCCACCGGTACGGGCCGCCCGCATCTGCGGCTGTCCGACTTCGGTATCTCCATGCGCAAGGGGGAGCCGCGCCTCACCGAGACCAACTACGTGGTGGGGACGCCGGGTTATTTCGCACCCGAGCAGATGATGGGCGCGGAGCCCGACTTCCCCGCGGACCTGTTCGCGGTCGGCCTGGTCGCGCTCTACCTCCTCCAGGGCCAGAAGCCCGACGCACAGGCGATCGTCGAGCACTTCGCCGCGTACGGCACGCCCGCCGCCCCGGAGGGCATCCCGGAGCCGCTGTGGCAGGTCCTCGCGGGACTCCTCCAGCCGGACCCGCAGGCCCGGTTCCGTACGGCCACGGGTGCCCGCAAGGCGCTGACGGCCGCGGTCGAGATGCTCCCGGAGCCGGGACCGGAGGACGAACCGGTCGAGGTGTTCGACCAACTCGGGCCGCTTCCCCCGGGCTTCGGCCCAGACGGACCGGTCAAGGCCCCCGAGCCCGTCCAGCAGCCTTACGCCCAGCCGCCGGTCTCGATGTCGGAGACGGGCAGCTTCCACCTGCCGCCGCCCCCGCAGCAGCCCACGCCCCGGCCCGCCGCAGCGCACTCCCCGGCCCCGCCGCTGCCCGCGCCCCCGTACGCCGCTCCGGCGCACGCCCAGGACGTCGCGCAGGCGCCCACGGCCGCCGTACGAAACGAGCCCCCGCTCACCCGGGCGTACACCGCCGGACAGCCGCAGAGCCCGGCGCACGCCCCCGCCGCGGCGCACGCCCCGCAACGGCGTCCGGGACCGTCCCCGAAGGTGGCGGTCCCGGTGCTGCTGCTGGCGCTGGTCTGCTTCGCGGTGGGCATCTGGGCGCTGACCCAGAACTGACCGCCCCGAGGACCGGCGGGATCACCAGGCCTGCGGCGGGTTTCCGTACGGTTCGCCGCCGGAAGCGCCCGCCGGGGCGGTGGCCGCGCGGCGCCGCGCCAGCAGGGTCCACGCCCCGAGCCCGACCACCAGCACCGAGCCGGTGCCGATCCCGGCCACGCCGACCGCCGTCATGGTGTCGCTGCGGACGGCCTGCGGGCCGCTCTTCCCGTCCCGCGCCATGTCCTTGTCGTCCTGCGTGACCGAGAAGGGAGCGGCGTCCTCCGCGTACGGCGAACTGCCCGCCTCCCCCTCGACCTTGACCTTCAGGGTCAGCGGAATCGCCTTGTCCCCGTAGGACTTCGCGACGGACGGGCTGAGCGTCACCGACAGGTAGTACCAGCCGGCGAACCGCATCGCGCTGACGTCGCTGGACGAGTCGTAGCGGTTCTCGTACGCCACCGGCGGCAGCGGGTCCAGCGAGACGGACGCGGACGTGCCGGAGTACGAGAGCGGGGTCGCCGAGTCGACGTGCCCGTACGCCGGATTGTCCAGGGAGAGCGCGAGCGCGTTGCCGACGTACGTGTCCGAGGTGGTGCTGTTGCTCAGGTCCGCGGTGACGAAGAGCTGCTGGTCCCAGTCGACCGGCACCCGGTAGAAGAGGGTCTGCCCCGGCCGGATGCCGCCCTCCGCCTGCCATTCGCCCGTCACCAGACCGGTCGCGTCGTAGTAGCCGCTGCCGCCGGACCGCTTCTGCGGGGCGGTGGTGGGCGGTACCGGCGAGGCGGACGGCCAGTTCTCCGGCGCCTCGGTCGGCAGCGGAACGCCCGCCTTCGGCTGCGGCTCCGCGACGTAGCGCAGCTCCAGGTCCCACGCGTCCTGCGAGGAGGTCCCCTTGCTCTCCCGCTCGATCAGGACGTTGTACGTCCCGGCCTCCTGGCAGGTGCTGCTGTCCTTCTCCATGATCCGGTAGGCGTACGCGGCGATCGGACGCGGGAACTCCGCCGACTGGAACCGCGCGTCCTGCGAACCGCACCGCAGGTCCGTGCTGTCGCGGACGCTGACCGTGATCCCGTCCCCGTACGCGACCTGGCCGCCGCCCCTGGGCACGGCCACCGCCGAGACGTACGCGTTCGTCCGGGCATCGAGGTCGAGGCGGTAGTAGAGCTTCTCCCCCGGCTTGATCGAGCTCCGGTAGACCGCTTTGTCCTTCAGGGCCGGGGCCTGGGTGCTGAACTCCGCGCCCGCGACCCGCTCCGCCCCCGGATCAAAGGCGTACGCGGCACTCTCCCCGGCCGCGTACGCCTGCCCCGGAAGCGCCACCGCCCCCATCGCCGCGACCGCGGCCAGCGTCACCCGGCCCCTGTTGCGCCGCCTCATCACGCGCTTCCCCTCGTCGTCCCGTCCACCCCGCCCCGCGACGCCCGCGCCGTCGGCCCCGGGGCCCGGCCATTTTGCTCAGGCAACGTATTGATGTGCTCCGGTGAACTCAAGAGCACGGCCGTCACGGTCCCGCAACAGCACGAAGCCCCGGCCGCTCGGCGACCGGGGCCCGCAATCAGGCTTTTCTGTCTCACACACCCGAACCTGCGGGCACGGAGTCAGTCGCCTCCGTCCACAGATCCTGCTCGGCGCGATCCGCCTGGATCTGGCGGTACACGAGGAGCCCGCCGATGGCGGCCAGTGCGACCAGGAGAAGCTTCTTCACCGCGCGACCTCGTCTTTCCTTGACGTAGGGGACTTCTGCCGCCCGACTATACACACCGGCCGATATCAACCGGTGACCTGCCTGCGGCCCAACTGGCGCCCGGGGAAAAGCGATCCTCCGGGGCGGCGGAAGCGGCGGAGCCCGCTCCGGTCCGTGACCTGCGGCGCACCCACCGGAGCCGGTTGAACCATACGAGTGGTGTTCATCCGAAGATCGGCGAATCAGTGGCGTCGGTCACGGAAATCGGCGCCCGGATCCACATCATCAGAAAGGTAAGCAAACCGGACCACCCGAAAGCGAGGGGTCATGAACTCCTTCCAGCCCAGGACCCTCTGGACCTCCTTCGTCACCGCCCTCTTCGCCCTGCTCGCCGCACTGGGCTTCATGAGCGCCCCGGCCACGGCCGCGCAGCAGAGCGCCGCGGGACCGGCCACCACGACCCACGAGCACATGGCCGAGACCACGGCGACCGCGGCCGCCCCCAGCGTGCGATGGACCCTCCCCCGCGACCGGGCCCTGCCACCCACGATGAAGCAGCGCATCCGCGCCGAGGCCCACGGCTCCTCGCCCGCCACCCGCCATCTGTCCTCCTATGACGGCACGGACACCGCGGAGACCAGGAGCGCCGCCCGCACCTCGCACGGGGCCCCGGCCGGGGACGCCTCCCTGCTGCCGCCCTGACGGCCGCACGACCGACACCTGAGCCCCCGGACCGGTTCACACCGGACGGGGGCTTCTCCGTGCGCTCAGCAGCCTTCCCGTCCCGTCCTGCCCGAACCGGGCCGCCTCCCGGGGCCCCACTCCGGCGCCGCACCCGGCGAACACGGCGGATGACCCGCCCCCATGGCGGGGGATCAGCTCCCCGGCGTACGCCCCCACCCGCGTCCGAGGCACACGCTCCCGCCCCCGTCCGCCCGTGCTGGCGCACTCCCGGCGCGCGCCGGTACCGCCGCACTCCGGCACTCCGGCACCCCGGACCGCATACGACGAAGGCCCCCCACCGTTACCGGTGAGGGGCCTTCGTACTGGTGGGGCTAACAGGATTTGAACCTGTGGCCTCATCCTTATCAGGGATGCGCTCTAACCAACTGAGCTATAGCCCCGCCGCGCTGTTGTGTCGCGCTGACCTCTGAAGATTAGCGCACGTCGGGGCCAGTCCCAAAATCGGTATCCGGTGGCCTACTCGTCCTCGGCCAGGGTGAGCTCGACACCGCCCACGAAACCGGCCGACAGGTTGTAGATGAACGCGCCCAGCGTCGCCAGCGCGGTCGCCAGCACCACATCGATCACGGCGATGACCGAGGTGAAGATGAGGACCCGCGGCAGCGAAAGGAACGACTGCAGATCGAAACCGTTGCTGTCGCTGGAACCGGTGGCCTCGCTTATCGTGCCGCCGACGGCCTCGAAGACGCCCATGGCGTCCATGACCATCCACAGCACCGCGGACGCCACCACCGTGCAGATGCCGAGCGCGATGGAGAGCAGGAAGCTCACCTTCATCACCGACCACGGGTCGGCCTTGGCCACCCGCAGCCGTGCCTTGCGGGTACGCGGAGTCGTCCGCGCGCCCGTACGCGGCTTGCGCGCCGCCTGCGCGGCGCCCGCGCCCTGCGCACCGCCGTGCGTACCGTGCTGCTGGCGGCCTCCGCCCTGAGTCCCGCCCGCAGGCGAGGGATACGCCTGCGGCGGGTGGTACGGCCCGCTCTGCCCCGGTGCGGGCTCGCGCTCGCCGGGCAATGGCCCGCTCGCGTAGCCCTCGTACTGGGGCTGAGGCCCCCGGGTGTCCGTCACAGTGCCCCCTTGGGAGTCCGTGGCGGGGCCACGGGCACCGTTCGCTCCTGTTCCGGAAGCGGCCGAACCGGCGCCCGTGGCTCCACTCACGCTCTACTCCTCGTGCTCCCCGGCCGAAGGCGACGTGCCTTCGACATTGCCTTCGACCGTGCTCTCGGCACCCTCCGCCTCAGCGGCCGCGGCGTCCTCGGACCCCTCGACCTCTTCGGCCTCATGGCCGGCTTCGGCGTTACGGGCAATACCGACAACGGCATCGCGCTTGCCCAGATTGATCAGTTGGACGCCCATGGTGTCACGGCCCGTCTCCCTGACTTCATTGACTCGCGTACGGATCACGCCGCCGCCGAGCGTGATGGCGAGGATCTCGTCCGACTCCTCCACCACCAGCGCGCCGACCAGCGAGCCACGGTCCTCCACGATCTTGGCAGCCTTGATGCCGAGACCGCCACGGCCCTGGACCCGGTACTCGTCGACGGGGGTCCGCTTCGCGTAACCGCCGTCGGTGGCAGTGAACACGAACGTACCCGGCCGGACAACATTCATCGAGAGCAGCTCGTCGCCCTCGCGGAAGCTCATGCCCTTCACGCCGGAGGTCGCACGGCCCATCGGGCGCAGCGCGTCGTCCGTCGCGGTGAACCTGATCGACTGGGCCTTCTTGCTGATGAGCAGCAGGTCGTCCTCGGCCGACACCAGCTCCGCGCCGATCAGCTCGTCAGCCGTTCCCTCGGCGCCGTTGTCCATCTCCCGGAGGTTGATCGCGATGACGCCGCCGGAGCGGGGCGAGTCGTAGTCCTTCAGCGCGGTCTTCTTCACCAGGCCGCCCTTGGTGGCCAGGATGAGGTAGGGCGCGGCCTCGTAGTCGCGGATCGCCAGGATCTGCGCGATCCGCTCGTCCGGCTGGAAGGCCAGCAGGTTGGCGACGTGCTGACCACGGGCGTCCCGGCCGGCGTCGGGAAGCTCGTACGCCTTCGCCCGGTACACCCGGCCCTTGTTGGTGAAGAACAGCAGCCAGTGGTGCGTCGTCGAGACGAAGAAGTGGTCGACGATGTCGTCTTCCTTGAGCTTCGTCCCGCGCACGCCCTTGCCGCCGCGCTTCTGCGAGCGGTAGTCGTCCGTCTTCGTACGCTTCACATAGCCGCCACGCGTGATCGTGACGACGATGTCCTCCTCGGCGATCAGGTCCTCGATGGACATGTCGCCCTCGAAGGGCACCAGCTTGGAGCGCCGGTCGTCGCCGAACTTGTCGACGATCGCCGCCAGCTCCTCGCTGACGATCCGGCGCTGCCGCTCCGGCGAAGCCAGGATCGCGTTGTACTCGTTGATCTTCGCCTGGAGCTCGTCGTGCTCGGCGGTGATCTTCTGGTGCTCCAGCGCGGCCAGCCGCCGCAGCTGCATCTCCAGGATCGCGTTCGCCTGGAGCTCGTCGATCTCCAGCAGGCCCATCAGGCCCTCGCGCGCCACCTCGACCGTCTGGCTGCGCCGGATGAGGGCGATGACCTCGTCGATCGCGTCCAGTGCCTTCAGCAGGCCGCGCAGGATGTGCGCCCGCTCCTCGGCCTTGCGCAGCCGGAAGCGCGTACGCCGGACGATGACCTCGATCTGGTGCGTCACCCAGTGGCGGATGAACGCGTCGATGGAGAGGGTCCGCGGCACACCGTCGACCAGTGCCAGCATGTTGGCGCCGAAGTTGGTCTGCAGGTCGGTGTGCTTGTACAGGTTGTTCAGGACGACCTTGGCGACCGCGTCCCGCTTCAGCACCACGACCAGGCGCTGACCGGTGCGCGAGGAGGTCTCGTCACGGACGTCGGCGATCCCGCCGATCTTGCCGTCCTTCACCAGGTCGGCGATCTTCTGCGCCAGGTTGTCCGGGTTGGTCTGGTACGGGAGCTCCGTGACGACCAGGCACTGCCGGTTCTGGATCTCCTCGACCGCGACCACCGCGCGCATCGTGATCGAGCCACGGCCGGTGCGGTACGCCTCCTCGATGCCCTTGCGGCCCACGACCAGCGCGCCGGTCGGGAAGTCCGGGCCCTTGATCCGCTCGATCAGGGCTTCCTGGAGCTCCTCCTGCGAGGCCTCCGGGTGCTCCAGGTACCACTGGGCGCCGTCCGCGACCTCGCGCAGGTTGTGCGGCGGGATGTTGGTCGCCATACCGACCGCGATGCCCGCGGACCCGTTGACCAGCAGGTTCGGGAACCGGGCCGGGAGGACCGTCGGCTCCTGGTTGCGGCCGTCGTAGTTGTCCTGGAAGTCGACGGTCTCCTCGTCGATGTCCCGGACCATCTCCATGGACAGCGGCATCATCTTGCACTCGGTGTACCGCATGGCGGCGGCCGGGTCGTTGCCCGGGGAACCGAAGTTGCCGTTGGAGTCCACCAGCGGCATCCGCATCGACCACGGCTGCGCCAGGCGGACCAGCGCGTCGTAGATCGAGGAGTCGCCGTGCGGGTGGTACGTGCCCATGACGTCACCGACGACGCGGGCGCACTTGTAGAAGCCCTTCTCGGGGCGGTAGCCGCCGTCGTACATCGCGTACAGCACACGGCGGTGGACGGGCTTGAGGCCGTCCCGCACGTCCGGCAGCGCACGCGAGACGATGACGGACATCGCGTAGTCGAGGTAGGAGCGCTGCATCTCCGTTTCGAGCCCGACGGGCTCGACGCGCATGCCCACGCCGGCGGCGGGCTCCTCTTCGGGTGTCACAGGGGTGTTCTCGTCGGCCATTGCTGGTCAAAGTCCTTTCGAGCGGCGGCTTGGCTGGTACGGCCGACTCAGATGTCGAGGAAGCGGACGTCCTTGGCGTTGCGCTGGATGAACGAGCGCCGCGCCTCGACGTCCTCGCCCATCAGCACCGAGAAGAGGTCGTCGGCCTGCGCCGCGTCGTCCAGCGTGACCTGGCCGAGGACCCGGTGGTCGACGTCCATCGTGGTGACGCGCAGCTCCTCGGCGTTCATCTCGCCGAGACCCTTGAAGCGCTGGATCGAGTCTTCCCTGATCCGCTTGCCGTTCTGCTTGCCCAGCTCGACCAGGGCGTCGCGCTCCCGGTCCGAGTAGGCGTACTCGAAGTCGTCCCGGCCCCACTTGATCTTGTAGAGCGGCGGACGGGAGAGGTAGACGTGCCCGGCCTCGACCAGCGGACGCATGAAGCGGAAGAGGAACGTGAGCAGCAGGGTGTTGATGTGCTGGCCGTCGACGTCGGCGTCCGCCATCAGGATGATCTTGTGATAGCGGAGCTTCTCGATGTCGAAGTCCTCGTGGACCCCGGTACCGAAGGCCGAGATCAGCGCCTGGACCTCGGTGTTCTGGAGGATCTTGTCGACCCGGGCCTTCTCGACGTTCAGGATCTTGCCGCGGATCGGCAGGATCGCCTGGTACATCGGGTTACGGCCGGACTTCGCCGAACCACCGGCGGAGTCACCCTCGACGATGAAGATCTCGCACTTCGTCGGGTCGTTGGACTGGCAGTCGCTCAGCTTGCCCGGCAGCGAGGCGCTCTCCAGGAGGCCCTTGCGGCGGGTCAGATCGCGCGCCTTGCGGGCCGCCACACGGGCGGTGGCCGCCGCGATGCCCTTGCGGACGATGTCGGCGGCCTCGTTCGGATTGCGGTCGAACCAGTCCGTCAGGTGCTCGTGGACGACCTTCTGCACGAAGGTCTTCGCCTCCGTGTTGCCCAGCTTGGTCTTGGTCTGGCCCTCGAACTGCGGTTCGCCGAGCTTCACCGAGATGATCGCGGTCAGACCCTCACGGATGTCGTCACCGGTGAGGTTGTCGTCCTTCTCGCGCAGCAGCTTCTTGTCACGCGCGTACTTGTTGACCAGCGTGGTCAGCGCGGCGCGGAAGCCCTCCTCGTGGGTACCGCCCTCATGCGTGTGGATCGTGTTCGCGAAGGAGTAGACGCCCTCGGTGTACTGCGTGTTCCACTGCATGGCGATCTCGGCCGAGAGGAGGCGCTCCTTGTCCTCGGCCTCGATGTCGATCACCGACTGGTGAATGACGTCGCCCTTGCGGGAGTTGAGGTACTTCACGAAGTCGACGATGCCGCCCTCGTAGTGGTACGTGACGGTCTTGACCTCGGCCTTCTCGTCCGCACCCGCCTCGTCCGCACCGCTGGTCGCCTTCGCCGACTCGCGCTCGTCGGTGAGCCGGATCGTCAGGCCCTTGTTGAGGAACGCCATCTCCTGGAAGCGGCGCGCGAGCGTCTCGAAGGAGTACTCGGTGGTCTCGAAGACGTCCGGGTCGGCCCAGAAGGTGACCGTCGTGCCGCTGTCGTCGACCTGCTCGTGCTTGGCGAGCGGGGCCGTGGGGACACCGGTCTTGTACTCCTGCGTCCAGCGGTAGCCGTCGCGCTTGATCTCGACCGAGACCTTGGTCGACAGGGCGTTCACCACGGAGACACCCACACCGTGCAGGCCGCCGGAGACGGCGTAGCCGCCGCCGCCGAACTTGCCGCCCGCGTGCAGCACGGTCAGCACGACCTCGACGGCCGGCTTCTTCTCCACCGGGTGCATGTCGACGGGGATGCCCCGGCCGTTGTCGACCACGCGCACGCCGCCGTCGGCCAGGATCGTCACGTCGATCGTGTCCGCGTGACCTGCGAGGGCCTCGTCGACGGAGTTGTCGACGACTTCCTGCACCAGGTGGTGCAGACCGCGCTCACCGGTCGAGCCGATGTACATGCCGGGGCGCTTGCGGACCGCGTCCAGACCTTCGAGGACGGTGATCGCACTGGCGTCGTACGACGCGGAGCCCTCGCCGCTCCCACCGGGTGTAGACGGAATGTTCTCGTTGGGGTTGCCGGAATCGGCCACGAAGCGCCCTCTCTGGCACAGCACAGGCCGTTCTCCGGGCAAACGGGAGCGGCTGCGTCGTTCGGCTTGTATCGACGACTCCCGCAGGACACGGGATTGTCCACCAGTCTACCGGTAGCACTGACATGAATGGGGGTTTGCGGGTACCTGAGTACGCATGTGCCGCCCTGAATGAGCGGCTGACGACTCCCCATATTCAGGGAGGGCCCTCAGGAGGCTCACGCGGGCCTTGAGCGCTTCGGCCTGTCAACCTCCCGCTACGGTGAGGGACGCCCCCTCCCCAGCGCGTGGTTTCGATCACTGGACACGCGTACGAGACGACTGCTCCCGGGTACCCGAAAAGCGGCCAGACAGCCGTCGCGAAATGGCAGAAGGCCAGGTCAGCCGTCAGCCGTAGGTGTCGCCCGGACCGGTGCTCCCCGGCGCCCGCAGCGGACCGAACCTGCGCTGCGGGCCACCGGGCCCCAGCACCTTGATCAGCCGCACCGTGCCGTGTCCCAGGTCCGCGTTCAGCCGGGCCACCAGCTGCGGGGCCAGCAGCCGCAGCTGCGTCGCCCACGCCGTCGAATCGCACTGCACCGTCAGCACCCGCTGATCCGGATCCTCGTCGTACCGCAGCGGCACACAGTGCTTCGCCAGGTCCTCGCCGACGATCTGCGGCCAGCGCCCCATCACCCCGCCGACCGCGGCCGGGGTCTCCCAGCCCCGCTCGGTGATCAGCCGGGTGATCGCGGAGCCCAGCGGCTGCGGATCGCGTCCGTCCGCCCGCGCACCCGAACGCAGCCCGCCACCCCGCCGGGCCTGCTTCCGCTGCTGCGCGGCGGCACCCCGCGCCCGCGCCTGCTCCTTGGCCGCGCGCAGGGCCACCCGGGCCAGGTCGACGCCCGAGGGTTCCGGGGCCTTGCTCCCGCCCTGGTCGGCGCCCGCACCGCGGCCGCTCACAACCGCTCCACCCGGCCCGCGGAAACCTCGTACCGCGTTCCCGCCAGCACACCCGGAACGTCGTCGTCCACCGCAGCTGTCACCAGCACCTGCTCACCCGGCGCCACCAGCTCCGCCAGCCGCTCGCGGCGCCGGGAGTCCAGCTCCGCGAAGACGTCGTCCAGCACCAGCACCGGCTCGTTGCCCTCGCCGCGCAGCAGCTCGTACGAGGCCAGCCGCAGCGCCAGCGCGTACGACCAGGACTCGCCATGGCTCGCGTACCCCTTGGCGGGCATCCCGCGCAGCCCCAGCAGCAGCTCGTCACGGTGCGGTCCGACCAGCGTCACACCCCGCTCGATCTCCTGCTTGCGGACCTCCGCCAGGGCCGCGATCAGCAGCTCGTACAGCTCCTCGCGGGTCCGCACGGCCCCCACGTCCGCCCCGGCCGAACTCCGGTACTCCAGGGACAGCGGACCGCCGCCTGGTGCGACATCCGCGTACGCCTTGTCCGCGAGCGGCTGCAGGGTGGCGATCAGATCCAGCCGCTGGGCCAGCAGCTCCGCGCCCGTCCGGGCCAGATGCTGGTCCCACACGTCGAGGGTGGACAGGTCCATCGACCGGCCACCGTGCCGCCGCGCCATCGCCGCCGACTTCAGCAGGGTGTTGCGCTGCTTTAGCACCCGCTCGTAGTCCGACCGCACTCCCGCCATCCGCGGAGCCCGCGCCGTGATCAGCTCGTCGAGGAAACGCCGACGCTCCCCGGGATCGCCCTTGACCAGCGCCAGGTCCTCCGGCGCGAACAGCACCGTACGCACGATGCCCAGCACGTCACGCGGTCTGACCTGCGAGGACCTGTTGATACGGGCCCGGTTCGCCCGGCCGGGATTGAGCTCCAGCTCGACCAGCTGAGCCCGCTCGCCCTGCGTCACCGCGGCGCGGACGACGGCCCGCTCCGCTCCCATCCGCACCAGCGGGGCGTCGGAGGAGACCCGGTGACTGCCGAGCGTGGCGAGATAGCCGATCGCTTCCACCAGATTCGTCTTGCCCTGGCCGTTGGCCCCCACAAAAGCGGTGACGCCCGGTTCGAGACCCACCTCGACCCGGGCGTACGAACGGAAGTCGGCCAGCGAGAGATGCGTGACATGCATGGTGTACGCCGACCTTCCCGGCTTCCTGCTCCGTGCCTCGTGAAGCGGACCGGCCGGGTGGGCCGGCCCGCTTCCTGCTACTTCCGCGTGGTGTCCTCCACCACCGCGTACTGACCGCTGGCTTCTTTTTGTCCGCTACTTCTTGTTCTCGACCGCGTGGCCACCGAACTGGTTGCGCAGTGCGGCGATCATCTTCATCTGCGGGGAGTCGTCCTGGCGCGAGGCGAAGCGCGCGAAGAGCGACGCGGTGATCGCGGGCAGCGGCACCGCGTTGTCGATCGCGGCCTCCACCGTCCACCTGCCCTCGCCGGAGTCGGCGGCGTAGCCCCGGAGCTCGTCGAGGTGCTCGTCCTCGTCCAGCGCGTTGACCGCCAGGTCGAGCAGCCAGGAACGGATGACCGTGCCCTCCTGCCAGGAGCGGAAGACCTCGCGCACGTCGGTGACGGAGTCGACCTTCTCCAGCAGCTCCCAGCCCTCGGCGTAGGCCTGCATCATGGCGTACTCGATGCCGTTGTGGACCATCTTGGCGAAGTGGCCGGCGCCCACCTTGCCAGCGTGCACGGAACCGAACTCGCCCACGGGCTTCAGGGCGTCGAAGACCGGCTGGACCTTCGCCACGTGCTCGGCGTCGCCGCCGTACATCAGGGCGTAGCCGTTCTCCAGGCCCCAGACACCGCCGGAGACGCCGCAGTCCACGAAGCCGATGCCCTTGATGCCCAGCTCGACGGCGTGCTTCTCGTCGTCGGTCCAGCGGGAGTTGCCACCGTCCACGACGATGTCGCCGGGCGAGAGGAGACCGGCGAGCTCGTCGATGGTGGCCTGGGTCGGGGCACCCGCGGGAACCATCACCCAGACGACCCGGGGGCCCTCCAGCTTGCCCACAAGCTCTTCGAGACTGTGGACATCGGAGACGTCCGGGTTGCGGTCGTAACCGATGACGGTGTGGCCTGCGCGGCGGATGCGCTCGCGCATGTTGCCGCCCATCTTGCCGAGGCCGACGAGACCGAGCTCCATCAGAGATTCCTTAAGCGTTGTGCCGATTCGTACCCACGGTCGAGCCTACGCCCGGAGGAGGAGGGCGCGCCGGGCGTGCTCAAGGGGCGAGCACGCCCGTACGGACCGTTGTCCCGTCCGCGTTCGTCCGGGTCGGGAGACCGGCGGCCGGATCAGCCGGAGAGCCGCACCGGCATGATCAGGTACTTGTACGCGTCGTCCGCCTCGGCGTCCACGGCCGGGCGGCCGCTGAGCAGCGCGGGCTTGGTGGACGTCGTGAACGAGAGCTGGGCGACCGGGGAGTCGATCGCGCTCAGTCCGTCCAGCAGGAAGGTCGGGTTGAAGGCGATCGAGATGTCGTCGCCCTCCAGCACCGCGTCGACCCGCTCCACAGCCTGTGCGTCGTCGCTGGAACCGGCCTCCAGGATCAGCACGCCCTGCTCGAAGCTCAGCCGCACCGGGGTGTTCCGCTCGGCGACCAGGGCCACACGCTTGACAGCCTCGACGAACGGGGCGGTCTCGATCACCGCGACCGAGTTGAACTCGGTGGGGAAGAGCGTGCGGTACTTCGGCAGATCGCCTTCGAGGAGCCGCGTGGTCGTACGGCGGCCAGCGCCCTCGAAACCGATCAGGCCCTCACCGGCACCGGAGCCGGAGAGCGCCAGCGTCACCGTGTCACCGCTGGTCAGGGCCTTGGCCGTGTCCAGCAGCGTCTTGGCGGGCACCAGGGCGACCGCGGAGGCGTCCGGGTTCTCCGGCTTCCAGAGGAACTCGCGGACCGCGAAGCGGTAGCGGTCGGTCGAGGCCAGGGTGACGGTCTCGCCCTCGATCTCGATCCGTACACCGGTCAGCACCGGCAGCGTGTCGTCGCGGCCAGCGGCGATGGCGACCTGGGCGGCGGCCGAGGCGAAGACCTCACCGGGGACCGTGCCCGTCGCGGTCGGCATCTCGGGAAGCGACGGGTACTCCTCCACCGGAAGGGTGTGGAGGGTGAACCGCGAGGAGCCGCAGACCACGGTCGCCCGTACACCGTCTGTGGAAATCTCCACCGGGCGGTTGGGCAGGGCGCGGCAGATGTCGGCGAGCAGCCGGCCGGAGACCAGAACCGTGCCGTCCTCCTCGACCTCGGCATCCACCGAGACCCGGGCCGACACCTCGTAGTCGAAGCTGGAGAAGCTGAGGGCTCCGTCCTCGGCCTTCAGCAGTAGGCCCGCGAGAACGGGCGCGGGCGGACGGGCCGGGAGGCTACGGGCCACCCAGGCCACCGCCTCCGCGAGTACATCGCGCTCCACCCGGATCTTCACCGGAACCGCCTCCTGCTGTTGCTCGCTCGCCCTGCTGGCCTTCGTCATCGGATCGGGTCCTCCGCCGACGGGACGGTGAGGACGCCGGAGACCAGTCTGACGTACGGCACCGACACTCGGTGCTGCTCGGGGTCAAGTCGCGACAAGCGGCTCGGAGCGCTCCGGCGCCGAGTTGTGCACAGGCCCCACTTCGAAGCGGATTCCGGGCTAACTCTAGGTGGCAGTAGTAGTAGGGCCTGTGGAAACCGTGGATAACGTCGTTTGCGCAGGTCAGTGCCGGTTTTTTGTCCACCGGTCCTGTGGGCGGCACCGGTGGACAACACGGTGCTTCTGTGGACACAGGAAAGTTCTGCACACCCCATGCACAGGGGAGGAGGGTTTCTCCCCAGGGCTGTCCCCAGCTTTACCCAGGTTCCCCACAGCCCAACCCACGTCGCTGGTGTGACGCCTTTCACTCGGCACGGTGAAAGAGGCCCTCATGTTGCCGAACAGTGGACAGAGGTGTGGAGAAGCAGCGCGAAGCTGGGGACAACGAGGCTGCACCTGTGGGTCGGCAGTGGACAACATCATCCACGCCCTGTGGACGAATATTTTGTCCACAGGCTGTGGATCATTGTTGACCACAAATCCCCAGGGGCTTGACCTGGCCTGATGGAGTATCGGCAGTCGCCCCTGTGGAAGCAATATGGACAACTTCCCGGTCCCCAGGCTGTGGAAGGGGAAAACTCCCCAGATCTGTGGAGAACCGCTGGTCAGCCGCGGGTATTCGAACAAAGTCGGCGTGTCCGAGCGGTCCGGGGCATCCCCAAGGCGGTTCCGCGGCGGGCTACGAGAGCCCTCGGACGGCCGCAGACGGCCCGCAGACGGCCCGCAGACGGCCCCGAGGAGTGTTCAGGGAGCGTCCGGATGGCGTCCGAAGCCTCTCGGGCAGGTTCCCGGGCAGACGCGCGGGCAGGCGCACGGATGGCGCCCGGAAGGTCCCCGGGCGGTCCCCAGGCGGCCGCCCCTGGGCGCTCCCCGGAAGGTTCCGGACGACGAAAAGGGCGTCTGAAGCACCCTCTCGGATCCTTCAGACGCCCTTCGGGCAAGCGGTGGTGGCGGCCCGTCAGCCGTTCTTGATGCGGTTGGTGAGCTCGGTGACCTGGTTGTAGATGGAACGGCGCTCCGCCATCAGCGCGCGGATCTTCCGGTCCGCGTGCATCACCGTCGTATGGTCCCGGCCCCCGAACTGCGCACCGATCTTGGGCAGTGAGAGGTCGGTCAGCTCCCGGCAGAGGTACATCGCGATCTGGCGGGCCGTCACCAGTACGCGACTGCGCGAGGTTCCGCAGAGATCGTCCACCGTGAGACCGAAGTAGTCCGCGGTCGAGGCCATGATGGCCGCCGCTGTGATCTCCGGCGCCGCGTCCTCACCGCCCGGGATCAGGTCCTTCAGCACGTGCTCGGTCAGCCCGAGGTCCACCGGCTGGCGGTTGAGGCTGGCGAAGGCCGTGACCCGGATCAGTGCCCCCTCCAGCTCCCTGATGTTCCGGGAGATACGGGAGGCGATGAACTCCAGTACCTCCGGCGGGGCGTTGAGCTGCTCCTGCACCGCCTTCTTACGGAGGATCGCGATGCGGGTCTCCAGCTCGGGCGGCTGCACATCGGTGGTCAGGCCCCACTCGAACCGGTTGCGCAGCCGGTCCTCCAGGGTCACCAGCTGCTTGGGCGGCCGGTCGGAGGAGAGCACGATCTGCTTGTTGGCGTTGTGGAGCGTGTTGAAGGTGTGGAAGAACTCCTCCTGCGTCGACTCCTTGCTCGCCAGGAACTGGATGTCGTCGACGAGCAGGATGTCCACATCGCGATAGCGCTTGCGGAAGGTGTCGCCCTTGCCGTCGCGGATCGAGTTGATGAACTCGTTGGTGAACTCCTCGGAGCTCACGTACCGCACCCGGGTGCCCGGGTAGAGGCTGCGGGCGTAATGACCGATCGCGTGCAGCAGGTGGGTCTTGCCGAGCCCGGACTCCCCGTAGATGAAGAGCGGGTTGTACGCCTTGGCGGGGGCCTCGGCGACGGCGACCGCCGCGGCGTGCGCGAACCGGTTGGACGCGCCGATGACGAAGGTGTCGAAGAGGTACTTCGGATTCAGCCGGGCCGCCGGCTCGCCCGCGCCCGGCGTGGGTCCGGACTGCGAACCCATCGGCCCGGGTACGCCCGCGGGGCGGCCGGTTCCGGCACCCGGCCGGTGCTGCGGCTGGGGTTCCGCCAGGTCACGGGCGTCGGAACGCTGCTGTTCGTACCCCTGGCGCTCGGGCTGCTGCGGCTCGTAGCCCTGGCGCTCGGGCTGCTGTTCGTACCCCTGGCGCTCCGGCGGCTGCGGGCGGTAGTCGTGCTGCGGCTGCTGGGGGCGACCGCCGCCGTACGGCTCGCGCCACTGCTCCGCGGGGGCCTCGCGGTCCTGGAATCCGCCGAGCCGGGGCTGCTGCCAGGAGAGGTCCTCCCCGGTGCGCGGCCACGCTCCGGGTTCGGGGCGCTGCTGCTGGTAGTCCGGGTAGGCGGGACGGGCGGTCGGCATTCCGTCGTCGGAGGGCCGGTGCCCGTAGCCGTCGTACGCGTCGCCGTGCTGGCGTTCGTCGTGCTGCGGCCCCTGGTAGCGGTGCTGCTGGGGCTGGTGCATCGGGGGCGCGGGCGGGCTCGGCGGCTCGCCCGCGGAGTCGTCGACGGTGATCGCGATACGGATCGGACGGCCGCATTCGCGGCTCAGCGTCTCGCTGATGAGCGGCGCGAGCCGCCCCTCCAGGACGCGCTTGCCCCATTCATTGGGGACGGCGAGCAGCGCGGTGTCGGCGACTAGCGCGAGCGGCTGGCAGCGCTCGATCCACTGCTTGTCCTTCGGCTCGATGCCCGGTTGGCCTTCCCCGAGAAGATGCTCGAGCACGCGTGGCCACACTGCGGCAAGATCGGCAGGTACGTCAGCCACAGGGCACGCTCTCTCGCTGGTCCCACGAATATGTGCTTCTCGGGACGGGACGGGTGGGGACCGGCAGGCAGGAAGAAAAGACCGGAACTCAGCCACGGTAGTCAGGGCGACCCGCGTGGTTCAAGTTGTTGTCCACAGCCTGTGTACGGCGGGGGGTGCTGGGGAGCCGGTTTGACCGGATGGCGCAGCCGCGCGTACCGTGACCAGGTCGAGTTGTCGATGGCTGCTGCCGCCTGCCTCCGATGGGCAAAGATCACGATCTGTGATCGTGAAGCGGTGCACTAGAGCGTTTACGCGAGTCTCTCGTGGGCGCACGGTGACAGCCAGGCGATGTCCCGCCAACACACGAGTCATTTCTGGAGCCCCCTAGTGAGCAAGCGCACCTTCCAGCCGAACAACCGTCGTCGCGCGAAGACCCACGGGTTCCGGCTGCGCATGCGTACCCGTGCCGGCCGCGCGATTCTCGCGTCCCGCCGTGGCAAGGGTCGCGCCAACCTGTCCGCCTGATCGCTTTAACAGGTCATGACGTGCTGCCTACCGAGAATCGGCTGAGGCGGCGCGAGGACTTCGCGACCGCAGTACGCCGAGGACGCAGGGCTGGCCGCCCGCTTCTCGTCGTCCATCTACGCAGCGGTGCAACGGACCCGCACGCGACTGGGGAGATCGCTCCCCCGCCGCGTGCGGGTTTCGTTGTCAGCAAAGCAGTGGGTGGAGCGGTCGTACGCACAGCGGTGAAGCGGAAGCTTCGCCATCTGGTCCGCGAACGGCTCGCCCTGCTGCCCCCCGGTAGCCTGGTTGTCGTACGAGCGCTGCCCGGAGCGGGCGACGCCGACCATGAACAGCTGGCCCGAGACCTGGACGCCGCGCTTCAGCGGCTGCTGGGAGGGGGCGCGCGATGAAGTACCCGCTGCTGGCTCTGATCAAGCTGTATCAGTGGACGATCAGCCCGCTTCTCGGGCCTGTGTGCCGTTACTACCCGTCGTGTTCCCACTACGGATTTACGGCAATCGACCGTCACGGAGCGATCAAGGGAACCGCGCTGACAGCCTGGCGCATCCTGCGATGCAATCCGTGGTCACCCGGTGGCGTGGACTACGTTCCACCACGCAAACGTCCGCGTTGGCATGAACTCCTGCGTAATGCCATGCGCGGTGGCAAGGGCGGGGACTCCGCCGCTGAGGCGCCTGTCCGGGAATCGGTCTCCGAGACCCCGAGCAAGGCCGCAGAGACTTCGCCCAATGCTCAAGGAGCCTGATTAGTGGACACGATTGCCAGTCTGTTCAGCTTTATCACCTGGCCCGTTTCATGGGTCATCGTCCAGTTCCACAAGTTGTACGGGGCGATCTTCGGTGACGACACCGGATGGGCCTGGGGCCTGTCCATCGTGTCCCTGGTGGTGCTGATCCGGATCTGCCTGATCCCGCTGTTCGTCAAGCAGATCAAGTCGACCCGCAATATGCAGGTGCTCCAGCCGAAGATGAAGGCGATCCAGGAGCGCTACAAGAGCGACAAGCAGCGTCAGTCCGAAGAGATGATGAAGCTGTACAAGGAGACGGGTACCAACCCGCTCTCCTCGTGCCTTCCCATCCTGGCGCAGTCGCCGTTCTTCTTCGCCCTGTACCACGTGCTGTCGGCCATCGCCTCGAACAAGAAGATCGGCGTCATCGACCAGACGCTGCTCGACAGCGCCCGTCAGGCCCACATCTTCGGTGCTCCTCTCGCCGCGAAGTTCATGAACAGCGCGGAAGAGGTCACCGCTCTCGGTGCCTCCCTGACCGACGTCCGGGTCGTCACCGCGATCATGATCGTGATGATGTCGGCCTCGCAGTTCTTCACCCAGCGCCAGCTGATGACGAAGAACGTCGACCTGACCGTCAAGACGCCGTACATGAGCCAGCAGAAGATGCTGATGTACATCTTCCCGCTGATCTTCGCCGGCATGGGCATCAACTTCCCCGTCGGTGTCCTCGTCTACTGGCTGACCACGAACGTCTGGACCATGGGCCAGCAGATGTACGTGATCAACCAGAACCCGACCCCGGGCAGCAAGGCACAGGACCAGTACCTGACCCGTCTGCTGAAGAGCATCACCACGCACGGCGAGGTCCGCGGCCGGACCCGGCGCAACACCGTCAAGCGGATCGTGGCCAAGGGACCGGACCGCAACGACATCGAGCGGAAGTTCGTCACTGGGCTGGCCAAGCTGGGCCTCGCCGCCCAGGAGGACGGCTCGGTCAGCAAGAGCGATTCCGCTGCCGCCGAGGCGGAGAGCGGAGCCGCGCAGCGACGCCAGCAGCCCAAGCGCCAGACCAAGGCCAAGCGCCAGAGCGCTGCCACGCAGCCGGGGGCCAAGGACGCCGGTTCCACCACGTCCAAGACCTCCCTCCAGAAGCAGGACGACAAGTCCGAGCAGGACGAGAAGAACAAGTCGTCGAGCAAGGACTCGTCCGGCTCCTCACGCCAAGCCAAGTCCGGACAGCGCAAGGGCCCGCAGCGGCCCAAGCACCCGTCCAAGAAGTAAGAAGGAGTCCATCCGTGACGGAAGGCACCACCTCCACGGCCGCTGAGGGCAGCGACACTCTGACCCGCCTTGAGCAGGAGGGTGAGATCGCAGCGGACTACCTCGAGGGCCTGCTCGACATCGCCGACCTGGACGGCGACATCGACATGGACGTCGAGGCGGACCGGGCCGCGGTCTCGATCATCAGCGATTCGGCACGTGATCTGCAGAAGCTCGTGGGCCGCGACGGTGAGGTGCTGGAGGCGCTCCAGGAGCTGACGCGGCTGGCCGTTCACCGGGAGACCGGGGATCGCAGCCGACTGATGCTGGACATCGCGGGCTTCCGGGCCAAGAAGCGCGCGGAGCTCGCCGCTCTGGGCGCCAAGGCCGCGGACGAGGTCAAGAGCACCGGTCAGCCGGTGAAGATGGATCCGATGACGCCGTTCGAGCGCAAGGTCGTGCACGACGCCGTCGCGGCCGCCGGTCTGCGCAGCGAGTCCGAGGGCGAGGAGCCGGAGCGCTTCGTCGTCGTCCTCCCGGCCTGACCGGACCCCAGTTCTGTCGGCCCCGTCTGTTCGCAGGCGGGGCCGATCTTTGTCAGCCTGATAGTCATCCACCCACAGCGCAGAAGTGCGTATGGAAGGACGGTCCCCGTGACGACGGAAGTAGAGCTTCCCGAGGCACCCCCAGGGGCGCGGGCGGTATTCGGTGATTTCTTCCCGGAGGCTGTCCGGTACGCCGAGCTGCTGGCCGATGCTGGAGTGAAGCGTGGGCTGATCGGCCCGCGCGAGGTGCCGAGGCTGTGGGAGCGGCACCTCCTGAACTGTGCGGTCCTCTCCGAGGTCGTGCCTGAGGGCGTCACCGTCTGCGACGTGGGTTCGGGCGCGGGCCTGCCCGGCATTCCGCTCGCACTGGTGCGCCCCGATCTCAAGATCACCCTGCTGGAGCCCCTGCTCCGGCGCACCAACTTCCTGCAGGAAGTCGTGGAGCTCCTGGGCCTGGATCACGTCACGGTGGTACGCGGCCGGGCCGAGGAAGTCCTGGGCTCGCTCCAGCCGGTGCACGTGGTGACCGCCCGTGCCGTCGCGCCGCTCGATCGGCTGGCCGGCTGGGGCGTTCCGCTGCTCCGCCCGTACGGGGAGATGCTGGCGCTCAAGGGGGACACCGCGGAGGAGGAGATCAACGGGGCACGCGCCGCCCTGAGCAAGCTCGGCGTGGTGGAGACCGAGGTTCTGCACGTCGGGGAGGGCGTCGTCGACCCGATGTCCACGGTGGTGCGGGTGGTCGTCGGTGAGAGCCCCGGCGGTGTGAGGTTCGCGGCAAAGCGGGCCAAGGCCGCCAGGGCGAGCCGTTCGAGGCGCCGTCGCTGAACCGGCTGCGGAGTGTCGTGCCCCTGCGGCCTGGCCGCAGGGGCATCGTGTTTCACGTGAAACGTCGCTCTCTGCTGCAAGGGATCATCAGCCGCGGTGGCGAGTCCGCCGCGCCGAGGCATCGCAGACCCGTTAGGGCTATGGAGTTGTCCACAGAAGCGGATTCATCCACAGAAGAGCGGGCCTCGCTGGTTCACGACCCTGAAAGCATGGCAGGCTCTGTTCATTGCGAGCCTGAAGTCGAGGAGAGTGAATCCTTGCGGTCCGACGCCAACATCGCGGGACCGATGACCGATCCGGTCCCCGGTCCCCGAACCGAATCGGCGGGGGAGGGTGTTTCACGTGAAACACCGCCGCCGATGGACGACACACCCATCGGTCGCGCGGCCCAGCTGGCTGTCGAGGCCCTTGGCCGCGCCGGTGAGGGGCTGCCCCGCCCTGGCCGGACGCGGGTCATGGTGGTGGCCAACCAGAAGGGCGGAGTCGGCAAGACGACCACGACGGTCAACCTTGCTGCTTCGCTCGCGCTGCACGGCGCACGCGTGCTGGTGGTCGACCTCGATCCGCAGGGGAATGCCTCTACGGCTCTGGGTATCGATCACCACGCCGACGTCCCCTCCATCTATGACGTGCTGGTGGACAGCAGGCCGCTCTCCGAAGTGGTCCAGCCTGTCCCGGACGTCGAGGGACTCTTCTGCGCCCCTGCCACCATCGATCTCGCCGGTGCGGAGATCGAGCTGGTGTCCCTGGTGGCGCGGGAGAGCCGACTTCAGCGAGCGATCCAGGCGTACGAGCAGCCGCTGGACTACATCCTCATCGACTGCCCGCCGTCGCTCGGGCTGCTCACCGTCAACGCCCTGGTCGCTGGCGCCGAGGTGCTGATCCCCATCCAGTGCGAGTACTACGCGCTGGAGGGGCTGGGGCAGCTGCTGCGCAATGTGGACCTGGTGCGGGGCCATCTCAACCCCGACCTCCATGTCTCGACGATCCTGCTCACCATGTACGACGGCAGGACCAGACTCGCCTCGCAGGTCGCGGAGGAGGTGCGCAGCCACTTCGGCAAGGAGGTGCTGCGGACGAACATTCCGCGGTCGGTGCGCATCTCGGAGGCACCCAGCTACGGGCAGACCGTGCTGACCTACGATCCGGGTTCCAGCGGATCACTGTCGTACCTCGAAGCGGCACGTGAGATCGCCCTGCGGGGAGTCGGCATCCATTACGAGGCCCAGCATGCCCAGCCGGGCAGCGGAAACGGCCAGCAGAGTATTTCGGAGGGGATTCAGTGAGCGAGCGTCGAAGAGGGTTGGGGCGTGGGCTGGGTGCCCTGATCCCCGCCGCTCCGCAGGAGAACCAGGCATCGTCCACGGGGAGGGGACCGGCCTCTGCGGGGATCGGTTCCATGTTCGCGGAGGAGCGGGGGGTGGCCGCGGCGAAGCTGGCCACGCTCGGCACTGTGCCGGAGCCGAGTGCGCCGGTTTCGGGGTCGATGACGGCTGCCGACACGGTCGGGCCTGCCGGGGCGTACTTCGCTGAGATTCCGGTCGATTCCATCAGCCCGAATCCCCAGCAGCCCCGCAAGGCGTTCGACGAGGACGCTCTGGCGGAGCTGGTGACCTCCATCAAGGAGGTCGGTCTCCTCCAGCCCGTCGTCGTGCGGAAGGTGGGTCCGGAGAGCTATGAGCTCATCATGGGCGAGCGGCGCTGGCGGGCCCACCAGGCGGCTGAACTGGAGCGGATCCCGGCGATCGTCCGGTCCACCGACGACGAGAAGCTTCTCCTGGACGCGCTGCTGGAAAACCTCCACCGTGCTCAGCTGAACCCCCTGGAGGAAGCGGCCGCGTACGACCAGCTGCTCAAGGACTTCAAGTGCACCCATGACCAGCTGGCCGACCGGATCGGGCGTTCTCGCCCGCAGGTGTCGAACACGCTGCGTCTGCTGAGACTGTCGGGACGGGTACAGAGCAGGGTCGCGGCCGGGGTGCTGTCGGCCGGTCATGCGCGGGCGCTGCTGTCCGTGACCGATCCTGAGGAGCAGGACCGTCTGGCCGGTCGCATTGTGGCCGAGGGGCTCTCAGTGCGCGCGGTCGAGGAGATCGTGACGGTCATGGACTCCAGCCCCAGCAAGTCCCCGGGCAAGCCGAAGGGACCAAGGGCCGGTGGCCGGGTGTCGCCCGCACTCTCCGAACTCGCCACGCGACTGTCGGACCGCTTCGAGACCCGGGTGAAGGTCGACCTCGGTCAGAAGAAGGGGAAGATCGTCGTCGAGTTCGCCTCCATGGAGGATCTGGAGCGCATCCTCGGCAGCCTCGCACCGGGCGAAGGGCGTGTGCTGGAACGGAGCCTCTCGGAGGAGCCCGCCGAAGAAGCAGCCGCGGAGACCCTCAAGGGTTCCGCCACGGAGAACGAGGGCTGATCCGGCCGACAGACAGGAGGGCGGGCTGCGTACCGGCGGTTGCCGGATCGCGGCCCGCCCTTTGCTCTGTCTCGGTGTCCGCGGCAACCCTGGGTGGATACGATGCGTTCTGGTACGGCACATCCAGGTTGAGACACCTCGGCAGGAAGGGCCGTGCGCGCAGCGAACGGAGTGTACGGACGGTCGCACGCGACGCGGCGGGCGAAGGAAGCGAGGAACAGCCTTCATGGGGCGCCGACTCGTACCGCTCACACTGGACAATCTTTCCGACCTCCCCAGGCGCTGCCGCTCCTGTGTCTTCTGGGAACTCGATCCGGTCAGCGGGGAAGCCGCGGTGAAGGCGGGTACCCCCGAGCTGGCGAAGGAAGCCTGGATCTCGGCCGTTCTCCTGGAGTGGGGGTCGTGCGGCCGGGTGGTCTACGTCGATGATGTGCCGGTGGGCTTCGCCCTCTACGCGCCACCGGCCTATGTACCGCGGTCGACCGCGTTTCCCACCAGCCCGGTCTCTCCCGACGCGGTTCAGTTGATGACCGCTTGGATTCTCCCCGGCTACCAGGGGCAGGGGCTGGGCCGGGTCATGGTGCAGGCCGTCGCCAAGGATGTGCTGCGGCGGGGATTCAAGGCGATTGAGGCCTTCGGTGACGCCCGCTGGAAAGGGCCCGCCTGTCTGCTTCCTGCAGACCATCTGCTGGCGGTCGGGTTCAAGACCGTACGGCCGCACCCTGTTCATCCGCGGCTGAGACTGGAACTGCGGACCACGCTGTCCTGGAAGGAAGACGTCGAGCTGGCCCTGGACCGGCTGCTGGGCGCGGTGCAGAAGGAACCGGCGTTGCGGCCGCTGTGATCCCGGAGAACGGAACAACGTGAAACGGGTCCGCCCCCTCAGGGCCGGACCCGTTTCACGTGAAACATTGCCTTTATTCGGCGATGAAGTTCTCGAGGTCGCGGAGGATCGCGGCCTTCGGCTTGGCACCGACGATGGTCTTCGCGACCTCGCCGCCCTGGTAGACGTTCAGCGTCGGGATGGACATGACGCCGTACTTGGCGGCTGTTTCCGGGTTCTCGTCGATGTTGAGCTTGACGATCTCGATCTTGTCGCCGTGCTCGGCGGCGATGGCCTCCAGGGACGGCGCGATCTGACGGCACGGCCCGCACCACGCGGCCCAGAAGTCCACCAGCACGGGCTTCTTGCTGTTGAGGACATCCTCCTCGAAGGAGTCGTCGGTCACGTTCTTCAGGGCGCCGGCCACGGCGGCCTCCTTAACTGCTTGGGGTGTGTGGGGTACGAGGCGTGGTTCAGACGGCGGCCGCGGCGGCCTTCTCGTCGTCGGCGAGCGCAGCGAGGAAACGCTCGGCGTCGAGTGCGGCGGAGCAGCCGGTGCCAGCGGCGGTGATCGCCTGCCGGTAGGTGTGGTCGACAACGTCACCGGCGCCGAAGACACCGGTCAGGTTGGTGCGCGTCGAGGGGGCTTCGACCTTCAGGTAGCCCTCTTCGTCCAGGTCGAGCTGCCCCTTGAAGAGCTCGGTGCGCGGGTCGTGGCCCACCGCGATGAACAGGCCGGTCACCGCGAGCTCGGAGGTCTCGCCGGTCTTGGTGTTCCGAAGGGTCAGGCCGGACAGCTTCTGGTCGCCATGGACCTCGGCCACCTCGCTGTCCCAGGCGAACTTGATCTTCGGGTCGGCGAAGGCGCGCTCCTGCATCGCCTTCGAGGCGCGCAGCGTGTCGCGGCGGTGGACGATCGTGACCGACTTGGCGAAGCGGGAGAGGAACGTAGCCTCCTCCATCGCCGTGTCCCCGCCGCCGACCACGGCGATGTCCTGGTCCTTGAAGAAGAACCCGTCGCAAGTGGCGCACCAGGAGACACCGCGCCCGGAGAGAGCGTCCTCGTTGGGCAGGCCGAGCTTGCGGTGCTGGGAGCCGGTCGTCACGATGACGGCCTTGGCGCGGTGCACCGTACCGGCCGTGTCGGTAACCGTCTTGATGTCACCCGTGAGGTCCACGGCGACGACATCGTCGGGGACGAGCTCGGCGCCGAAGCGCTCGGCCTGGGCGCGCATGTTGTCCATGAGCTCGGGGCCCATGATCCCGTCCTGGAAGCCCGGGAAGTTCTCCACGTCGGTGGTGTTCATCAGCGCACCACCGGCGGTGACGGCGCCCTCGAAGACCAGCGGCTTCAGCGAGGCACGTGCGGTGTAAAGGGCGGCCGTATAGCCCGCAGGGCCGGAGCCGATGATGATCACGTTACGGACGTCGCTCACGGGTTTCTTCCTCGTCTCTGCAGACTGCCTACTGTCCACGCCTACTGGGGTCGGTTCAACGACTCTCACCCCACCCAACGGATCCTACGGGGGATGCATTCCCACCGTGCCGAGGCGGCGTACGGCGCGAGGTTCAGGGGCGCGCGTACGTATGCGTGAGCAGGAGTTCACCCATGCGTGTGGGCTCGTCGCGGACACAGGAGGCGTCGACCACGTACGCCTGCACACGGCTCGCATCGGAGGGATGAGGAAGGACGACGAGGAAGGCCGCTGTCCCTTCGTAGGTGCCCTCCTCCAGGGCCAGAGCCGGGGCATTGCGTCCGGTGCCGCGCTCCACACAGGGCGGGACAGAGATGGTGGGAGTACGCAGCGGTGTCTGGGCCGTCGTGCGCGAGTCGGCGGACGGCGCCTGCTTCTCGGACTCCGTTCCCTCCACCGCCTTCGGTTGCTTCGTATCGGCGCTCCGCAGAAGGGACTGCACCCGGCTTTCGAGCGTGGACTCCGCGAAGTCTCCTTCGCTGGTCGCTCCCGGCTCGGTCCGGTGGTCCGCTGCCTTGACGGCCGAGGAGTCGGGGGACGACTGGACGCTCTGCAGTATCAGGACGCTCACCCCGACCACCGCCGCTCCGAGAGCGGCACCGAGCACGGCCCGGCGACGGCGCCGTACGGGCCGACGGCCGGGACCGGTGGTGGCCCGGGGGCGTCCGGAGGGGCGGCTCGGGGAGCCGGTCTCTCCCTTCGGCTTCTGCGCTGCCGATGTCTCCGCCTCAGAGGCCGACGGCTCCGTTTCACGTGAAACATGCGGTGCCTCGGCGGCGAGCGCGGCATCGATGCGGGCGGCGACATCATCCGGCATGGGGTGCGGCGCGGGCACCGAGCCGAGCAGCTCGCGGATCTCGATGAGGGACGCATGGACGTCACCGCAGGGTTCACAGCCGTCGAGGTGCTCGCGTACCTCCGCCTCGCGCGGCGGCGGGAGCAGTCCCTCCGCCAGGTCGGAGATCTCCGTGACATCCGGATGCTGGGTCGTGCCGGTCGTTGATGTCATGTGCGCCCACCTCCGCCCTTCACTGAAGCGGGATCGCTTGTCCCCGCGTCTCTCGGCCCCGATGCCGGTGGGACGGCCGCACGTGCCGTCCGGTTCCTTCTTGCCGTGGTCCCGTCGGTTCCCGACACCTCACTGCGCAGGTGAGCCAGGAGTGGGGCCAGCCGGGCTCGCCCACGTGCGCAGCGGCTCTTCACAGTGCCTGTCGGAACGTCGAGGATGTGCGCGGCCTCGGCCACCGGATAGCCCTGCATGTCCACCAGGACGAGAGCGGCCCGCTGATCGGCGGGAAGAGTGGCGAGCGCGGCCAGCAGCTCACGGTGGAGATCCTGGCGCTCCGCCGGGGCCTCCGCGGATTCGTGCGGTTCGAGGAGCTGCTCGAACCGCTGGGCATCGTCGACCGGTGCGGTCCTGCGGGTGGCCGCCTTGCGGACCCGGTCGAGACAGGCGTTGACGGTGATGCGGTGCAGCCAGGTGGTGACGGCGGACCGGCCCTGAAAGGTGTGGGCGGACCGAAAGGCGGAGACCAGCGCGTCCTGGACGGCGTCCGCGGCTTCCTCACGGTCGCCCAGGGTCCGTATCGCCACGGCCCACAGCCGGTCACGATGGCGCCGTACGAGCTCGCCGAAGGCGTCCGGTTCTCCGGCCACGTGGCGAGCGAGGAGGTCTGAGTCGCTGAGTGGTTCCGACGGCTCGGAGGCCACCTCCCCTCCCTCCCTTTCACTGCGTCACGGTGCGCCTGTCTATCACGATTCGTGGGGGCGGGGCAGGGGGCGGAAGTGCTCGGGCCGATACGGAGGAAGGCGGGCTTCCGGTGTATGCGGGGCCGTGGACGTGCGAAAGGCCGGTGAGGCGCACCCTCACCGGCCTTTCGTGTCACTTGAGCACGGAGATCTCCGAGATCCCGCCACGGTAACCGCCCGTGCCGTCGGACGGCAGTTCGGTGACGTGGATCAGGACGTAGCGGGTCCGCACCGGCTTGGCCAGGGTCTGCTTCAGCTTGTTCCCTGTGACCGCGAGCTGGGTGAGGTGCTGCGGGAAGTCCGCGAGGGACGAAGGGGCGGCGGCGTCGGCACCGGCCGCGAGCACCTCCACCTTCTGCCCACTGCGGTACAAGCCGACCTCGATGGCGGAGACGTCCTGGACGCTGCCCAGGTCGACGACTATGCCGCTGCCGTCCCTGCGGGCCGGGAGGTTCCCGAAGTTCGCGTACCCCTGGTAGCGGAGGGTGACCCACGAGGTGCTCGCGTCGCCGTCGACGGCCTTCGAGGCGTCCTCCGGCTTGATGCCCGAGCCGCTGGGCATGAACTCCGTCGCGCCGGCGATCCTCAACGGCTTGGGCGGGGCCGGGGCCTTGTCGCTTCCGTCCTTGGGCGGAGTCTGTGTGGTCTCTTCGGACCCCGAGTCCTTGATGCGATTGATGAGCGTCTCGGCCAGCTGCCAGCTGCCGAGGCCCAGCGCGGCGATGAGCAGAGCGGACACGGCCCACTTGAGGGCCTTGCCGGTGCGGCTCTGGAGCGGCGGGGGTGGCACGGCGACGGGCTGCGGCGCGACGACGGGACCGGTCGCCGGACGGCCGTAGGAACCCTGCTGGTAACTGGTGCGCTGATACTCCGGAGGCGCTGTGAAGACGGGCTCCGGAGGACGGATGCGGGGCATCGCCGCCACGGCCTTGGCCAGCTCATCCGGCGTGGTGCACGGCTGCTCCTGCCGGGAGGCGGTGGCACCGTCATTGGCGAGGGCGCGCATCGCCAGTTCGGAGAGGCCGCGGTGGACACCGGCCCGCACCTGGTCAGGGGCGATCAGCCCGACGCCCTTGGGCAGCCCGGTCAGTCCGTACGCATCGTTCTCGTACGGCCAGCGGTGGGTCAGCGCGGCGTAGAGCAGCGCGCCGATCGCCTCGGTATCGGTCCGCTGGGGGCCCTCGGCGGTGATCCCGCGCAGAGCGGCGTTCACCGCGAGGCCGCGGATCCGGTACTGCCCGGTCGAGCTCCGCAGCACAGCCCCGGGGGTGAGCCTCAGATGGGCGAGGCCCTCCCGGTGCGCCGCCGCCATGGCCTGGGAGACCTGGCTGACGAGCTGGTACGCGTCGTGCGCGTCCATCGGACCCGAGGCCAGCAGCGAGGTCAGCTCGGTGGCGTCGGGCAGCCATTCGTGGACGACGTAGACGAGGTCGCCCTCCTCCACCGCGTCGAGAACCTGCACGAAGCGCGGGTCACCGAGCAGTGCGGCGGAGCGGGCCGCGGCCAGCACCGAGCGGGCGCGCGGGTGATCGGCGGGGAGCAGATGGACGCCCACCGCGCGACGCAGCTTCTCGTCGACAGCGCGCCAGCTGCTGAAGCCGTCCAGCCGGGTGACGCACTCCTCCAACCGGTAGCGCTTGGCGAGCTTGTGCCCGCTGTGCAGATCGGGGGCGTCCAGGGAGATCTCGGAACCGACGTGTTCACCATCCGTGTCCTGCGGCTTCTTGCCTGCGGTGTCCTGGGCTTCCGTCGTCCCGTCGGTCGTGGTCTCGTCCGCCTTGGCGGCCAGCGGCTCATCGCCGCTGTTGTCGGCCACGTCGACGGCAGCCGTGCTACGTTCCGCCACCGTCGTTCCTGCCTCCCCATCCGTTGCGCGATGCCAGCCAGCTCTGCACAGTTACGCCAATTGTGCCCACACTCCGGCGCTATCCACGACACGCCAGGGGCGCTGATGGTTGTGCGGCCGGTGTTCCTCAGCGGCCGAGCCGTCCCCGGACCATGCCGACCATGCCGTTGATCTCCTCGATCCGCATCCGCTTGGCGGCGACGAAGAAGACTCCGAGCAGCACGACTCCGCCGCAGATCAGCGCGGCCAGTGAACCGACGGCACCTTCACCGAGCCCCGACAGGACGGCGAAGCCCACGCCGCCGCCGAGAATCGCTGCCGGGACCGCCGCCAGGCACAGCCGGGCGTAGGTCCGTACGACATGGGCACCGTCCAGGTCACCGCCCAGGCGATTGCGCAGCCGCCGCCAGGCCACCCCCACGCCGACGGCGTAGGCGAGCCCGTACGCGCCGGCCATCCCGACCACCGCCCAGCGGGCGGGCAGGACCACGTAGCAGAGGGCCGAGACGGCCGCGTTGACCGCGGCGACGATCACCGTGTTGTAGAAGGGCGTGCGGGTGTCCTCGTACGCGTAGAAGCCGCGCAGCACCACGTACTGCACGGAGTACGGGATCAGGCCGAGACCGAAGGCCATGAGGATGAAGCCCATGGAGCGGGCGGCTTCGGTACCGGCGGAGGCGTACAGCAGCGTGCACATCGGCAGGCCGAGCGCGAGGAAGGAGAAGGCCACCGGCACGATCGCGACGGCGGAGTTGCGCAGCCCCTGGGAGATGTCGTCCCGGACGGCACCCGGATCGTCGTCATGGGCGGCGCGGGAGATCCGGGGCAGCAGGGCGGCCATGACCGAGACGGTGATGATCGCCTGCGGCATGCCCCAGATCAGCTGGGCGTTGGAGTAGGCGAGGAAGCCGGTGCCGTCCTTGCCGGACAGCTTGCCAGCCGCTGTCGCCAGCTGCGTGACGACGATCACGCCCGCCTGGTTGGCCAGCACGAACAGGACGGTCCACTTGGCCAGCTTGATCGTCTTGCCGAGCCCGTGGCCCTTCCAGTCGAACCGGGGACGGAACCGGAAACCGGCCTCGCGCAGGTACGGAATCATGGCCAGGGCCTGGACGACCAGTCCGAGCAGCGTGCCGATGCCCAGCAGCCGGATGCCCTCCGGCGGAATGGTCTGCACACCCATCTTGGACTCGGCGGACGTGCCGTAGACCCAGATGAACATGCCGAACGTGAAGATCATCACGATGTTGTTGAGGACCGGGGTCCACATCATCGCGCCGAACTTGCCTCGGGCGTTGAGGATCTGGCCCATGACGACGTGCACGCCCATGAAGAAGATGGTCGGCAGGCAGTACCGGGCGAAGGTCACGGCGACGCTGTTGGCCGCCGCGTCCTGGGCGATCGTCGGCGACATCATGTGAATCAGCCACGGAGCGGCGAGGACCGCGATCCCGACGATCACTCCGAGCGCCACCATGACGAGGGTCAGCAGCCGGTTGGCATAGGCCTCGCCGCCGTCCTCGTCGTCCTTCATGGAGCGGACGAGCTGAGGTACGAAGACCGAGTTCAGGCCGCCGCCCACGGTGAGGATGTAGATCATCGTCGGCAGCGTGTACGCGATGGTGAAGCTGTCGCCGAGCAGCGCCGCACCGAGCGCCGCGGTGATCACCAGGCTGCGGACGAAACCGGTGAGACGGGAGACGAGCGTGCCCGCCGCCATCAGCGCGCTGGACTTCAGCAGGCCGGAGGCCCGGCCGCCGGACTTGGCCGGAGCGGGCGCCGGAGCGGGCTCGGGCTCCGGGGGAACGGGAGCGGACCCGGCCGGCCTCTCCTGGTCGCGGAAGAGGTGCGCGAAGGCGTCCGGCTGCTCACCGTTGCGCGAGGCCTCGCTGACGAGGTCGTCCACCCCGACGAACTCGGTGGTCGCCGCGTGGTCGCCGTACGGAAGATGCCGCGAGGGGCCGTCCGGCTCGGGCGGAGGCGTCTGGGCCCAGATCCGGGGGTCGGGCGGGTACTGGGCCGCGGGCGGCTGCTGGTAGAGCGGATGGGGCTGCTGGTACGTGCCGGGGGGCGGCGGCGGGTGCGCTGCCCGGTCGTACAGCGCCTCGCTCACCGGGTCCTGGACCGACAGGTCCTGCGCGCGGTAGGGGTCGCGGTCGTAGGCGTCCTGCAGGTACGGGTCGGGCGGCGGGACCTGGCCGGGGCCGGGAGGCGGCGGGACCTGGCCGGGGCCCGGAGGCGGCGGGGGCCCGCCGGACGGCCCGCCGCCGCCCGCACCCTGACCGCGGTCACCGTCGTACGGCGCGTTCATCGAAACCCCACCTCATCGTCCCCGGCCGACCGGCCACGACAGACATCGCTCAACGTTCCACTTTCTCACCCGAGGACGACGGCTCCCCGTTTTCCGGACCGGTGTCCGGAGTCGGGTCACTCGGCTGCCCGGGTTCGCCGCCGTCGTCCCCGGCGGCGCCTCCCGCGTTGGCACGCTTGCGGTGGGTGTACATCCTGATGCCCGCGAGGACCAGGAGCAGCAGCCCGCCCGCGATGACGAGCAGCACGGTCGGGGTGAGCTCGGAGACCTTCACGGTGAAGGTCATCTCACCGCCGTACGGTGTGCCGTCCTCGGTGTAGAGCTGCGCCGTCATCTGTACCTGGCCGTTGACGTTCGCCGCCGCGTCGAACTTCACGGACTGGCTGTGACCGGCGCCGATCCGGATCGGCTGTTCCGCCACCGCTCCGCCGTCGTTCAGCTTGAGCCGCGTCGCGTTCTCCGACTTGAGCCGGAGGACGAGATGGTCCACGCCCTGCAGCAGCCTGTTCTGCACGGTCACCGGGATCGTGGCGCTGCGGCCGGACAGGGTGACGTCCGACTTGGAGATGAGCTGGACCTCGTTGATGAGGTCCTGGAGGTAGCCGCGTACCGAGTCCCGGTACAGCTGGGCCTCCAGTGGGCGGCCCCGCCAGGACGTCGACATGGAGCGGTTGAGCGCGTTGCCGAAGGGGGTCACCACCCGCTCGGGCTGGGTCAGGATGACCTGGAAGTTGTTCAGCGAGGTCTGCGTGGACTTGATGTCCTGGAAGGCCTGGGTGGGCAGCTCCTGGCGGCGGAGCTTCTTCGGGTACTGCGAGCCGCGCGGGACGTCCGTCGTCGCCTCGGCGTCGGGCGTCGCGTCGGCCGCGTCGACCAGGCCGACCGGCTGAGTCCAGCGCCCGTCGTCGAGTGCCTGAAGGGCGCGGGCCATCGACTGCGCCTGGGCCACGGAGGGCGTGCGCTGGGGCGCGACGACGATGCTCCGCTCCTCATCCGTGTCCTGCGCGGTCAGTGCGAGCGTCTGGGCGAGGAACTTCTGGACGGCGAGGGTGGACTTCCCGGCCTTCGACATGTCGCCCTGAAAGGCCGTGGAGAGCCGGGCGTCGGCGACGACCGCGGTGGTGCCGTTGCCGATCGGCCGGGCGGCCGTGGGGGTGTACCGCAGGTTGCCGGTCTCCTGGAGGCTGTCGCTGCGGGCGATCACCTTATGGGCCCCGGCCGAGGTGGCGACATCGACGATCGACGGGTCGATCGCTCCGTCGACGGGCCAGGCGAAGTCGGTCGACGGCTTCACGTGGAGGATGGTCTGCACCGTCGTCCCGGCCACTTCGGTGGCGGTCTGCAGATGGCTGAGGGTGCCGGAGACGGTCTTCCCGCGGTGTGCGATGGAGGCCAGGTCGGGGTCGGCGAACGGCAGCGCGACGACCCGTCCGTCCGACACCGCGGATTCGAGGGCGGTGAGCCACCTCTTGGCGACGGCCTGGTTGGTCCCGGCCACGGTGGTGTCGCCGGACTTGACGCGGTAGTTCCCCGTCATCGCGTCGACACTGGCCAGCAGGTCCGGGTCGATCACCCAGGTCACCGGCAGGCCGCTGCCCAGGGACACCAGCTGCTCCAGCCGCCCGCCCGGGGCCAGCTCGTCGGCCAGGCCGTCGTCCGCGAACACCGGCGTCTGCTGATCGTCGGTGCCCGTCTCGGCGGTGACATGGGCCGACGCGATGAGCGGCCAGAGATAGGTGAGCTTCGTCCTGGTGTCGCGCTCCTCCTCCTGCCAGGGCAGGAAGGTGCGCTCGATTCCCAGCACCTGCTGGTACGGCGCACGGGCGGTCTGTCCCGACAGGGAGACGCCGAGCTGGTAGACCCCGTCGTCACTCAGCCCGAGCTTGCCGACCGGGACGGACAGCGTGAAGTCCTGGCTGATCCCGGAGCGGAGTTTCGCGAACTTCACCGTGTACTTGCCACCGAGCGGAGCGGGATCGCTGCCGAACGCGAAGCCGGTGCGCCCGGCGACGTCGTCGATCTGCGTCCGGCCGAGACCCTTCGGGCCTACCCGCAGGTCGACCTCGGCGTCCGTGACGGTGTCCTTGCCCCGGTTGGTCACGGTGCCGGAGATGGTCAGGGTGTCCCCCTTGACCGGGGCGCTCGGAGCCAGGGTGTTCAGGGACACGTCCACCGTTCTGGACCCGGAGGGGGCCTTGGCGGTGGCGTCGGCAGGAGTGGCGGACGCGGTCGGTCCGGCCAGGAGTGCCGCGATGAGAGGTGCCCCGGTGACCAGGGCGGCTGTGCGCCGCAGCCACCGGCGGGCAGGAGAGGGATCGATCCCCTGAGTGTCTGCCGCCTCGGCCACGCGCCTACCCGTCCCTCGTCGTCGTCAGCTGGTGTCGATGCTTGTCGGTTGTTGCGTCCACGCATGGTAACGATGTACGAGGGCGCCAAGTGCTGGGGAGTTCGCTACATGATCGGAAGAGTCTCGCAGGGCGGACGATATCCAGGGCGACCGGGCCGGTCCGGGCACGTACCCTTTTCTGTTGTGTCGAACGCCAATGAAGACAGCTCCCGTGCCCTGACCCAGGTGCAGCACCGCGCAGTCAGCGAACTGCTGCGCGTGTCCCCGGTCGCCGACGACCTCGCCCGCCGTTTCCAGGACGCCGGTTTCGGTCTCGCGCTGGTCGGCGGCTCGGTCCGGGACGCGCTTCTCGGCAGGCTCGGGAACGACCTGGACTTCACGACCGATGCCCGCCCCGAGGCCGTACTGAAGATCGTCCGGCCGTGGGCCGACGCGGTCTGGGAGGTCGGGATCGCCTTCGGCACCGTGGGTGTCCAGAAGGACGGCTACCAGATCGAGGTCACCACGTACCGCTCGGAGGCGTACGACCGGACCTCGCGCAAACCCGAGGTCTCCTACGGCGACTCCATCGAGGAAGATCTCGTCCGCCGGGACTTCACGGTCAACGCGATGGCCGTGGCGCTCCCGCAGAAGGAGTTCGTCGATCCGTACGGCGGCCTCGACGACCTGGCGGCGCGCGTCCTGCGTACCCCCGGAACACCCGAGGAGTCGTTCTCCGACGACCCGCTGCGGATGCTGCGCGCCGCCCGTTTCGCGGCGCAGCTGGACTTTGACGTCGCTCCCGACGTGGTCACCGCGATGACGGAGATGGCCAGCCGCATCGAGATCGTCTCCGCCGAGCGGGTGCGGGAGGAGCTGAACAAGCTGCTGCTCTCCTCGCATCCGCGCAAGGGTCTGTCCCTGCTCGTCGACACGGGGCTGGCACAGCAGGTGCTGCCGGAGCTTCCTGCCCTGCGACTGGAAAGTGACGAGCATCACCGTCACAAGGACGTCTACGAGCACTCGCTGACCGTTCTGGAGCAGGCGATCGACCTGGAGAAGGACGGCCCCGACCTGACGCTGCGCCTGGCCGCCCTCCTTCATGACATCGGCAAGCCGCGGACCCGCCGCTTCGAGAAGGACGGGCGCGTCTCGTTCCACCACCATGAGGTGGTGGGGGCCAAGATGGTCAAGAAGCGGATGACCGCGCTCAAGTACTCCAACGACCTGGTCAAGGACGTCTCGAAGCTGGTGGAGCTGCATCTGCGCTTCCACGGTTACGGCGACGGTGAGTGGACGGACTCCGCGGTCCGCCGGTACGTACGGGACGCTGGTCCGCTGCTGGAGCGGCTGCACAAGCTGACCCGCTCGGACTGCACGACGCGGAACAAGCGCAAGGCCGCCGCGCTCTCCCGGACCTACGACGGGCTGGAGGAGCGCATCGCGCAGCTGCAGGAGCAGGAGGAGCTGGACGCGATCCGTCCTGACCTGGACGGCAACGAGATCATGAAGACCCTGGGCGTCGGCCCCGGTCCGGTGATCGGCAAGGCCTACGCGTTCCTGCTGGAGCTGCGACTGGAGCACGGGCCGCTGGGGCACGACGCGGCGGTCGAGAAGCTCAAGGAGTGGTGGGCCGCCCAGGACTGAGGCCGGTCACTGAGGCGGATCAAGGTGCGGTTTGCCGTGGTGAGGGAGTGCCGGGCGGGCCATGTTTCACGTGAAACATGGCCGCGCTCCGGGTGGGAGGGCCGCTGTTTCACGTGAAACAGCGGCCCTCCCCGGTGGGGGCCTGTTCGGTCCGCCCCCACCGGAACAGCAGCATGGCGACGGCCGCGTAGATGACCGCCACCCCGCCCACCACAGCGACCGAGCGACCGTCGGGCGGCAGCAGCAGTGCGGCCACCGCGGCGGCGCCCACGAAGGCGACGTTGAACAGCACGTCGTAGAGGGAGAAGACGCGCCCGCGGAAGGAGTCCGCCACCGAGGTCTGCACCACGGTGTCCGTCGCGATCTTCGCGCCCTGGGTGACCAGTCCGAGGACGAACGCTGCGACCAGCATCGGCAGCGGAACGAACCAGAGCCCCAGCGCCGGTTCGAGTACGGCGGCCACGGCCGCGCACACCGTCATCCAGCGGAGGCGGCCGAGCCGCCCTGCCGCCCAGGGCGTCAGCACGGCCGCCGCGAAGAATCCCGCGCCGGAGACCCCCACGGCCAGCCCGAGGAGGGCCAGCCCCTCGGATTCACTCTCGGTCCAGGCGTACCGGCACAGCATCAGCACCGTCACGGTCAGTGCTCCGTAGCAGAAGCGCATCGCGGTCATGGCGGCCAGCACCCGGGCCGCCTGCTTCCGCGCCGCCAGATGGCGCAAGCCGTCGGCCAGCCCCCGTGCGGTGATGGCCAGTGCTTCACTCAGCCCGGCCCGCGTCCCGTGCCGGTCCGGCCCGAGCAGCCCGGTCGCCAGGGTCAGGGACGCCAGCGCCGAAGCGAGGTAGAGCGCCGCGCCCAGCAGTACCACCGCGGCGTCGGAGTCGGCGAGCAGCAGCCGTACGGCGAAGGCGAGGCCGCCGCCCGCGGTGGCCGCGAGCGTACCGGCGGTCGGCGAGAGCGAGTTGGCCAGCACCAGCCGGTCGCGGTCGACGACACGCGGCAGCGCGGCAGAGAGACCGGCCAGGACGAAGCGGTTGACCGCGGTGACGCACAGCGCCGAGACATAGAAGAGCCAGTCAGGCACGGCGCCGAGTATGAGGAGCGCGGTGCAGCAGGCGAGCGCGGCCCGCAGCAGATTCCCGTACAGGAAGACCTGGCGGCGCGGCCAGCGGTCCAGCAGGACACCGGCGAAGGGGCCGACGACCGAGTAGGGCAGCAACAGCACCGCCATCGCGGAGGCGATGGCACCCGCCGAGGCCTGTTTCTCCGGCGAGAAGACGACATGGGCCGCCAGGGCCACCTGGAAGACACCGTCAGCGGACTGGGAGAGGACACGCACCGTCAGCAGGCGGCGGAAGTCCCGAAGGCGCAGAAGAACGCGCAGATCACCGACGACGGCCATGCGGTCAAGAGTCACATACGTTGAGGGGCCCCGGGCAGATTGCCCGGGGCCCCTCAACGGTACGGAGCCTCAGGGAGCATGGGGCCCGGCAGAACACCGTGCGCCCGCTCCATGTGCGGCTGCGTCAGTTGTCGACCTCGCCGCGGATGAACTTCTCGACGTTCTCGCGGGCCTGGTCGTCGAAGTACTGAACCGGCGGGGACTTCATGAAGTAGGAGGACGCGGAGAGGATCGGGCCACCGATGCCGCGGTCCTTGGCGATCTTCGCGGCGCGCAGGGCGTCGATGATGACACCGGCCGAGTTCGGGGAGTCCCAGACCTCGAGCTTGTACTCCAGGTTCAGCGGGACGTCGCCGAACGCGCGGCCCTCCAGGCGGACGTAGGCCCACTTGCGGTCGTCCAGCCAGGCCACGTAGTCGGACGGGCCGATGTGGACGTTCTTCTCGCCGAGGTCCCGGTCGGGGATCTGGGAGGTGACGGCCTGCGTCTTGGAGATCTTCTTGGACTCCAGGCGCTCGCGCTCGAGCATGTTCTTGAAGTCCATGTTGCCGCCGACGTTCAGCTGCATCGTGCGGTCCAGGATGACACCGCGGTCCTCGAACAGCTTCGCCATCACGCGGTGCGTGATGGTCGCGCCGACCTGCGACTTGATGTCGTCACCGACGATCGGGACACCGGCCTCGGTGAACTTGTCCGCCCACTCCTTGGTACCGGCGATGAAGACCGGGAGGGCGTTGACGAACGCGACCTTGGCGTCGATGGCGCACTGCGCGTAGAACTTCGCGGCGACCTCGGAACCCACGGGCAGGTAGCAGACGAGAACGTCGACCTTGCGGTCCTTGAGGATCTGGACGATGTCGACCGGCGCCTCGGCGGACTCCTCGATGGTCTCGCGGTAGTACTTGCCGAGACCGTCGTGGGTGTGGCCGCGCTGGACGGTGACGCCGGAGTTCGGCACGTCGCAGAGCTTGATGGTGTTGTTCTCGCTGGCACCGATGGCGTCCGCGAGGTCGAGACCGACCTTCTTCGCGTCGACGTCGAAGGCGGCGACGAACTCGACGTCACGCACGTGGTAGTCGCCGAACTGGACGTGCATCAGACCGGGCACCTTGCCGGCCGGATCGGCGTCCTTGTAGTACTCGACGCCCTGGACCAGCGAGGCGGCGCAGTTGCCCACGCCGACGATGGCTACGCGAACCGAACCCATTCCGGTTGCTCCCTGTGTGTTTTGGATGTTCCCGATGAGGACCCGCGGAACTGCGGGGGCCTCACTTTGAGGTGTCGTCGGACGGATCCGGCGGGGTGTCACCCCGGCGCCGGGGCAGGCCGTCCGTCTCTCCTGCGGTGTTCTGCTGAGCTTCGCCCCCGGGCGAGGACCGTCGCTGGTCCCGCCCGGAGCGCTCGCTCTCGATGAGCTCGTTCAGCCAGCGCACTTCGCGCTCCACGGATTCCATGCCGTGCCGCTGCAGCTCAAGCGTGTAGTCGTCGAGGCGCTCGCGGGTGCGGGCCAGAGAGGCCCGCATCTTCTCCAGCCGCTCCTCCAGCCGGCTGCGCCGGCCTTCCAGCACCCGCATCCGCACCTCGCGCTCCGTCTGGCCGAAGAAGGCGAAGCGGGCTGCGAAGTGCTCGTCCTCCCAGGAGTCGGGGCCGGTGTGCGAGAGCAGCTCCTCGAAGTGCTCCTTACCTTGCGCCGTCAGCCGGTAGACGATCTTGGCGCGGCGTCCGGCCAGTGAGGATGCGGGAGCGACCGCGCGGGCGGTGGCGGGCGGGGCCTCGGAGGGGACGGCCCCCGGCTCCTCAGCCAGCCACCCGTTGGCGACCAGCGCCTTGAGGCAGGGGTAGAGGGTGCCGTAACTGAAGGCGCGGAAGATGCCCAACGAGGTGTTGAGGCGCTTGCGCAGCTCGTAGCCGTGCATCGGAGACTCGCGGAGCAGACCGAGAACGGCGAATTCGAGGATGCCTGAGCGTCTGCTCACCTTCGCCTCCTCCTTCTCCGAGTGCTGCTGGCGCTCCTGCGAAGCCCCATGCCGAGTGCGTGTATCGAGCTGATGTGCCGAGCGGATGTATCGACTCGATACATCCCGACGATAGATCGGTACCCGCGATGCGACAAGAGGGGTCATCGTGAACGGCGTCACATCGTGAATTCGTAGGCACCGACTTGCGTTGTTTGGGGTGAAGTTCGGCCCTAGGAGGGTTTTGACCGTGCGTAGTCTGTGCGGCATGCAGACCACCGGGAACCGCGAGACGCGCTCACGCGTCAGTCTTCGCGGACCAGCCGGACGCATGGCGGACGAGCCTGCCGGAAGGCTGGTCCGCAATTCGGGGGACCGGATCTCAACTGCCGCTTCCAGGCGCTCTCGCCTGCCCGAGGAGTAGTCGTTCGATGAGCGAGCACCGTCGCAAAACGCCCGAGCCGCAAGGTGGCGGGCGCGCAGCGGCCAGACGAGCTGCCCAGCAGTCCTCAGGACGCCGCGCCGCTCCGTCACGTGGAGTAACCTCCGAGTCACCTTCAGGTTCGCACAGCGGAGGCGGTCCGCACGGCGGACGCGCCGAAGCCCGCCGGGCGGCTCAGCGCGGGGGCGCGGGCCGCGGTGGCGGGGGCGGCGGCCGTCGCCGCGGCGGTGGCGACGGAGCGCACGAAGAGCCCGGCAGGGGACGCGGCCGCAAGGCCCGGCGCCCCGCCAAGAAGCGCTTCATCGATTACCCGCGCGCCGAGAAGGACGGCCTGTGGCGCTGGATGCCGTCGTGGAAGCTGGTCACCGGCCTGTGCATCGGCTTCCTCGGGATGCTCATGGGGGTCGCCACCATCGCGTACGCGATGGTCGGGAAGCCCAATATCAACGAAGCGGCGAAGGCACAGAACAACGTCTACCTCTGGGACGACGGCACGCAGATGATCGCCACCGGCGGTGCGGCCAACCGCCAGATCATCGAGTACGAGCAGATCCCCGTGGCGATGCGGAACGCCGTCATCTCGGCCGAGAACAAGTCCTTCGAGCACGACCAGGGCATCGACCCCATGGGTATCGCCCGCGCCCTGTTCAACATGGCCACCGGCGGTGAGACCCAGGGTGGTTCGACGATCACCCAGCAGTACGTGAAGAACTCGCGCCTGTCGCAGGAACAGACCCTGAGCCGGAAGTTCCAGGAACTCTTCATCACGCTCAAGGTCAACAACGACATGAAGAAGAGCGAGATCATCAGGGGCTACCTCAATGTCGCGTACTACGGCCGCGGCGCCTCGGGGCTCCAGGCGGCGGCCCGTGCGTACTACGGCAAGGACGCCGTGGATCTGAACCCGAGCGAGTGCGCGTTCATGGCCTCGCTGCTCAAGGGCGCCTCGTACTACGACCCGGCGGGCGCCCCCGAAGTCGACTCCAAGCAGGCGACCAAGGAGCTGAACACCGAGCGGGCCAAGAAGCGCTGGAAGTGGATCCTCGACGAAGAGGTGAAGGACGGCCGCCTCTCGCAGGCGGAGCGCGCCAAGTACACCAAGTTCCCGATGCCCGATCCGCCGAAGCAGAACGCCCAGCTGGGCGGTCAGACCGGCTATCTGGTCGAACTGGCCCGCAAGTACTTCCTCAGCAACAACACCAAGGGCATCACGGCGGAGATGCTGGCCCGGGGCGGCTACCAGATCCAGACGACCTTCAACAAGGACAAGGTCGAGGAACTCGAAGCCGCGGTCAACAAGGTCTACAAGAACAAGATCGACCCGAAGGCGCGCCCGAAGACGGACACCCACGTCCAGTTCGGCGGCGGCTCGGTCGACCCCAAGACCGGTGCCATCGTGGCGATCTACGGCGGTCAGGACGCGACCAAGCACTTCACCAACAACGCCAACCCGACCGGTGCCCAGGTCGGTTCGACCTTCAAGCCGTTCGTACTGGCGGCGGCGATGGAGTACGGCAAGCGCAACCCGGCACTCGGGCCGGAGCAGGGGCCGGGGGAGCGTACGAAGATCTCGCCGCTCAGCATCTACAACGCCGACGACCTGCTGAGGATCAAGAAGTACAACGGCCAGATCTGGGCCGACGAGAACGGCAAGGAGTGGCGTCAGGCCAACGACGGCCACGAGTCGCGGGGCGACATCACCCTGCGCGAGGCGATGCAGTGGTCCGCCAACTCCCCGTACGTACAGCTCGGCATGGACGTCGGCACCGACAAGGTCAAGGACATCGCCATGGCCACGGGGCTGAAGGACGATGGCAGCCTGGCGAACGCGACCGTGCCGTCGTTCTCCATCGGTACGTCCTCGCCCAGCGCGATCCGGATGGCCGGCGCGTACGCGACCTTCGCGGCCAGCGGCCAGCAGCGTGAGCCCTTCTCGGTCTCCGAGGTGAAGCAGGGCGGCAAGGTGGTCTACCGGCACGAGGTCGCCAACAAGCGCGCCTTCGACGCCGCGATCGCCGACAACGTCACCGACGTCCTGAAGAACGTCGTCGAGAAGGGAACGGGTACCCCCGCGCGGCTCCCGGGCCGGGACGTGGCGGGCAAGACGGGTACGACGGACGACAACAAGTCCGCCTGGTTCGTCGGCTACACGCCGCAGCTTTCCACCGCCATCAGCATGTACCGGCTCGATGACAACGAGAAGAACAAGGGCCGTAAGTTCGAGAAGATGTACGGCACGGGTGGTGAGAGGACCATCCACGGTGCGTCGTTCCCGGCCCAGATCTGGCACGACTACATGGCGGGCGCACTCGAGGGCGAGAAGATCGAGAACTTCCCCGAGGCGGAGCCGATCGGCGACAAGGTCTACGGCGGTGGCGCACAGAGCCCCACGCCCACGCCCGAGCACACGACTGATCCGTCACCGACCACCTCGGAGACCGAGACGCCGCCGGAGACCACGCCTCCGGCGTCCCCCGACCCCGGCGAGAGCTGCGGCCGGTTCGACTGGGACTGCCAGCACAACGACGGCGGGACCAGCAACGGAGCCACCGGCGGGGATACCACCGGCGGCGGCGACCCGTCGACGACTCCCCCGCCATCGACCAACGGGAACTGGAACGGCGGCAACGGAAACGGCGGCAACGGCAACGGAAACGGCAACACCACCACCGGCAACATCTTCGGCGGACCGGCCGGCTAGCACCGCGTCGGCCGGATGACGTCCGGCCGGCCGATGTCCGCAAGGCCAGGAAGACACGAGGGCCGCCGCACCCCCCGGGGTGCGGCGGCCCTCGTCGTCCCCTGCGCCCCGTACGGCAGGATGTGCGGCATGCCAAGCGCAGAAGACACCAGCGTGCACCAGCACCAGGAACGGTCCGTCGTGCGGCCCACGCACCAGGACGAGGTCGCCGCGGCGGGCAGCGAGCTGATCGGCGGGCCGTCGGGGCGCTGGGCCCGGATGGGCAGCGCGGCGCTCCCGCCAGCGGCCGTCGTCGCTCTGGTGGCCCTCGGGACCTTCGCGCTGGGCATGGTGCAGAAGCTGCCCTGCTACAACTGGGCGTGGTTCAGAGGCGCGGGCTCGCAGTACACACACGCCTGCTATTCGGATATCCCGCATCTGTTCGCCGCGCGCGGCTTCTCCGACGGTCTGGTGCCGTACTTCGACCGGCTGCCCGGAGACATGCAGTACCTGGAGTACCCCGTTCTGACGGGGCTGTTCATGCAGGTCGCGTCCTGGCTGACGCCGGGCGGGTCGCTTCAGTACCGCGAGCAGATGTACTGGATGGTCAACGCGGGCATGCTGATGATCTGCGCGGTGATCATCGTCGTCTGTGTCGCGCGTACGCACCGGCTCCGTCCCTGGGACGGGCTGCTGGTGGCCCTCGCCCCGGCCTTCGCGCTCACCGCGACGATCAACTGGGACCTGCTGGCCGTCGCGCTGACGGCCGCGGCGATGCTCATGTGGTCCCGCGGCCGGGTACTGGCCTTCGGCGTGCTCATCGGGCTCGCCACGGCCGCCAAGCTCTACCCCGTGTTCCTGCTGGGGCCGGTGTTCGTCCTGTGCTGGCGGGCGGGCAAATGGCGGGAGTTCGGCACGGCCACGCTCGGGGCGGTGGCGTCCTGGCTGGTGGTGAACCTGCCGGTGATGGTGCTGGCCCCGGAGGGCTGGAAGAAGTTCTACACGTTCAGCCAGGAGCGGGGCATCGACTTCGGCTCCTTCTGGCTGGTCATCACCCAGCGCACCGGCGAGGGCATCGAGGTCGCGACCGTCAACACCGTCTCGACCCTGACGACCGTCGCCCTGTGCGCGGCCATCGGCGCGCTGACCCTGATGGCACCGCGCAGGCCGCGTTTCGCGCAGCTCGCCTTCCTCGTCGTCGCGGTGTTCATCCTGGTCAACAAGGTCTACTCACCGCAGTACGTGCTGTGGCTGATCCCGCTGGCCGTGCTGGCCAGGCCGCGCTGGCGGGACTTCCTGATCTGGCAGGCCTGCGAGGTCATGTACTTCCTGGGGATCTGGCTGTACCTCGCTTACACGACGAGCGGCGAGAAGCACCAGGGGCTGCCCGCGGAGGGGTACCAGCTGGTGATCGCCCTGCACCTGCTGGGCACGCTCTACCTCTGCGCCATGGTCGTACGGGACATCCTCCTGCCGGAGCGGGATCCGGTGCGGCGCGACGGCTCGGACGATCCGTCCGGCGGGGTGCTCGACGGGGCCCCGGACGTGTTCGTGCTGGGCCGGGCGGCGCGTCCGGCGCGGGAGGAGCACCCCGCGGTCGAGGGGCCGCGGGTGGACTGGGGCGTGGAGCGGGAACCGGCCACCGACTGAGAAGGCCGGGCCGCCACCCCGTACGGAGCGGCGGCCCGGCCCCCGGCAGGCGTACGTCGTGCGCGTACGCCTCACCGGTCCGTCTCAGTGTTCGACGAGACGGTCGAACTGGGTGGTCGTGTGGCGCAGGTGGGCGACCAGCTCGTCGCCCACCTTCGGCTCCTGGGCGTCCGCCGGGACGAACAGGATCGACACCTGCATGTGCGGCGGCTCGGCGAACCAGCGCTGCTTGCCCGCCCAGACGAACGGCGACAGGTTGCGGTTGACGGTGGCCAGTCCCGCGCGCGCGACCCCCTTGGCGCGCGGCATCACGCCGTGCAGGGCCTTCGGAGCCTCCAGGCCGACCCCGTGCGACGTACCGCCCGCGACGACCACCAGCCAGCCGTCCGACGCGGCCTTCTGCTGGCGGTAGCCGAAGCGGTCGCCCTTGGCCACGCGCGTCACGTCCAGCACGGAGCCGCGGTATTCCGTCGCCTCGTGGTCGCCCAGCCACAGGCGGGTGCCGATACGGGCGCGGAAGCGGGTCTGCGGGAACTGCTGCTGGAGCCGCCCCAGCTCCTCGGCGCGCAGATGGCTGACGAACATGGTGTGCAGCGGCAGCCGGGCCGCGCGGAGGCGGTCCATCCAGGCGATGACCTCCTCGACCGCGTCCGAGCCGTCCGTGCGGTCCAGCGGCAGGTGCAGGGCGAAGCCTTCGAGCCGTACGTCCTCGATGGCGGCGTGCAGCTGCCCGAGCTCCTCCTCCTTGACGCCGTGGCGCTTCATCGAGCTCATGCACTCGATGACGACCCGGGCGCCCACCAGGGCGTGTACGCCGTCCACGGAGGACACGGACCGCACGACGCGGTCGGGCAGCGGCACCGGCTCCTCTCCCCGGCGGAACGGGGTGAGGACCAGGAGGTCGCCGCTGAACCAGTCCTTGATACGGGCGGCCTCGTAGGTGGTTCCGACGGCGAGCATGTCGGAGCCGAAACGGATGGCCTCGTCGGCCAGCCGCTCGTGGCCGAAGCCGTACCCGTTGCCCTTGCAGACCGGGACGAGGCCGGGGAACTGGTCGAGGACGGATTTCTGGTGCGCCCGCCAGCGCGCGGTGTCGACGTAGAGGGAGAGCGCCATGGCCGGTCCGGAACCCTTCTGGTGCGGCGGTGTGGGAGGTGTGTGGTGCGGGAGGTGTGTGGTGCCGAAGCCCCATTGAAACCAATGAAGCCGGTTTCGTCAGCGGGGCGGGAGGTGTCGGCGGAAGCGGATCAGGGGTGTATCAGTGGCGTACGGGCGGCGCATAGGCCTGTCCGGACGCCGCTGGACACGTGCCGGACACGCGTCAGCGGCGCGACATATAGATGTCGAGCGCCTTGTGCAGCAGCTTGTTGAGCGGGAAGTCCCACTCGCCGAGGTACTCGGCCGCCTGCCCGCCGGTGCCGACCTTGAACTGGATCAGGCCGAAGAGGTGGTCGGTCTCGTCCAGCGAGTCGGAGATCCCGCGCAGGTCGTAGACGGTGGCGCCCATGGCGTACGCGTCGCGCAGCATCCGCCACTGCATCGCGTTCGACGGCCGGACCTCGCGCTTGTGGTTCGCGGAGGCGCCGTACGAGTACCAGACGTGCCCGCCGACGATCAGCATCGTCGCGGCCGCGACGTTCTCGCCCTCGTGCCGGGCGAAGTAGAGCCGCATCCGGTTGGGGTCCTCGGTGTTGAGAGCCGTCCACATGCGCTGGAAGTAGCTCAGCGGACGCGGCCGGAAGCGGTCGCGCTCCGCCGTGATCTCGTACAGCCGCTGCCACTCGGCGAGCTCGGTGTAGCCGCCCTGGACGACCTCGACACCGGCCTTCTCGGCCTTCTTGATGTTGCGCCGCCACAGCTGGTTGAAGCCCTTGTGGACGTCTTCGAGCGAGCGGTTCGCCAGCGGCACCTGGTAGACGTAGCGGGGCTGTACGTCACCGAACCCGGCGCCGCCGTCCTCGCCCTGCTGCCAGCCCATCTTCCGCAGCCGGTCCGCCACCTCGAAGGCGCGCGGCTCGATGTGGGTGGCCTCGACATCGCGCAGCCGCTTGACCTCGGGGTCCTGGATGCCCGCCTTGATGGCGGGCGCGTCCCAGCGGCGGATGATGACCGGCGGGCCCATCTTCACGGAGAAGGCGCCCTGCTGCTTGAGGTGCGCCAGCATCGGCCGCAGCCAGTCGTCCAGGTTCGGCGCGTACCAGTTGATGACCGGGCCCTCGGGCATATAGGCGAGGTACCGCTTGATCTTGGGGAGCTGGCGGTAGAGCACCAGGCCCACCCCGACGAGCTGCCCGCTCTTGTCGAACCAGCCGAGGCTCTCCGAGCGCCACTCCGCCTTCACGTCCGCCCAGGCCGGGACCTGCATGTGACTCGCCGCGGGCAGGTTCTGGATGTACGCCAGATGCTGCTCTCGGCTGATGGTCCTCAGGGTCAGGCTCATGCGGGGCGCTCCTCGGCAGGTGTGTCCCCATCGGTCAGGGGCTCCGGCTCTCGCGCCGAAGCCTACTGTGACCGCCGAGCGCGCCGTCTGGCCCCATGTACGGGAACGGCGCGAGGTCCCTGGGCGGATCCTCGCGCCGTTCCGGCCGACGCTCGCGGGTCAGCCCACGATGCCGCCGAAGAGGCCGCCGTGGGCCATGCCCAGGAAGAAGCCGATGGCGGCCGCGCCCATGCCGATGACCAGCAGGAACCGTTCACGCGTAGTCACCGAGATGTACTGCCCGTACGCGCCCGTGAGGATTCCGACGAGTCCAGCCCACGAACTGAGCAGATGCAGGTTGTGGAACATCGCCGTCACGAAGGCGAGCACGCCGAGCACCACCGTCACCGCCACCAGGGCCTGCTGGAGCGGATGGCTCCTGCCGTCCGTGGCGAGGAGCGAGACGGGGGGACGGGGTCCTATTGCCTGTGCCATGAGTACCTCCTGGCTGAACGGGGCGCGTGGTGGCGCCGCTCACACCCGATGTGTCCAGATTGCGTCTCCTGACCACCGGATTTCAACCGGAAGCGGGTCAGCGGGTACTCTGTACGGTCTGCACCGGTGTCTGCCCAGGCCAGCCCGGCGGCCCCTCTCCATGGAGGGTGTTGTCGGCGGCGGCCGTTCGATCCGGCGACACTGGTGCTTACGCATCACGACCCTCCTGCCACGGAACGACCGTGGCCGCTGAGTCCAAAGGAGGTGGGTTCCACATGCGTCACTACGAGGTGATGGTCATCCTCGACCCCGATCTCGAGGAGCGCGCTGTCTCCCCGCTGATCGAGAACTTCCTCTCCGTCGTCCGTGAGGGCAACGGAAAGGTTGAGAAGGTCGACACCTGGGGCCGTCGTCGTCTCGCTTACGAGATCAAGAAGAAGCCCGAGGGCATCTACTCGGTCATCGACCTGCAGGCCGAGCCTGCGGTCGTCAAGGAGCTCGACCGCCAGATGAACCTGAACGAGTCGGTCCTCCGGACCAAGGTCCTCCGCCCCGAGGCCCACTGAGCTTTCCGCTCAGCGGTCATCGGGTCCGAGTAGCAGCAGCAAGCAGCCAGAAGCAATCCCGCCGAGAGGTTCACCCATGGCAGGCGAGACCGTCATCACGGTCGTCGGCAATCTCGTCGACGACCCCGAGCTGCGCTTCACCCCGTCCGGTGCGGCGGTCGCGAAGTTCCGTGTCGCGTCCACTCCCCGCATCTTCGACCGGCAGACCAACGAGTGGAAGGACGGCGAAGGCCTGTTCCTCACCTGCTCGGTCTGGCGGCAGGCGGCGGAGAACGTCGCCGAGTCGCTCCAGCGCGGCATGCGTGTCGTCGTGCAGGGCCGGCTGAAGCAGCGGTCGTACGAAGACCGCGAGGGCATCAAGCGCACGGTCTACGAGCTGGACGTCGAGGAAGTCGGCCCCAGCCTGAAGAACGCCACGGCCAAGGTCACCAAGACCACCGGTCGCGGCGGCCAGGGCGGCCAGGGTGGATACGGCGGTGGCCAGCAGGGCGGCGGCAACTGGGGCGGCGGTCCCGGTGGCGGTGGCCAGCAGGGTGGCGGCGGCGCTCCCGCCGACGACCCGTGGGCCACGAGCGGTCCGTCCGGCGGCCAGCAGGGCGGCGGCGGAGGCGGCTGGGGCGGAAGCTCCGGCGGTTCCGGCGGCTCTGGTGGCTCCGGCGGCGGCTACTCGGACGAGCCCCCCTTCTAGGGCGGCTCGATCCCCACTTCTTGATCACACAGGAGAAACATCATGGCGAAGCCGCCTGTGCGCAAGCCTAAGAAGAAGGTCTGCGCGTTCTGCAAGGACAAGACCCAGTACGTGGACTACAAGGACACGAACATGCTGCGGAAGTTCATTTCCGACCGCGGCAAGATCCGTGCCCGCCGCGTGACCGGCAACTGCACGCAGCACCAGCGTGACGTCGCCACGGCCGTTAAGAACAGCCGTGAGATGGCGCTGCTGCCCTACACGTCCACCGCGCGATAAGGGAAGGGTGACCGAATCATGAAGATCATCCTCACCCACGAGGTCTCCGGCCTCGGTGCTGCGGGCGACGTCGTGGACGTCAAGGACGGGTACGCCCGTAACTACCTGGTTCCGCGTGGCTTTGCCATCCGCTGGACCAAGGGTGGCGAGAAGGACGTGGCGCAGATCCGCCGCGCCCGCAAGATCCACGAGATCGCCACGATCGAGCAGGCCAACGAGATCAAGGCCAAGCTCGAGGGCGTGAAGGTCCGTCTGGCCGTTCGCTCCGGCGAGGCCGGCCGTCTCTTCGGCTCCGTGACCCCGGCTGACGTCGCCTCGGCGATCAAGGCCGCCGGTGGCCCCGACGTCGACAAGCGTCGCGTCGAGCTCGGCTCGCCGATCAAGACGCTCGGCGGACACCAGGTGTCCGTGCGTCTGCACCCCGAGGTCGCTGCGAACCTCGGCATCGAGGTCGTCGCTGCCTAAGGGCACGGCTCACTTGAGCAGGTGAAGGGCCGCACCCCTCGGGGTGCGGCCCTTCACCGTTTCACGTGAAACGGTGAGCTTCGCGGGAACGGTTTCACGTGAAACGGCGGATCAGCGGGCAGCTCCGGTGACCACCCACTTGCCAGAGCGTGTGCGGAGCCAGAGCGTCACCAGGCGGACCGTCATCATCAGCGTCATTGCCCACCACAGGGCTGTCAGGCCGCCACCGGCTACCGGAACCAGCAGGGCGACCGGGGCGAAGACGGCGAGAGTAACGAGCATGGCCCAGGCGAGGTATCGGCCGTCACCGGCTCCCATCAGCACTCCGTCAAGCACGAAGACCACGCCGGCGATCGGCTGGGAGAGCGCCACCACCAGCAGCGCCGGGACCAGGGCGTCCTGGACGGAGCTGTCGCTGGTGAACAGGGGAACGAACAAGGGGCGGGCCAGCACGATCAAGGCCCCGAACACCACTCCGGAGACGACACCCCACTGCACCATGCGGCGACAGGCCTCACGTGCGCCCTTGGCATCGTCAGCGCCCAGATACCGGCCGATGATCGCCTGACCGGCGATGGCGATGGCGTCAAGGGCGAAGGCCATCAGGCTCCAGAGCGAGAGGATGATCTGGTGGGCCGCTATCTCGGTGTCGCCGAGGCGGGCGGCGACGGCTGTGGCGATCATCAGGACGGCACGCAGCGAGAGCGTACGGACCAGCAGCGGAACGCCCGCCTGGGCGCTGGCCCGGATTCCGGCGGCGTCCGGGCGCAGTGAGGCGCCGTGGCGTCGTGCTCCTCGTACCACCACGATCAGATAGGCGGTGGCCATCGCGACCTGTGCGATCACGGTGCCCCAGGCGGATCCGGCGATCCCGAGACCGGCGCCGTAGACCAGACCCGCGTTGAGGGCGCCGTTGGCGGCGAAGCCTCCGATGGCGACGTACAGCGGGGTCCTGGTGTCCTGGAGGCCGCGGAGCACCCCGGTCGCGGCCAGCACCACGAGCATGGCCGGGATGCCGAGGCTGGAGATTCTCAGATACGTCGTCGCATAGGGGGCCGCCGTGTCGGAGGCTCCGAAGACGCCCACCAGCCACGGTGCGGTGGGAAGGGTGACGGCGATGACGGCGGCGCCCAGCAGTAGCGCCAGCCAGATGCCATCCATGCCCTGCCGGATCGCCGAGGCGAGATCGCCCGCGCCGACCCGTCGTGCCACGGCCGCGGTGGTGGCGTAGGCGAGGAAGACGAAGATGCTGACGGCGGTGGTCAGCAGAGCGGCGGCGACGGCCAGACCGGCCAGTTGCGGGGTGCCGAGATGGCCGACGATGGCACTGTCGACCATCACGAAGAGCGGCTCTGCCACGAGTGCGCCGAAGGCCGGAACGGCGAGTGAGATGATCTCGCGATCGTGGCGACGGCGGCTGGGCGGCGGGGGTGCCGGGACCTGGGTCATGAGGGCCAATCTAATCTTCCACAGGTAATGGATGCAATGCGCTTCTAGTCCTTACATTTGTTGAGGTCCCGTGTTCTCCCCCGCGGTGTTTGTCGTGATCTTGTGTCGAGCAGGAAAGTTTTTCTCCCCCACAGCCCGTGGACGGGGAAAGCGCAGGTCAGCGCGGTGATGGAGGGGGTGCTATGAGTTTGTCCACAGTGCTGTCCCCCGCTCCGTACACAGGTTCTGAGGGGTTCTCCACAGCATCTGGTCCGTCGTCCACATGGCCTGTGGATAACCAGATTGGCTGACGGTGCCGAGCGGCCTACCGTGGACCGACGCCCGCACTCCGTTCCGGACTTGGAACCACGCAGAACTCGACGCGCCGGAACCGGAGTCGGGCGTCTTGTTTGTCGGTGCTGTGCCGTAAGAAGGAGTGGCATGGCGAGGTCCGCGGAGCGGACGGGAGGAGGAGGCCCGGTGAGTATCCCCGAGCCCTTGGACGACCCCTGGGCCGAGTCCGGTCCCAGCGATCGCCTGCCCGTTTCCCGGCAGCGCCGTGCCGAGGGCCAGGGCCGCAGCGAGCAGCACGAGCGCGGCAGGGAGAGCGGCGGCTGGGACAGCGGCTCCTCCGGTTTCGAGCGGGTGCCCCCCCAGGACCTCGACGCCGAGCAGTCGGTCCTCGGTGGCATGCTCCTGTCCAAGGACGCCATCGCGGAAGTCGTCGAGGTCATCAAGGGCCACGACTTCTACCGTCCCGCGCACGAGACCATCTTCCAGGCCATCCTCGACCTCTACGCCAAGGGCGAGCCGGCCGACCCGATCACGGTCGCGGCCGAACTGGTCAAGCGCGGTGAGATCACCAAGGTGGGCGGGGCTCCGTACCTGCACACCCTGGTCCAGTCCGTGCCGACCGCGGCCAACGCCTCGTACTACGCCGAGATCGTCCACGAGCGGGCGGTGCTGAGACGGCTCGTCGAGGCCGGTACGAAGATCACGCAGATGGGATACGCGGCCGACGGCGATGTCGACGACATCGTGAACTCGGCGCAGGCCGAGATCTACGCCGTCACCGAGCAGCGCACCAGCGAGGACTACCTGCCGCTGGGCGACATCATGGAGGGCGCGCTCGACGAGATCGAGGCGATCGGCTCGCGCAGCGGCGAGATGACGGGTGTGCCCACGGGCTTCACCGACCTCGACGCCCTCACCAACGGACTGCACCCCGGCCAGATGATCGTCATCGCGGCCCGTCCGGCCATGGGTAAGTCCACGCTCGCCCTGGACTTCGCACGGGCCGCGTCCATCAAGAACAATCTGCCGAGCGTCATCTTCTCCCTCGAAATGGGACGCAACGAGATCGCCATGCGTCTGCTGTCCGCCGAGGCGCGGGTCGCCCTGCACCACATGCGGTCCGGCACGATGACGGACGAGGACTGGACACGGCTGGCCCGCCGGATGCCGGAGGTGTCGACCGCGCCGCTCTACATCGACGACTCCCCCAACCTGTCGATGATGGAGATCCGGGCGAAGTGCCGTCGGCTCAAGCAGCGCAACGACATCAAGCTCGTGATCATCGACTACCTCCAGCTGATGCAGGCCGGTGGCTCCAAGCGTTCCGAGAGCCGCCAGCAGGAGGTCTCGGACATGTCGCGAAACCTCAAGCTCCTGGCCAAGGAGCTGGAGGTCCCGGTGATCGCGCTCTCGCAGCTGAACCGTGGCCCCGAGCAGCGCACCGACAAGAAGCCGATGGTGTCCGACCTGCGTGAATCCGGCTCCATCGAGCAGGACGCGGACATGGTGATCCTGCTGCACCGCGAGGACGCGTACGAGAAGGAGTCTCCGCGGGCCGGTGAGGCGGACATCATCGTCGGCAAGCACCGAAACGGCCCCACGGCCACCATCACCGTCGCCTTCCAGGGCCACTACTCCCGCTTCGTGGACATGGCGCAGACCTGATCAGGGGGGAGGGGCCGACTTAGTCCAGCGGTCGAGTCCGGACCTCGGCGATACATCAGCACACGGTCCTTGTGCCCCAGTTCTCCTGACGCGGAAGTTCCAGAGCTTTTCTGCGGAGAGGGGACGTTGTGGGTACCCGGACGATCGGGGTGGACTGTGCTCTGCCTCGGCGAGCGCGGGCGGCGCTTGGCGGTGCCAGGGGCGCGCGGTCTCGCTGCGGGGAGGGGCGACAGCGCTGTCGAGAAGCTGATGAGGCAGTGTCGCCCGGCCCAGGTGGGGCGGGCGAAGCGGTGGCGTACGTTCCGCAGGCCGGCAGAGACAGAGACACCACTGCGGCTCCCGCTGGTGCGCCACGGTCGGCGGTCACGTTCTCCACCAGCGCCGCCTGGAGCTCGCGCGGCTGACGCTGGCTGGCTTCGCCCCCCCAGGTGGCTGCGGTCCCTCCTCGAACGTTCCCCCTCAGTCCCCGGCCGGGGGCAGGACGCAGCGACCTGGGGGGCTTCCGTGCCACTCCCGTGAGCGTCTCGCAGGCGATAGCGTGCGCCCATGGCCTGGCGGGGACCGATGTACCGGATGGTGGACGGGGAGAGAGTCGATGGGGCCTGGTGCCACATCTGGCGGCGTTATCGACCAGGCAGTGAGTACTACCTCGACGACCTGATGGTCTTCGCGGATGGAGCGATCACCTGCGGAGCACGTACGGACCTGGCCGGCCTTGAGGAGATGCTGGCAACGGGCCGACTGGCGGTCGCCAACCCTGAGACTCCGCCTCTTCCCGACGAATCATCGAAGTGGGCCTCCCGTCACGGCGAACCGCTGACACCAGAGGGGTTTCTTCTGGAAGTCGCTGATCGCATCGAAGCGCTCAACGGGCGACCAACTGCCGGGCAGCGTTGCCGGGCTGCGATCCGACGCTTTCAGCAGGAGCCGACCGAGTCCAACCGGGCACTTCTCCGGGCGGCGTATCTCGCGGTTCCGCCGCATCTTCGGATCTACGTCCTCGGAGACATGGACTGCCAGGACCGTCCCTTGCGGATCCTGCTCACGCATATGGGCGAGGCCGTCGACGGCGACGGCCCGGTAGTGACAGCGGAGATGCATCAGGACGTCCTGGACTACTTCGGCCGCGGAGACCGGGGAGTCCAGAGTGAGCAGGAGCGGCGAGCCGTCCAGCATGCCGACGACCCTTCGCAACCCGGCCGACCGGCTCTGGTCTCGCACGAAACCGTGTACCCGCAGGGGTGGCCCGAGGAGCCGGGCCTGTTCATGCTCCGCAACGACTTCCCTGCGCAGATCGTGTTCGCCGGTGACTCCTATGCGTCCGTACTGCATGGGTACTGGGCGTTGTCGGCGGCCGACGCTTCTGACGGAAGCAGAATCCGGGATGCGGCCTCCGGCAGAGAGGCGCATGACCTGGGTGGCCGGGCAACGCGCCGGAGTGACTGGCCCGACGTTCGGCTCGCGGTCATGGCAGCTCTCCTGCGCGCGAAGTTCACGCAGCACCCAGAACTCGCCCAGGTCCTCGTTTCCACAGGGGACGCCAGGATCAGCTACACGGGCCTCTCGGACTCACCCTTCTGGCGAGATGTCCCCGACGACCGGGGACGAAACTGGATGGGGCGGTTGCTCGAGCTGACCCGCTCCGAGCTTGTCGCCCAGCAGGTGCTCTGGCCCGAGAAACCCGGTGCGCTGAACCAGGAAGAGTTGCTGAGCGGTGAGAGCGCTCGCCTGCGCGTACATCGCGAGTAGGTGTGCCGGACTCCATCCGCTCCCTACAGGGGGCTGGGCGGGCTCAGCTGTTCAGGGCTCAGCTGTTCCGGGACCGGCTGTTCCGGAGCTGGCTGACCTGCGGCGGCCAGTCGGCGGCCGGGTCCTCGGTGAGCAGCGGCCGGAGAGCGCCGAGAGCCGCGCCGACGCAGATATCGCGCAACTGGGTGCGGGTACAGGTCGCGTGGGTGAGCCAGTCGACGCAGAGGACCTGGACGAAGACCAGCCAGCTTCTCAGGACGCCGGACACGGCCACGCGCGCACCCTCGTCCGCGAGGGGGAGCACGGCCAGCAGCCGTGTGCGGAGCGCGTCCAGCTCGTTCGCCATGATCGTGTGGATCACGGGATCACCCGCGAGGACCCGGTTCGCGGCGAGGACAGCGTGGCGGTTCGCCACGAAGTAGTCGAGATGGACCTCCATGCCCTGGATGAGCTGCTCCACCAAGGAGTCTGCGGGGTCGATCCGGGTCTCGGCGAGCAACTGGTCCGCGGCCTGCTGGTAGACGGCCGCGAAAAGGGCGTGCTTGCTGGGGAAATGACGGTAGAGCAGAGCGCGGGATACGCCAGCTGCTTCGGCGACCTCCTCCATCAGGACCTCGTCGTAGGGACGTGCGGCAAAGAGCCGCGCTCCGACGCCGAGGAGCTGGGCGCGGCGGTCGGCGGGGCTGAGTCGTTGGCGGGGAGGCACGGAAGAAGGCTACTTGACATGTGTCTACTAGTGCATCCAGCCTAGTAGACACATGTCAACCAGTCTGGACCGGCACAGCTCGGAGGGGTCATGGCAAGAACTCTGCGCGTACTCACACGGTTGATGGGCTGGTCCAGCGTGGCGATCGGCCTCTACCACGTGCTCCTCGGCAACGCGGCGATCCCTGGAGCTGGTTCCGCCGGACCGACGATCGACAGTTGGGGCCGGTTCATGGGAGCCAGTTTCGTCGGCTATGGGCTGGCGTGGCTCTGGACCGCGCGGCAGCGGCCCGTCCCGGCCCGTTCCGTGCGGTGGCTGGCAGGTGTCTTCCTGCTCGGCGGCGTGGGGCGGTTGCTCTCGCTCGCCGTGCACGGCTGGCCGCACGGCTTCCAGGTGGCGCTGGCCGTGATCGAACTCGGCCTGCCCCCGCTCTTCTTCTGGCTGGCCGACGCGGACGAGCGCGCCCGGAGCGGCGACGCGAAGGCCGTGGCCGCCAGGCCGTGAAGGTGCCGTGGGCGGCGGGCCGGGCCCGCCGCCCCACACGCGGCTCCGCCCGCCGGGCACGAGGTGGTCAGGAGCCTGGGCGCAGCCCTGGGAGCCGGGAGGAGGTGCGACACCCGGTCCGGCGCGGCCCGCTGCCGAAGAGGGGCCGGGGCGGGCTTCAGGAGCCGGTCGCCGCTTCGGCGCGGAGCCAGTAGACGCCGTCCGCCCGGTCGAGGACGTCCAGCTCGATGAGGTAGCGGCGGAGGGCCACATGGTCGGTGCCGGAACCCTCGCTCCAGACGCGCAGGATGTCGTTGACGGCCCGCTCGGGGTAGCGCTCGCCGGAGCGGAAGGACCGGTGGGCGAGGTGGGCCAGGACGGTGCGGCGGCGGCCGAGGCGGGAAGGGACGCCGAGCAGGCGGTCGCCGTCGACGAAGGTCCGCAGCAGAGAGTCCGTGCTCTCGTCGCCGGTGCCGGGTTCGGCGGCGGCAGCGGTCCGTTTGGCCCTGGCGGGGGAGCGCAGAACCTCCTTGAACGTGCCGCTGGCGGCGGTGAGCTGGCCCTTGTCGTCGGCCACGAGGCCGCCGCTGGTGAGCTTGCGCAGGGCGAGAGTCACGTCCTTGGCCTTCACGCCGGTGGCGGACGTGATCTCGGCGGGCGTCACCGCGCCCAGCACGACCGCAGAGAACACCCGCAGCCGTGTCTCGTCCGCGAGCAGACCTGCCAAAGCCTGTGCTGTCACTGAGCGGTTCCTCGATTCGTTCGATGTGCGCGTCATGCGTCGTCCGTCGTGCGTCGCTAGTGGATCGTCGTCCGCCGTCCGTCGGATGCAGTGTCATCGACACGGGGCGCACACAGATAGTCCTTTTCGTGTCCCGAGTCGGCCTGCCGCCGAGCCCGCCTTCCTATCTGCCACAGCGGCGGGGAACCGCTCCGTACAGCATGATCGTCAGATCCAGATGTGACTGAAGCGACGCCCGTGCTGACCGATGACCACCGCCAACTGATCTCCGACCTGTCCGGCATCGTCAATGACTATCCCTCCGTGGACCCGGAGACGACTCTCGTCGTGCTCGCCGACGACGCGGCGGAGGCCGTCGGCCGCGGCGGCGGCCTGGCGGGGCGCCGGGAACGGACCGGGTACGCGATCCTCCTGTACGCCACCTGCTGGTACGTCTCGGCACGTGTTTTCAACAAGTCCCTGTTCACGGCGTACGCGGAAGCCCTGGAGGGGCTTCAGGCCCTGCTCGACCCCGCCGCCTGCGCCTGCCCTGCCGGGGCCCACCCAGCCGATCTGGACTCGGAGTACGGGATCGAGGCCGGTGTCTGTCTGCTGAGCGAGGCCGGGCGTGCGGTGTTCGCCGAGGACTACGACCTTGAGGACGCGGAGCTGGCGGCGTTCGACTGCGAGGGCTTCCTCGCGGAGCTCGTCGGCCAGGCGGCGGGCCGGGTGCGCGAGGGGCGCCAGGAGGTCTTCGGCGGCATCGACGTCTCCTCTCTCGACGCGCGGTTCCTCCGGGAGGACGGCGGGATCGACATCGTCGCCATGCAGGAGGCGATCCAGCGCACCTGGGAGCAGAACACCGGCCCGGTCGCGTTGTGGGCGGCCCGGCGCATGCTCTCCGGACAGCTGCGGGACACGGAGCGGCTCGGCCTGTTCCTGTGCCTCTGGATGGGCGTCGCCCAGACGTACGAGGGGCTGCCGCCCTCCTACGCGCGGGACCTGGCCGCGGCCCTCGCCACCATTGACCTTGACGTCAGTTGCGACCACCCGAAGCACCCCTGGGACACCGCGGATGCCACCACCCGGAGCCGGTACCGCGCGGTGGTCCACCTGTACGCGCCGGAGGAGCACTCGGACACTCCCGTACCTGCCGAGCTGTCGGACCGTGAGCTGTGGGAATGCCCGGTGCAGTACGCGGAGTTGGCACGCAGAGCGCTGGCGGACCTCAAGGGCTGGCGGGTCATGCGCGGTGGCGAGGGGGAGGACTGGGAGGACTGAACGGCCCTGTCCGGCCCCGGCCCCGGCTCGGGGAATCAGCTCTGGCCTTGGTCCGGGGAATCAGCTCTGGCCCGGCCTCGGCCGCGGCCCCTGCCCCACCTCGGCCGCGGCCCCTGTCCAGCCTTGGCCGCGGCCCGGTCTCAGACGGGGAAATGAGGTCGCTACCGCCCGGTTCTCCGGGTAGTTCTTGACCATGACCTCCGAACCCGAACAGTTGCTTCCCAGTACGCGGCGCGCTCTGATGCACCGCATCGCCACCGCGCAGTCGGAGGGCCGCGCCCCCTCGCTGGTCGCCGCCGTGCAGAGAGAGGGAGAGATCCTCTGGAGCGGCTCCCGCAGCTGCGTGGACGGACATGCCCCGGACGGCGATACGCAGTTCCGGATCGGTTCTCTCACCAAGACCTTCACCGCGGTGCTGGTGCTGCGGCTGCGCGACGAAGGGCTGCTGAACCTGGACGACCCGTTGGAGAAGCACCTTCCGGGCACCGGCGTAGGTGACGTCACGGTCCACCAACTGCTGGGCCACAGTGCGGGGCTCGCCGCCGAGTCCCCCGGTCCCTGGTGGGAGCGGACGCCGGGCACACTGCGGCCCGAGCTGACCGATGTGCTCGGCGAGCAGACGCGGATGCATATCCCGGGCCACCGCCACCACTACTCGAACCCCGGCTACACACTGCTGGGCTCACTGGTCGAGCGGGCACGCGGGACGAGCTGGGAGCAGGCGTTGCGGAGCGAGATCCTGGAACCGCTCGGCATGCGCCGTACAGGCTCCCAGCCGGAGGCGCCGCACGCGGGCGGCTGGGCCGTGCACCCCTGGGCCGACGTGATGCTGCCGGAACCGGCCGAGGACCTCGGGCTGATGGCCCCGGCCGGCCAGCTCTGGTCCACAACGGACGACCTCCTGCGTTTCGCGGCCTTCCTGGTGGAGGGAGACGACCGGATCCTCTGCGCCGACTCCGTGGAGGAGATGCGTGTACCGGCCGCTCCGGCCGGGTCCGGCGACTGGCAGTCCGGCTACGGCCTGGGGCTTCAGGTGGTCCGGGACGGTGACCGCACGCTCTTCGGGCACACCGGATCGCTGCCCGGCTTCCTTGCCGCCCTGTGGATCAGCGTGGAGGACGATGTGGCGGCCGTCGCTCTCGCCAACACGACGGCTGGGCTGGCGATCGGTGAGGTGGCCGCCGGACTCGTCGGCATCGTGGCCGAGGCCGAGCCCCGTATCCCGGAGCCCTGGCGCCCGCTGCCCGAGTCTGAGGTGGATGCTGGCCTCCTCGCGCTGACCGGCCCCTGGTACTGGGGCACGCGCGCGAATGTGCTGAGACTGGCCCCGGGCGGCGGGCTGGAACTCGCGCCGATGCACGGTGCCGGTCGCGGCGCCCGGTTCGTTGCCGGGGACGACGGCACCTGGACCGGTCTGGACGGCTACTACGCGGGGGAAGTGCTGCGGGTGGTCCGGAACGACGACGGCAGCGTGAACCACCTCGACCTGGGGTCCTTCGTCTTCACACGCGAACCGTACGACCCGGCCGCGGCCGTTCCCGGTGGTGTGGACGAGGGCGGATGGCGCGGGCTGGGTGACTGACCCCATGTTTCACGTGAAACGGCCTCATTTCATGTGAACGGCTCTGTTTCACGTGAAACACCAGCTCTGTGTCTGGTTCAGGCGGTCAGTTCCCGCTCCAGCGGGGTACGGAAACGTGGTGTGATCCGTGCCGGACCCACCCACCGGGAGAACCGGGATGCTTCTGCCTCGATCGCGGCGGAAGCATCCCGCCCGACATCGGACAGCAGCCGCCAGACCGGCTCGCCGTCAGCCCGCTGGGCCCAGCCGCCTACGATCCGGCCGTTCCACCACACGGACGGGCCGATATTGCCGGATCGGTCGAAGAGGGCTTCACGATGCGCGATCGGCAAGTGGAATCCGCGATCGGCCCACCCCATGGCGCTGGGGTCGAGAGCCGGGAGCAGAGCGGCCCAGGGCTCGGGAGCGGGTTCCGGGTCCAGGTCCTGGGGCAGTACCCACCCGGTGGCGCCGCCGTCCAGCAGGACCTGCTCGGCACCGATGGCTGCCAGGGCCTTGCGGGCCTGGCCCAGGCTCCAGCCCGTCCACCACTTGAGGTCGGCCTCGGTCGCCGGTCCGTAGGAGCCGAGCCAGCGCCGGGCCAGATCCGCCCGTGCCTGCTCGGGCTCCTCGACGGGCCAGGGGTCGGAGATCGTCCAGCGGAACTGGCTGGAGGTCCAGGAACCTCGCGGACGGTCCCGGCGGATGCGGCCTTCGGCCGCCAGGATGCGGATGACGCGGGAGGCGACGCCCTGCACACCCTCGGCCCTCTTGCCGGGGAAGACCGTGATCTTCGTGCGCAGCGCCGCGACGACGGCGGAGAGCTCGGTGCCGGTGGCGGTGCCCCGGTCGGTGAGCGCGGTGAGGGTCTGCTGCTCGGTGTCGGCCAGCCAGCGTTCGTCCAGCCCGTTGCCGTCCTCCGCCAGGTGCTTGAGGAAGGTACGGCGCTCCTTGGCAGCCACCGCCCGGGCGTTCGCCGCGTCGACGCAAGGGGCGAGTTCCCGGGGTACGACGAAGAGGGTGTTCCGCATGGAGAGCTGGCGGACCAGCGAGACGTCCCCGTAGAGGGCCTGTTCCACCGGGGCGATGTCTGCCTCGGTCATACGCGCGCAGGCGGAGAGGAAGACGGTGGCGGCATCGGTGGCGTGCAGTGCGACAACGGCCTCCGCCACGGACACGGGGGAGGCGGCCCGCGCGGACGGGGCCAGGAGGTGGCGCCGGCCGAGCCGAATTCTGCGCTGTTCATCGCTGATGCGGTACACGGCCGGCCTCCTGGGCTTGCGGTCAGGTCAGAGGGTGAGCTTGAACCCCACATGACTGGCGGTGAAGCCGAGCCGTTCGTAGAAACGGTGGGCATCGGTCCGGGTCGCGTCGGACGTCAGCTGGACCAACTGACAGCCCAGGCGCCGGGATTCCTCTACCGCCCATTCGATCATCAGGGTACCGAGGCCACTGCCGCGCTCCTCGGTGTGAACGCGTACGGCCTCGATGATCGTGCGGCTCGCGCCGCGCCGGGAGAGCCCGGGGATCAGACTCAGTTGCAGGGTTCCTGCAACGCGGCCCTTGTGCACAGCGACGACGAGCCGCTGGTTCGGGTCGTCCGCCAGCCGCTGGAACGCGGTGAGATACAGATCGAGGTCGTCCGGTGACTCGCGCTGTGCGCCCAGCGGATCGTCGGCGAGCATGGCCACGATTGCAGGGATGTCGTCGGGAGTCGCAGGCCGTATATCGAGATCGGTCATGATCGGCAGGGTACGCAGGTCACGCGGGCGGCGCTGGTTCGCGCCGCCCGCGCGGATGCCGGCAACGTCAGCCTGTCGCCACGGTCAGCGGGGCGTAGCGACGCCTCCAGTCACCGGGCAGGTCCGAGGCCCCGAGCGTCATCACCGTGGTCGCGGACGAGGGCAGCAGCCCGCGCTGTTCCAGGCGGTCCAGCAGATCGGTGTGACGTGCGTCGATGTCCGCGCGCAACGGTAGATCCGTCGCTGCCGAGAGAGCGGCGACGAGCGCCTCGGCGGTGTCGGTGTCAGGCGCGATCAGCGGGCCGACCACATGGGTCCGGTCGCTCGGCCAGAGGGCCGCGTACCCGACGATCTCGTCCTGGGCCCGTGCGACCCGGATGTGGTCGGCGAAAGCGGGAAGCCGGGCGAGGACGTGGGTCCGGTCGGTGCCGAAGGCGCCCGTGTCCAGCCGGATGATCGCTCGAAGGTCCTCCGCCGTGGCCGGGTGGATGGTCGCGACGCCGCGAGGTTTCTCGTCGCCCGGCCGGTAGTGGCCGGTCACCCGCTGGGTGCGGCCCACGACCGTGAAGCCCAGCCGATCGTAGAGCGGTTGTCCTGCGGCCGTCGCGTAGAGACTGAGCGGGGTGCTCCCGTGCTCTTCCAGTACTCGCTCCATCAGGTGCCGGGCGATGCCCTGCCGTGCGTACCGCTCCGCGACGAGCAGCATGCCGACGGCGGCCAGGTCCGGTCCGTAGGAGGTCACCACGCAACTGGCCATCAGTCCCTTGCCCCCGGGGTCGTCCATGCCGTAGCCGGTTCCGGCGGTGAGGAGCAGTCCCCACCTCTGCTCGTCGCGTGGCCAGCCACGGTCCTCGCAGAGGTCGGCACAGGCGACCAGGTCGCTCGGGGTCAGGCGCCGGACAGGCAGTTCGGCGAGCGAACGGGGCAGTGAGCTGGGCATGAGCGTCAGGCTCTCCGACGAGAGAGCCGCGCGTCCACCCCTTTACCTGTTCCTGGTTTGAGTTGTTTCACGTGAAACACACTGCTCGGAACGGTCGAACCATCCGGAGTATCCGGAACGGGGTGACTGGTATTCCGCGGCCAGTAGACGCCGCCGGGCGCGCACGCCGTCGTACGCCGCAGGTTCTGCCGCTCTTCTCGCCGGGGGCGTTGTCGTGAGGAGATCGTGGACGAGTACCGCTGGCTCATGGCCCGGAGAGCTGGGTGCACGGCATGCTTTGGCCGAGGCACTGCGGTGAGTGACCGAAAGCGATCGGTGGGCCGATCGTGCCCGCGGTCATGGAGCCGTGGCCGGTGCCGGTGCACAAGCGACCACGACGTATAAGGCGAGGCAGAGTATGGATGCTCCGGCCACCGGGTGGACCGAGGGCGGAACGGGCAGATCGTCCGACGCGACCCTGATCCATCGCACCCTGACCGAGCTGTCACCCGTCGCGGATCAGGCGACGTCGTATTTCTACGCGCTGCTCTTCGTGCGCCACCCCGAGCTGCGTGACCTCTTCCCGGTCGCGATGGATGTCCAGCGCGACCGGCTGCTGCGCGCGATCCTCGCCGCGGCCGACCGGCTGGACGATGCGCGCGCGCTCACCGACTACCTCGGTGAACTGGGCCGGGGACACCGCAAGTACGGCACGCTGCCCGCGCACTATCCCGCGGTGGGGGAAGCCCTCATGGGCGCCCTGAGCCGCTACGCGGCCACCACGTGGAACGCGGAGACCGAAGCGGCCTGGGTACGCGCCTACACCGCGATGTCGCAGATCATGATCGACGCGGCAGCCGAGGAAGAGCGGTGGGCCCCGGCCCTGTGGCGCGCCGAAGTGGTCTCCCACGAGCTCAGGACCCGCGACATAGCGGTGCTCACGCTCCGCGCCGAGTACGCGTACCCCTTTGTCGCCGGTCAGTACACGGCCGTGGAGACTCCTTGGTGGCCCCGGGTCTGGCGGCACTACTCCTTCGCCTCGGCGCCCCGTCCGGACGGGCTGCTCACCTTCCACGTGAAGGCGGTCCCGGCCGGCTGGGTCTCCAACGCCCTGGTGCACCGGGCCCGGCCCGGGGACGTTCTGTACCTCGGCAGGCCCACGGGATCGATGACGGTCGACCACTCCACCCACAACGGCCTTCTCTGCCTGGGAGGGGGCACCGGAATCGCCCCCATCAGGGCACTCGTCGAGGATGTCGCGGCGCACGGCGACCGGCGACCCGTGGCGGTCTTCTACGGGGCGCGCAGCGATCACGGCCTGTACGACATCGACACGATGACGCGGCTCCAGAACACCTTTCCCTGGCTCACGGTGCATCCGGTGGTCGACACCGGGGCGGGAGCGGCGGGCGGCCCGATTCGCGGCCCGCTGCCCGACGCGGTGCGGGGGCGCGGCCCGTGGCATCAGTACGACGCCTATCTCTCGGGCCCGCCTGGCATGATCCGCAGCGGTGTGGACGTGCTCCGGGGCCTTGGCGTCCCGGCCGGGCGCATCCGGCACGACCGCTTCGACGAACCGGCCCCCACTGGCCCTTGAGAGGTATCAGTCCAGGTCGGGCGCGTGCATCGCGCGTACGCCCTCGATGTTGCCGTCCAGGTAGTGCCGCAGCGACAGCGGCACCAGGTGGACGGCGGCGATCCCCATCCGGCTGAACGGCACCCGGACGATGTCGTACTCCCCGCAGGGATCGTCGATCTCAGGGCCGTGCCGCCGGGACGGGGCCATCGACTCCAGTCGGCAGACGAAGAAGTGCTGGACCTTGACGCCTTTCACCCCGCCGCCCTCGATGTGCTCCACCGTGTCGACGAAGCAGGGGACCACATCGGTGATCTTGGCGCCGAGTTCCTCGTCCACCTCGCGGTGCAGGGCGTCGACCACGGTGGCGTCCTCGGGCTCGACGCCGCCGCCAGGGGTGACCCAGTACGGATCGACACCTGGTTTGGTGCGTTTGATGAGGATCAGGTCGTTGCCGTCGAGCAGGATGGCACGTGCGGTGCGCTTGACCACAGGACGTTCGGTCATGGCAAGAGAGTGGCCCGCCGGACCGGTTCTGAAACACCGGGGCCCTGCCGTGCGGCCCTGCGCTCACCAGTCGGCCGCGGCCCACGGCCGCCCTTCGTGTGCCCGCGCGATGTGCGGCAGCGTGAGCGTGCCGGTCCGTACCGCCAGGAAGTAGGCGCGTGGCGGCGGCACGGGCGGATCCAGCAGTGTCACCACCTCACCCCTCTCCGGCGCTCCCACGCACAGATAGCGCGGCAGTACCGTGAGCCCGGCGCCCGCCGCCGTGCATGCCAGAACCGCCCGGAGACCCGGAACGACGACGGTTCCCGCGGCGGCGGGAGGGCTGTCGAAGACGGCGGACCAGTAGCGCGCGACGAGCGGCAGGCTTTCGTGGACCTCCACGACCGGCAGCTGGTCCAGCACCAGAGGGCCGTCGTGCCGCAGAGCTCCCGGGGCCGAGGCGGCCCAGCGCGGCGCGGCGACCAGCATGTGCTCCTCGTCGCAGAGCGGCGCCGAGGTGAGCATCCCGCCACGCGGCCGGGCCGTAGTGATGGCCATGTCGTGATGACCGGCGGCCAGCCCTTTCAGGCTTCCTCGGCACGGGCGAAGAAGGAGCTGCGCGGGGCCAGGCCCTGGGCCACGAACGGGGTGAGCGCGGGCAGCGCCCGGAGGGCTGTGAACTCGGGCGGCCCGGCCAGGCGCAGGGTCCGTACGCCTGATTTCTCGTCCGGCTCCGCCTCGGTGATCCCGACCAGCGCGTCCAGAGGGGGCGCCGCCCGGTGCGCGGGTTCGTCGCCGACGGTCGTCGGGGTGACGCCGCGCACCCTGCGCAGGAAGAGCGGGCGGCCCAGCAGCCGTTCCAGAGTCCGGATCTGTGAGGTCACCGCGGGCTGGGAAAGGCCGCGCAGAGCGGCGGTCCTGGTGAAGGAGCCGGCCCGGTGCACCGTGACGAACGTGCGCAGCAAGGCCAGGTCCATGTCCCGTCCTTCCACCCCGCGACGCTTCGAACCCGTACAGCTATAAATATGGCGATAGGCCGCCGCCGCTTCCGTGACTGGACACTGACAGGGAGTCAATGAGCCGTGTCCGAGCGGATCTTCACAGGAGGAACCGGGATGGTCCGAGCCGCGAGAGGGGGAGGCTCGGACCACCCGTCTCCCCTGCTCGTTGTCCGTGGTGGCCCGTAGGCTGCCGGACATGAGACGAACTGCGGATGCGGGGGCACAGCCTTACTACGCCGAGTCGGCGCAGCGGTTGGGCCAGGTCTACGAGAGCGTTTCCTTCGAGTCGGTGCACGAGCCGCTGCTCGACCTGATCCCGGACCCGCCCGCGCGCGTGCTGGACATCGGCGCGGGGACCGGGCGGGACGCGACAGCCCTGGCCGGGCGCGGTCTCTCGGTCGACGCGGTGGAGCCGGTGGCCGAGCTGCGTGAGGTGGCGGCCCGGCTCCACCCTGACAGCGGGGTGACCTGGAGAGCGGGCGCCCTCCCGGACCTCGACGGGATCCAGGGGCCGTACGACGTCATCCTGCTCTCCGCGGTGTGGATGCATCTGCTGCCGCAGGACCGTCCGGTCGCGATGCGGCGTCTGGCCTCGCTGCTGGCCCCGGGCGGCATGCTGCTGATCACGTTGCGGCACGGTGAACCGCCTGCGGACCGGCGCATGTTCGACATTCCGCCGGAGGAGGTTGCCCGCCACGGAGCGGAGACAGGGCTGTCGGTGCTCCGGGCCGTGCACGAGGAGGCGGACCACCTGGGCCGGGAAGCGGTGCACTGGACTTCCGTAGCACTGCGGAAGGAGCAGGCCTGATCCGGACGACACCCCTCAGCGCAGGGCGGCGTCCAGGGCTTGACGCACGTCCGCGATCAGGTCAGGGGCGTTCTCCGCGCCGACCGAGAAGCGGATGAAGCCCTCGGGTACGGCGTCACCGCCCCAGCGGGCGCGGCGCTCGGCGGTGGAGCGCAGGCCGCCGAAGCTCGTCGCGTCGTCGACCAGCCGCAGCTCGGCCAGGAACCGCTCGGCCCGTTCGCGGTCGGGCAGGACGAACGACACCACGGAGCCGAAGCGCCGCATCTGCCGTACCGCGTTCGGATACGAGGGGTCGGTGGGCAGCCCGGGATACCGCAGCCCGGTCACTCCCGGCCGGTCCCCCAGCGCCTTCGCCAGCGTCAGCGCGGTGGCGCACTGGCGGTCGATGCGCAGCTCCAGTGTGGCCAGCGACCGGTGCGCGAGCCAGGCCTCCATGGGGCCCGGGATCGCGCCGACCACCTTGCGCCAGCGCCGCACCCCCGCCGCCAGCCCGGGATCGCGGCAGGTCACATGGCCGAGCAGGATGTCCCCGTGCCCGGTCAGCCCCTTGGTGTCGCTGGCGACCGAGAAGTCCGCCCCCAGCTCCAGCGGGCGCTGGCCGAGCGGGGTGGCGAGCGTGTTGTCGACGGCCACCAGCGTGCCGGCCGCGTGCGCCACGTCGACGAGTCGGCGCACGTCACAGACATCGAGACCCGGATTGGACGGGGTTTCGATCCACAGCAGCTTCGCGCCTTCGAGGACACCCAGCTGGGCATCGCCGCCGGTCGGCGCGGTCCGCACCTCGACGCCGTACGCCTCCAGCTGCTCCCGCACCAGCGGGAGGGCCTGGTAGCCGTCGTCCGGCAGCACGACCACATCGCCGGTGCGCGCCTGGGACAGCAGCACGGCCGAGATCGCCGCCATCCCGGAAGCGAAGACCGTCGTCTCAACGGGTTCCCCCGGTGCCTCCAGCTCACCGATGGCCCGTTCCAGAAGGGTCCAGGTCGGGTTGGTGTCCCGGCCGTAGGTGTACGGGCCGGTGGGCTCACCGGAGAGGTGGAAGTGCGCGGCGAAGACCGGGCCGGGCAGGGTGGGCTCGAACTGTTCCGGTTCGGGCAGTCCGGCCCGTACGGCCCTGGTTCCGTCACCTGTGCTGTTCATTCCGCTTCCTCGCTTCTTTCCCTGCTGCTCTCCGATGGCCCCGTCGCCGCCTGTCGTGGTCCGGCGGGTGTCCGCTCAGTCGTCGTCCGGCAGGACCACGTTCAGCGCCCACGACACGATCGAGATGATCAGGCCGCCGAGCACAGCGGTCCAGAAGCCCGAGACGTGGAAGCTCAGGTCGAACAGTCCGGCCAGCCAGGAGGTCAGCAGCAGCATGACCGCGTTGACCACCAGGGTGATCAGCCCGAGGGTAAGGATGAAGAGCGGCAGGGTGAGCAGCTTCACGATCGGTTTGACCACGAAGTTCACCAGGCCGAAGATCAGCGCGACCAGGATCAGGGTCAGCGCCTTGCGCCCGGTGCTGCCCCCGGACAGCGTGATGTCCTGGAGCAGCCAGATGGCCACGGCCAGCGCACCTGCGTTGGCGATCGTCTTGACTACGAAATTCTTCATGTGTCTGATCGTGGCAGACGAGGTCGGTGGCGGACACCGGCAGTACAGAGGCAAGGGGCACAGCGGCCATGAAGGCATTCAGACTGGACGAGCTGGAGGCGGAGCGAGCCGCGAACGACGGCGCGTATCTGCAGTTCGTGAAGGAACGCAACATGTCAGTCGGCCTGTACGCGCTGAACGCCGGTGAGATCGATCCGCAGCTGCCGCACCAGCAGGACGAGGTGTACCTCGTCGTCAGCGGCCGCGCCTCGATCACGGTGGGCATGGAGACCACGCAGGTGGGACGTGGCAGCGTGGTCTACGTACCGGCCGGAGTCGCCCACAAGTTCCACCACATCACCGAGGATCTTCGCGTGATGGTGGTCTTCTCCCCGCCCGAGAGCTGAGCCGGGGCGACAGCTGAGCGGAGGCGACAGCCGAGAGCCGAGAGCTGAGAGGCGAGAAGCGAGAGCGGAGAGCGAGAGCGGAGCCGGGGAGCCCCGGGCCGGGGTCCGGTCTCAGGGATCCCTCAGGGGTCGATCAGGGGACTTCAAGGGACGCGGCCCCCCTGACGACCCCCTCCGCGCCTCTAGCATCGACAGCAGGAACTCAAGGAGATGAGGTAGGGACGATGGCCGTACGGGAGATATTCACGGGAATGCCCTGGTGGGTGAGGTGGATCGCGGTGCCGGTCGTCGCGCTCGTCGTGTTCGGCGGTCTGATCGCCAGCGTGATCGCGTTCGTGATCGGGCTGCTCTTCAAGGTCCTGGTCTTCGTGATCCTGGTCGGCGGGATCGTCTTCGTCGTACGTAAGTTCATGTCCTCGTCCTCCTCGCGCAGCGACTGGTAGGACGATCGGAGACCGGCCGGGTGCGTTAGCCCAGCTGAGCTAAGTACCGGGCGAAAGAAACGTTCCCGACGGACCCGGCCTATACAGTGACAATTCGCTGTCGCCGCCGGGGAATTAACAGCCCGTCACCATGCTGACCCGTGGGTTTGTACGACGTTCGGCCTCCGGAATCCAGCCGTGCGGCAGCCGGTGGGGGCGGCCCCCACGGGCGGGATGACCCCCGTCACCATGCCTGGGGGTGACTGTTGACCACGGCATCGAGGGCTGCTGCCCCGACGCTGATCGGATCGGTGCAGCGAGCGCTGAGGCTGATGGAAGCCGTGGTCGCCCACCACGACGGGGCGCCCGCGAAGCAGCTGGCCAGGGAGGCGGGGCTGCCCCTCCCCACCGCCTACCACTTGTTGCGCACCCTGACCCACGAAGGCTACTTACGCCGGGAGAACGGTGTCTTCGTCATCGGCACCGCGGCCCAGCGCCTGATCGGCGAAGGGACGCGGCAGGGCCGTCGCGGCAGGATGGCCGAGGCGCTGGGCCGCTGGCGCGACATCATCGGCGCCCCGGTCTACTGCGCCGTCTACCGCGAGGGCGAGATCGATCTCGTCGCGGTCGCCGACTCCCCCGACGCCCCCGCCGTCGCCGCGTCGGAGTCCTTCCGGGAGACCGGTCACGCGCACGCGATCGGCCAGTGCCTGCTGAGCCGACTCGACGAGAAGGCCCGCGAGGACCATCTGGATCGTCACCCTGTGCGTCCGCTGACCCGCTACTCGCTGCGGGACCGCGCGTCCTTTCTCGAACGGCTGCGGTCGCTGGAACGGATGGAACCCGTCATCGAACGGCAGGAGTACGCGCTGGGGACGGTCTGCGCGGCGATCCCGATCGCGGCGGGATTCACCGCTGCGGCGATGGCGATTTCCTTACCGCTGGACCAGGAGAGCCGGTTGCTCCCCGCAGTCGAACAACTACGTGGCGAAGTCGCCAACCTCTTGCGTTCGTTCGTGTTCTCTATCAGTATCTGAAAAATCACTCCTTGTGATCTGCTATCGCGTGCACCACGATGGCGTCAAGAGGGCCACGGGGGATCATTCCTGGCCAGATTCATCTACTGCGGGGTTGAACGATGCGCGAGTCGGTTCAAGCGGAGGTCATGATGAGCTTCCTCGTCTCCGAGGAACTCTCTTTCCGGATCCCGGTGGAGCTCCGGTACGAGGTATGCGATCCCTATGCGATCCGCATGACCTTCCATTTGCCCGGTGACGCCCCCGTCACCTGGGCGTTCGGCCGTGAGCTGCTGCTCGACGGCCTCAACAGCCCCAGTGGGGACGGTGATGTGCACATCGGGCCCACCGAGCCCGAGGGGCTTTCCGACGTGCATATCCGTCTTCAGGTCGGCGAGGACCGGGCGCTCTTCCGCGCCGGGACGGCGCCACTTGTGGCCTTTCTCGACCGGACGGACAAGCTCGTGCCGCTCGGGCAGGAGTGCACGCTCGGTGACTTCGAGGGCAATCTGGAGGACGCCTTGGGCCGGATCCTTGCCGAGGAGCAGAACGCGGGCTGACGAAGGGCACCGCCGCGGACCGGTCCGCCGGTCGAACACCGGCATCTGCCGGACGGGTGAACCGCCCGCCCGGGAGGCGGTCACAGCTTCGCCCTTCGGCGACGGCCCTTGCCTGCCCCGGCCCACGCGGGTGCCGGAGCTCCGCTCTCAGCGCCGGGCCCTGTGCGGTCCGCGGAGACGACCAGCGCGGCGAGCACCGTCGTCACCGGCACCGAGGCGACCAGCCCGATCGAGCCGACCAGTGTCCGTACGATCTCCTCCGCCACCAGCTCGCTGTTGGCCACCGTCCCCATGCTGCTCTGCGCGACGGAGAACAGCAGCAGCAGCGGCAGCGCGGCGCCCGCGTAGGCGAGCACCAGCGTGTTGACGACCGAGGCGATGTGGTCGCGCCCGATCCTGATGCCTGCCCGGTAGAGACCTCGCACACCCAACGTCGGGTTCGCCTGGTGGAGTTCCCAGACCGCCGACGTCTGGGTGACGGTCACATCGTCGAGAACGCCGAGCGAACCGATGATCACACCGGCCAGCAGTAGTCCGCTCATGTCGATGTGCGGATAGAGGCCGTGGATGAGGCCGGTGTTGTCATCGGTGTTGCCGCTCAGGCTCGCCCAGCCGATGAAGAGCGATCCGAGCAGCCCGATCAGCAGCAGCGAGACCAGCGTGCCGACCACCGCGACCGAGGTGCGGGCCGTCGGGCCGTGACACATGTAGAGCGCGATCAGCATGATCGCGCTGGCCCCGACCACCGCGACGAGCAGCGGGTTCGATCCCTCGAGAATCGCCGGGAGGATGAAGAGGGTCAGTACGGCGAACGACACGGCCAGCGCGATCAGCGCCATCACCCCGCGCATGCGCCCCACCGCGACCACCACCAGGGCGAAGATCCCGGCCAGCAGCGCCATCGGGAACGCCCGGTTCACATCCGTCACCGAGTACTGGAGGTCGTGGGGCGCGTCGGGGGCGTACGCGGCGACCACGCCCTGTCCCTCGCGCAGTTTGCGAGGTGAGTCGGGCTGGACGATCTCGGTGAAGGTCCGCCCCTTGTCCCGGCCGGTCGTCACCTCGATCGACACCTTCTCGCACGGCCCCCGGTCCTTCCCGGCTGCCGCGGTGGAGCCATCGAGAGGCGTCTGAACGGCGTTCACGTCCTTGCAGTCCACCTTGTCGACGGTCACCACCTTTCCCTGCTGGGTCTGCCGGTCGAAGCCGACACCGGTCCGCTCGTGCGACGGTGCGCCGCCCGGCCAGAGCGCCACCAGACCGACGAGAACGGCGGTGGCGAAGGGGATCAGCACGGCGGCGATGACTTTGCGCAGCTGCCGGGAGCCGGGTGCCGCGGGACCGTGACCATGGGAATGTCCGTGGGAGTGGTCGTACGCGGAGCCGGGCGGCTGGTCATGCGTTCGATCGTGTGCTGCGCCCTGTGGCCGGGCCTGTGGTTCGTGGTCCGTGTGGGGAGAGGTCACCGGCCGATCATCGCAAGAAGGGCCGGGCCCTCTGTTCATCGCGCCGGACGGGGCGCTAGCGTGGAGGAACCTTTGCACACGCGGGAGCTCGGAGCACCGGGCTGAGAGGGCGCTGATATCCGTACGTCCGTACGGGACAGGCTGCGCCGACCGCCGAACCTGTTACCGGGTAATGCCGGCGTAGGGAGTAGGTCTCATGACCACATCGGACGCACGCACGCCTGCCTCGAACCAGAGCGTCGAGGCCGGGAAGTCCATCGGCTGGCACAAGGGGTACGTCCAGGGCTCGCGCCCGGACCTCCAGGTGCCGGTCCGTCAGGTGCACCTCAGTAACGGCAAGGACGTGACGCTGTACGACACGTCGGGTCCGTACACCGATCCCGCGGTCGACACCGATGTCCGTCGCGGACTCGCGCCGCTGCGGGCGAACTGGATCATCGCCCGCGGCGACACCGAGGAGTACCCCGGCCGCCCGTCCCGCCCCGAGGACGACGGGCTCAAGCACACCTCGCCGCGTGGTGGGCTGCGCAACCTCGACGCGGTCTTCCCCGGCCGCCCGAGGCTGCCGCGCCGCAGCCGGGATGGCCAGCCGGTCACCCAGCTCGCGTACGCCCGCCGGGGCGAGATCACCCCGGAGATGGAGTACGTGGCCATCCGGGAGAACGTCGCGCCCGAGGTGGTGCGCGAGGAGATCGCGGCGGGCCGGGCCGTCCTGCCGGCCAACGTCAACCACCCCGAGATCGAACCGATGATCATCGGCAAGCGGTTCCTGGTGAAGGTCAACGCCAACATCGGCAACTCCGCGGTGACTTCCTCCATCGAGGAGGAGGTGGAAAAGATGACGTGGGCAACGCGCTGGGGCGCCGATACCGTCATGGATCTGTCCACTGGCCGCAACATTCACACCACCCGTGAGTGGGTTCTGCGTAATTCACCCGTTCCGATCGGCACGGTCCCGCTTTATCAGGCACTCGAAAAGGTCGACGGCCGGGCGGAGGAGCTGACCTGGGAGATCTACAAGGACACCGTCATCGAACAGGCCGAGCAGGGCGTCGACTACATGACCGTCCACGCCGGCGTACGCCTCCCGTACGTGCCGCTTACGGCCCGCCGGAAGACCGGCATCGTCTCCCGCGGCGGCTCGATCATGGCGGCCTGGTGTCTCGCGCACCACCAGGAGTCCTTCCTGTACGAGCACTTCGAGGAGCTCTGCGAGATCCTCGCGAGCTACGACGTGACGTACTCGCTGGGCGACGGCCTGCGGCCCGGCTCGATCGCCGATGCCAACGACGAGGCGCAGTTCGCCGAGCTGCGCACGCTCGGCGAACTGAACACGATCGCCAAGCGGTTCGGCGTACAGACCATGATCGAAGGGCCGGGCCACGTCCCGATGCACAAGATCAAGGAGAACATCGACCTCCAGCAGGAGATCTGCGAGGAGGCGCCGTTCTACACACTCGGCCCGCTGACCACCGATGTCGCGCCGGCGTACGACCACATCACCTCGGGCATCGGCGCGGCGATGATCGCGTGGTGGGGGACGGCGATGCTCTGCTACGTCACGCCGAAGGAGCACCTCGGCCTGCCGAACCGGGACGATGTGAAGACCGGCGTGATCACCTACAAGATCGCGGCGCACGCGGCGGACCTCGCCAAGGGGCACCCGGGGGCGCAGGACTGGGACGACGCGCTCTCGGACGCCCGTTTCGAATTCCGCTGGGAGGACCAGTTCAACCTGGCCCTCGACCCGGACACGGCCCGGGAGTTCCACGACGAGACGCTGCCCGCCGAGCCCGCTAAGACGGCGCACTTCTGCTCGATGTGCGGGCCGAAGTTCTGCTCGATGAAGATCAGCAGAAGCATCACCGAGCAGTTCGGCGGTGACACCGGCTCGACGGCCGAGGAGATCGAGGCAGGGATGCTGGAGAAGTCGAAGGAGTTCGCGGCAGCGGGCAACCGTGTGTACCTGCCACTCGCGGAGACGGACGGCAGGTCGGCTGGCTGAACCGGCCCGCCTCAGCGGAGGGGGGCCCGCCAGGCCACCAGTCCCGGCCGGTCCGCCTCCGCGAAACCCACCGCGAACGGCTTGTCGCCGTCGTCCGTCACCAGGTGGATGCTGCACTCCGTCACGCTGTCACCCGGCGAGATCATCCGGGCGACCCAGTCGGACGGACAGCCGGGTATCCCCGTGTCGGGGACGAAGGGGGTCTTCCCCGGTATCTGCCGGCCCCCCTCGGTGAGCAGGCGGACGTGGCTGGCCTGGTTGGTGTAGAGGTCCTTGGGCCCGGTGCTGGTGTAGGTGACCGATACGTAGTACGGGACGCCACGCCGCTCGTTCTCGTTGAGGTCGAGGTCCAGGCCCGCGAGGTCGGTCGCGCTGCCCCGGCGTACGGACACCAGTGTGGCGGGCAGTTCGAGGATGCCGTCCTCGCGGGCGTCCCACCGGACGCGGACGATGTCGCCCGGCTCCGCCAGCCCGGTGGACGCCGCCTCAAGGCCGCCCTCGACGGGCCAGGCGGCGACCGCGCCGCCCTCGTCGAGGTAGCCGTCGGCGTTGTGCGTCAGCGACAGCACGCCGACGCCCTCGGGCAATGCGTAGGTCAGGCAGGTGCTGTACGAGTCGCCGGGCGCCAGCGTCTTCGGCGCGGTGTCCGCGCAGGGCAGGTCGGCCCCGCCCGGCGCGCCGCCGCTGACGAAGACCTCCTCCCCGCGTGCCCAGTCGGTGCCGTTCAGGGCGAAGTCGCTGTCCACCATGTAGGCGGCGGGGATCTTCTTCCGGCCGGTGTTGGTGACCTCGAAGGTGAGGTAGTGGGGGACCATGCCCTTCAGTCCCTTGTCCACACGCGCCCCCCGCATGTCCTCCTCCGAACCCCGGACCAGGCTCTTCACGGTGATCCTGACGTCGTACGACCGGTGGTCGGTGCCCGTGTGGACGACATCCCGCGCGCCGGTCCGCACCGGCAGGTCCGTCCAGGAGGCAGGCCTCTTCGCGGCTCGCTCCACGGCCCGGCCCACGCCCTGTCCCCCCGTGCACCCGGCGAGGAGGAGTGTCGCCGCCGCGCCCATGGCGGGCTTCCTGATGTAGCTGGACAGGCGCATGGACTTCCCTTGCCGCACGATGATCCGGTTCCGCCGGAGGACTGACGCATCGTAGGGCGTCATGGCGCAGGCGGACGCGGCAGGTGGAGGGCCTGGTGCGGTTGCCGTCACTTCTGGCCCTCGGAGAGGATCTGGCCGAGCCACAGGATCACGAGAGGCTGGTCAGAGCGCTCAACGCCGCCACGCTCGTACCGCTCCACCGCGGGAGGCGCCCGAGACCGGGCAGGCCCCCGCCCCCTTCGGGAGGGCACGCCCCCGAAGGGGGTGCCGATCACGTGCCGCCGGTGTCCGCCGGATTCGTGACGAGCGGTGTCCGTCGCGGCGCTCTCGATGTGTATGTATGTCGTCGCCGTGTGCGGTGATCCCGGCGATGACGCGGCGAGCGGCTCCGAGCCCTCCGGAAGAGGGCTCGGAGCGGCGGCCCGGACATTCCGCGCGGACGGGGTACGACCGGACGGGGACGGGCAGGGCCGTGCGGCTGCTCATGGCCGAGCCGTGTGCGACCGGTGCGAGCCCGCCGCGTCCGATCCAGACCGAGTACGCGGGCGGGGCGGGGGGAGCGAGCACTGATCACCGTACGACAGGTGGTGATCAGTCCAGCTCGTGCTCGGGTCCGCCGAAGTCGGGGCCGGTGAAGTCCGGTGAGGTGAAGCTCGGGCGGGGACTCGCCGACGAGCCGTCGCCCGGACTGGAGAAGCCTGGCTTGATGTGGCCGACCTTCGGGATGCGGTTCGCCGAACGGCGGGGCGTGCGCCGGGCGCGCCCGGCCTCGGGATCGGCGAGCGCGTCCCGGAGGAACGGCAGGATGCCGCGCTCCAGCAGGGCGTGGCGCCAGGCCTCCCGGGCCCGCGCCACGTCCTCCGGCAACTCGTCCTCCAGCTCCTCGACGGGCTGCGGTTCGGACGCGTTGCGCAGCGCGGTGAACATCAGCCCGATGGCGGCCGCCACGATGGCGACGGCCATGATCACCGCGAAGACCCAGCCCGCCGTGATCAGGGTGGAGGCGAACCGCGGCGGGTCGTCGAGCAGCCGCAGCAGATAGCCGACGAGCAGGAAGACCAGGGCCGCGGTGCCGGCGAGCACCGGCGCCAGGACTGTCACGACGGCGCCCACACCGGCGCCCGAGCCGGGACGGCTGCCGGTGCCGGGCCCCGGGGCCGCCTCCTGGTCCGTCTCGTCGTCGCCGCGCAGCTCGGCACGGGCCTGCACGTAGTGCGCGTACTCGGTGGCGGCGGTGGCGGTGATCATCTCCGTGGCGTCCAGCGCCATGGTGCGCAGCTGTACGGCGTTGAGCCGCTCGCCGACCTCGGCCAGATCCGGCCGTTCATGGGCGTGGCGCAGTGCGTCGTCGAGGATCCGCTCGTACTCGGGTCGGTCCTCGGCCAGCAGGTGCGGAGCGCTTCTCATCTGCATCCCCCGATGCTCCGTCGGGCCTGACTGCCTGCGCGACGTGGGCAGTTGGGCGGAAACGGAGGAGAGCCTGCTACTGATACGCCGATGGTAGAGCGCCTACGGCACGGGGTGACAGGGGGTTTCCGTAAAGAGGCCCGGTGGTCGGCGTGGTCAGGTCGTGGATGCGTCTGCCCAGAAGAGCGTCAGTCATGCAGAGGCAGTTGGACGACCAGTAGCTTTCCGGCCATGGTCACTCCGCCGTCCATGGCGATGGCGAGCCCGTCCGCGTAGACGTGGGGGCCTTCGACCACGGGGCCGGAGCTGTCCTCGCCGTCCTCCGAACCGACCTCGCCGAGGAGGTACGGGATGGGGCTGTGGCCATGGACGATGCGCTGTCCGCCGTAGGCCGCCATCAGCTCCCGGACCGCCTGCGGGCCCGTCTCGTCGCGGAAGGCGAACCGCTTGGTGAGCTTCCGGAAGAGGTCCCAGCACTCGTCGGCGTCATTACGGGTGAGGACGGCGTGGACGTTGTCGTTGACGTCCTCGATGGTGGCGCCGTACTCCAGGTAGGCCGTCGTGTCGGAGTGCATCAGCAGATGCCCGTCCTCCTCGACGACCGCGTCGAGCCGGGACATCCACTGGAGGTGGACGTCCTGGAGCCGCTCCATGTCGTTCTTCTGGCCGCCGTTGAGCAGCCAGGCGGCCTGGAACGTGGCGGTGCCCGCGCCGGAGTTGACCGGGGTGTCGTTGAACCGCTTGGCGCCGAGGAGCAGCAGCTCGTGGTTGCCCATGAGCGCTTTGCAGTAGCCGCCCGCGGCCGCGGCCTCGGCGGACAGACGCATCACGAGATCGATGACCCCGATGCCGTCAGGGCCGCGGTCGGTGAAGTCGCCGAGGAACCAGAGCCGGGCGTTGCCCGCTGCCCACTTGCCGTCGGCGTCGATGAGGCCCTGCTCGGCGAGGGCGGCGCGCAGCTCATCCAGATAGCCGTGGACGTCACCGACGACATAGAGCGGTCCGCGCCCCTGCTCCTGGGCGGGGAGCGGCTCGGGGGCCACGGTGGGGACCTGGAGGGTGTCCCCGCGGTTGATCACGGGCAGATCGCGCGCGGTGGGCGTGTACCCCTCCGGCGGCTCGTCACCGGGCACCACGTCACCCGGATGCGGTGTCGGCGACGGCACCGGGGCCTGGGCATAAGGCGGTACGCGGAAGTCGCGCAACGTCGCAGTCCGCACCACGGGTTCCTGACCGGCCCCCTGTGTCATCGACCCCTCCACCACCGTCGCACCGCCGTACACCTGACGGGCCCTGCTGGTCGGGCGGTCCGCGGTGTCGTGCGCCCATCATAGGAATGCGGATCGTGCTCTGTGACGCACCAGGGGTGGTGAATCCGGACGCACGTCGGGTTCACCGGCCGATTGGCCCGAAATCTCCTGATCAATCCCTTGTCGGTGAGCGTGGCGCGCTGACCGTCGTGCGGGGCGGGCGGCGTTGCGAGGAGGTCCGCACGATGAGCTCGGTCGGTATGACCTGCTCCACCGGTCCGTCCTGGGCCACGCCCTCGATGGCGTCGATCAGGAGCTGGACGACCGCCGTGCCGATCCTGCGCGGCTTGAGCGAGAGGGTGGTGATGGGGGGCTCGGTCGTCGCGTACACGGTGGACTCGCTGCAGCAGACCAGCAGCAGGTCCTCGGGGACGCGCAGGCCGTACCGGCGTGCCGCCGCGAGCAGGTCGGTGCCGTTGGGGTCGAAGAGCCCGTAGACGGCGTCGGGGCGGTCCGGCCGGGCGAGCAGCCGGTCGGCCGCGACCGCGCCCGCACACGGGTCGTGGGCGGGGTACGACTCGTACACCGGGTCCTGGCCCACGCGCTCGCACCAGTGGAGGTACGCGCTGGTGGACAGGCGTGTGTACGTGTCGGTGGTGGTGCCGGTGAGCAGGCCGATGCGGCGGGCCCCGGCGGCGGCGAGATGGTCGAGCAGGTCGAGCACGGCGGCCCGGTGGTCGTTGTCGACCCAGGCGGTGACCGGGAGCGTGCCGGCCGGGCGGCCGTCCGAGACGACGGGCAGCCCCTGGCGGGCGAGCTCCAGGACGACCGGATCCTGGTCGGAGGGGTCGATCACGACGGTGCCGTCGAGCGCGACGTTCGACCAGACGTCGTGGCGCGAGGTGGCGGGCAGGATGACGAGCGCGTATCCGCGGGCGAGCGCGGCGGAGGTGGCGGCTCTGGCCATCTCCGCGAAGTACGCGAACTCGGTGAAGGTGAAGGGTTCGTCCCCGTAGGTCGTCACGGTCAGGCCGATGAGGCCGGACTTGCCGGTACGGAGGGTGCGGGCCGCGGCGGAAGGGCGGTAGCCCAGGCGCTCTGCGACCTCGCGGACATGGCGTCGGGTGGCGTCCGGGAGCCTGCCCTTGCCGTTGAGCGCGTCGGAGACGGTCGTGATGGAGACCCCCGCGGCGGCGGCCACGTCGCGGATTCCCGCTCGTCCCTGCCTGCCGCCGCGCCGGGGTGTGTCCGTCCGGCTCACCTGGTGCTTCCCTGCTGCTGTCATGGCGTGCCGATAGTAGGGCTCAATCGGGCGGTCGTCCTGATCGCATATTCACGCGTTGACAGGCACGATTCTGCATGATCATCAGGCGTCAAATGCCTTGAAAGCCAAGGACTTTGGTGGTCACAGCCATGGTGTGTCATATGCCGAAGTCGTTGGGCCTACTAAATGGTCGAAGTCTCGACGAGGTCTCATCTCACCACTTCGGGGGACGCGCGCCACGGAGTGAGCCACCGGCGCGCGGCGGTACGAAGAGCGCTCCCCCCATTCCTGGTCGCACCGGACGATTGGACACTTCGGCCATTCGCAGCGGCGCCCAATCCTCATAAGGTGAGCAGTATTGATGTGTACAGACGGTCGAGGAGGACCTGCGGTGAGCGAGACGAGCCCCAAGCTGCGCGCCGAGCTGGACGGCGTCCCCGCCTACGTACCGGGCAAGCCGGCCGCGGCCGGTGGACCGGTCGCCTTCAAGCTTTCCTCCAACGAGAACCCGTATCCCCCGTTGCCCGGGGTGATGGAGTCGGCCCTGGCGGCGGCCGCGAACTTCAACCGGTACCCGGACATGGCCTGCACCGGCCTGATGAACGAGCTGTCCGAGCGGTTCGGGGTGCCGCTCTCGCACCTCGCCACCGGCACCGGCTCGGTCGGGGTGGCGCAGCAGTTGCTCCAGGCGACCTCGGGCCCGGGTGACGAGGTCATCTACGCCTGGCGGTCCTTCGAGGCGTACCCGATCATCACGCAGATCAGCGGTGCGGCCTCGGTGAAGGTGCCGCTGACCGACGGTGATGTGCACGACCTCGACGCGATGGCGGACGCCATCACGGACCGCACGCGGATGATCTTCGTGTGCAATCCGAACAACCCGACCGGCACCGTGGTCCGCCGCGAGCAGCTGGAGCGGTTCCTGGACCGGGTGCCGGGCGATGTCCTGGTGGTGCTCGACGAGGCGTACCGGGAGTTCATCCGTGACGTCGAGGTGCCGGACGGCATCGAGATCTACCGGGACCGGCCCAATGTGGCGGTGCTGCGGACCTTCTCCAAGGCGTACGGCCTGGCGGGGCTCCGGGTCGGTTTCGCGGTGGCCCACGAGCCGGTGGCGGCGGCGCTGCGCAAGACCGCGGTGCCCTTCGGGGTCAGTCAGCTCGCGCAGGACGCGGCGGTCGCCTCGCTGCGCGCCGAGGACGAACTCCTGGGGCGGGTGGGGTCGTTGGTGGGCGAGCGGCAGCGGGTGCAGCGGGCGCTGGCCGGTCAGGGGTGGACCGTGCCGGACTCCCAGGCGAACTTCGTCTGGCTGCGGCTCGGGGACCGTACGGCCGACTTCGCCGCGGTGTGCGAGCGGGCCGGGGTGGTGGTCCGGCCGTTCGCGGGTGAGGGCGTGCGGGTCACGATCGGGGAGGACGAGGCGAACGACCTGTTCCTGAAGGCGGCGGATTCGTACCGCAAGGAGCTGTAGTCCTCCCGTACGCAGTGGTTTCCGGGGCCCCGCATCTCGTCCGACGAGAGGTGCGGGGCCCCTCTTCGTGAGGGACGGGGTGTGTGTTCGGTTCGGAGGTGTCGATTCGGGGGTATTGATCTGAACGTCCGCAAAGGGGTACCCCGCCCGAACATCCCGAAAGTCTGTGCGCCATAATGCTTGTGAATGTGAACGCGTTCACAAGCGTGTCCTGTTCTTCCCGTGATTAGTCGGATTTAAAGGGCAAACTGCCGGTGTGATGACGGCGACGTAAGGAGTGACGACGTGGAGCTGGCTCTAGCGCCGGAGACACTGGCGCGATGGCAGTTCGGTATCACTACCGTCTACCATTTCCTTTTTGTCCCCCTGACGATCTCGCTCGCCGCGCTCACCGCGGGCCTGCAGACCGCATGGGTCAGGACGAACAATGAGAAGTACCTGAGGGCGACGAAGTTCTGGGGCAAACTCTTCCTGATCAACATCGCCATGGGCGTGGTCACCGGCATCGTCCAGGAGTTCCAGTTCGGCATGAACTGGTCCGACTACTCGCGGTTCGTCGGTGACATCTTCGGTGCTCCGCTCGCGTTCGAGGCGCTGATCGCGTTCTTCTTCGAGTCGACCTTCATCGGTCTGTGGATCTTCGGCTGGGACAAGCTGCCGAAGAAGATCCACCTCGCCTGCATGTGGATGGTCTCCATCGGGACGATCCTGTCCGCGTACTTCATCCTGGCGGCCAACTCCTGGATGCAGCACCCGGTGGGCTACCGGATCAACGAGGAGCGCGGCCGGGCCGAGCTGACCGACTTCTGGCACGTGCTCACCCAGAACACCGCGCTCGCCCAGTTCTTCCACACCATCACCGCGGCCTTCCTGGTCGGCGGCGCGTTCATGGTCGGCATCGCGGCCTTCCACCTGGCGCGCAAGAAGCACATCCCGGTGATGCGGACCTCGCTGCGGCTCGGTCTGGTCACGATCGTCATCGCCGGACTGCTCACCGCCATCAGCGGCGACCAGCTCGGCAAGGTGATGTTCAAGCAGCAGCCGATGAAGATGGCCGCCGCCGAGGCCCTCTGGGAGGGCGAGGAAGGCGCGCCGTTCTCGCTCTTCGCCGTCGGTGACGTGGCCAAGGGACACAACACCGTGGAGATCTCCATCCCCGGGATACTGTCCTTCCTCGCCGACGACAGCTTCACCTCGTACGTCCCCGGCATCAACGACATCAACAAGGCGGAGCAGGAGAAGTTCGGTCCCGGCGACTACCGGCCCAACATCCCGGTCGCGTTCTGGAGCTTCCGCTGGATGATCGGCTTCGGGATGGCGTCCTTCGCGCTCGGCATCCTGGGGCTGTGGCTGACCCGGAAGAAGTTCATGCTTCCGCCGGGGCTGCGGACCGGTGAGAACGAGGTGCCCCACCTGGTCCTCTTCAAGAACAAGGCGCTCAGCCCGAAGTTCGCCTCGTGCTACTGGATCCTCTCGCTCTGGACGCTGCTCTTCCCGCTGATCGCCAACTCCTGGGGCTGGATCTTCACCGAGATGGGCCGTCAGCCCTGGGTCGTCTACGGCGTGCTCCAGACCCGTGACGCGGTCTCGCCCGGGGTCTCGCAGGGCGAGGTGCTCACCTCGATGATCGGCTTCACCCTGCTCTACGCGATTCTCGCGGTGGTCGAGGTCAAGCTGCTCGTGAAGTACATCAAGGCAGGCCCGCCGGAGCTCACGGAAGCAGACCTCAACCCGCCCACCAGGATCGGCGGCGATCACGATGACGCCGACCGGCCGATGGCCTTCTCCTACTGAGGGCCGAGGAGCTGAGAGATGGAACTCCACGACGTCTGGTTCGTACTCATCGCCGTCCTCTGGACCGGCTACTTCTTCCTGGAGGGCTTTGACTTCGGGATCGGCATCCTCACCAAGCTGCTGGCCCGGGACCGCAAGGAGCGGCGGGTCCTGATCAATACGATCGGGCCCGTCTGGGACGGCAACGAGGTGTGGCTGCTCACCGCGGGCGGGGCGACCTTCGCCGCCTTCCCCGAGTGGTACGCCACCCTGTTCTCCGGCTTCTACCTGCCGCTGCTGATCATCCTGGTCTGTCTGATCGTGCGCGGGGTCGCCTTCGAGTACCGGGCGAAGCGGTCCGGCGAGCGGTGGCAGAGCAACTGGGAGCACGCCATCTTCTGGACCTCGCTGATCCCGGCCCTGCTCTGGGGCGTGGCCTTCGGGAACATCGTGCGCGGGGTGAAGATCGACGCCGACCTGGAGTACGTCGGCAACTTCTGGGATCTGCTCAACCCGTACGCCATCCTCGGCGGACTGGTCACGCTCTTCCTCTTCACCTTCCACGGCGCCGTGTTCGCGGGGCTCAAGACGGTGGGGGACATCCGGCAGCGGGCGGGCCGACTGGCGCTGAAGCTGGGGATCGCCACCGCGGTGCTCGGGCTCGGCTTCCTGATCTGGACCCAGCTCGACAACGGTGACGGCTGGAGCCTGCTGGCGATGATCGTCGCCGTGGTGGCGCTCGTCGCCGCGATCGCGCTGATCGCGGTGGGGCGCGAGGGCTGGTCGTTCGCCTTCTCCGGGGTGACCGTCGCGGCGGTGGTCGCGATGCTCTTCCTGACGCTCTTCCCGAACGTCATGCCGTCCTCGCTGAACGACGCCTGGAGCCTTACGGTCACCAACGCCTCGTCCACCCCGTACACCCTGAAGATCATGACCTGGTGCGCGGGGATCGCCACCCCGCTCGTCCTGCTGTACCAGGGCTGGACGTACTGGGTGTTCCGCAAGCGCATCGGTACGCAGCACATCGCTGAAGCGCACTGACCGCCATCCGTATCCGCATCCTGTCCGGCGGACCGGGGCCGGGACCGGGCATGCCACCGGTTCCGGCCCACCGGGCGGGACGCGGGTCCGCCGACCGAGCTCGCTAGGGGCTGTTTCACGTGAAACCGATCGACCCGCGGCTGCTCCACCACGCCCGCGCCACCCGCCTCTTCCTGGCAGCCGTGGTGGCGCTGGGCGTGGTCGGGGCGGCGCTGGTCATCGCCCAGGCCATGCTCATCGCCGAGATCGTGGTCGGCGGCTTCGAGGACGGACTCGCCGCCGCCGGACTCCGGACCCCGCTGATCCTGCTGGCCGGGGTCGCGCTGGGCCGGGCGCTGGTCTCCTGGCTGACCGAACTGGCCGCGTACCGGGCCAGCGCGGCGGTCAAGTCCGAACTCCGCGGCCGGCTGCTGGAGCGGGCCGCCGTGCTCGGCCCCGGCTGGCTCACCGGCCAGCGCACCGGTTCCCTGGTGGCGCTCGCGACCCGGGGAGTCGACGCGCTCGACGACTACTTCGCGCGCTATCTGCCGCAGCTCGGTCTCGCGGTGGTCGTCCCGGTGGCGGTCCTCGCCCGGATCGTCACCGAGGACTGGGTCTCCGCGGCGATCATCGTGGTGACCCTGCCGCTCATCCCGCTCTTCATGATCCTGATCGGCTGGGCCACCCAGTCGCGGATGGACCGCCAGTGGCAGCTGCTGTCCCGGCTCTCCGGCCACTTCCTCGATGTGGTCGCCGGGCTGCCGACCCTGAAGGTCTTCGGCCGGGCCAAGGCACAGGCCGAATCCATCCGCACCATCACCACGCAGTACCGCCGGGCCACCCTGCGGACCCTGCGCATCGCCTTCCTCTCGTCCTTCGCGCTGGAACTGCTGTCGACCCTCTCGGTGGCCCTGGTGGCCGTCACCATCGGCATGCGGCTGGTCCACGGCGAACTCGACCTCTACACCGGGCTGGTGGTGCTGATCCTGGCGCCCGAGGCCTACCTGCCGATCCGCCAGGTCGGCGCCCAGTACCACGCGGCCGCCGAGGGGCTCTCCGCCGCGGAGGAGATCTTCGCGGTCCTGGAGACCGAGCTGCCCGCCAGCGGCACGGCGGACGTTCCCGGCTCGCTGCGGCTGGAGCTGGAAGAGGTGACCGTACGGCACGAAGGCCGCGGCGAACCCTCCCTGGACCGGGCCTCGCTGGTGGTGGACGAGGGGGAGACCGTGGCGCTGGTCGGTCCCAGCGGCGTCGGGAAGTCCACTCTGCTCGACGTGGTCCTCGGCTTCACCCGGCCGGACGAGGGGCGGGTCCGGGTCGGCGGCGCCGATCTGGCGGAGCTCGCGCCCGAGCGGTGGCGGGAGCGGATCGCCTGGGTGCCGCAGCGCCCGTACCTCTTCGCGGGGACCATCGCGGAGAACGTACGGCTGGCCCGGCCGGATGCCGACGACGGCGCGGTGGAGGCCGCGCTGCGGGACGCCGGGGCCCATGACTTCGTGGCGGCGCTGCCCCAGGGGCCGCTGACCCGGATCGGCGAGGACGGTACCGGACTCTCCGCCGGACAGCGCCAGCGGCTCGCGCTCGCCCGTGCCTTCCTCGCCGACCGGCCGGTGCTGCTGCTCGACGAGCCGACCGCGAGCCTGGACGGCGAGACGGAGGCGGGGATCGTCGAGGCGGTACGGCGGCTGTCCGCGGGGCGGACCGTGCTGCTCGTCGTGCACCGCCCGGCGCTGCTCGCGGTGGCCGACCGGGTGGTGCGCCTGGACCCGGACGTGACCGCGCGCCCGGAGCGGGCCGGGGGCACCGAGGAGCTCGGGGCCGGGGCCCTTCGGACCGTGCCGCGGCAGGCGGGGAGCGCTGGTGCCGGTCCGGACCGCGGAGCGCCGCAGGGGGCCCCGGCCCGCCCCGGGCACGTGCTGCGCCGGGTCCGGGAGGCGGCGGGGGCGCGTCGCGGCCGGCTCGCGCTCGCGCTGCTGCTGGGAAGCCTCGCCGTGGGCTCCGCCGTAGGGCTCATGGCCGTCTCCGGCTGGCTGATCGCGCGCGCCTCCGAGCAGCCCCCGGTGCTCTATCTGATGGTCGCGGTCACGGCGACCCGGGCCTTCGGTCTGGGCCGGGCGGTCTTCCGCTACGCCGAGCGCCTGGTCTCGCACGACGCGGTGCTCGCGATGCTCGGCGAACTCCGCGTCGCCGTCTACCGGGGGCTGGAGCGCGTCGCCCCCGCCGGGCTGCGCCGGGCCCGGCGCGGGGACCTGCTCTCCCGGCTGGTCGCCGACGTCGACGCGCTCCAGGACTACTGGCTGCGCTGGCTGCTCCCGGCCGGGACCGCCGTGGTCGTCGGGACGGCGACGGCCGGGTTCGTCGGCTGGCTGCTCCCGGCGGCGGGCGCGGTACTGGCCGCCGGGCTGCTGCTGGCCGGTGTGGGTGTGCCGCTGGTCAGCGGCGCCTGCTCCCGGCAGGCGGAACGCCGCCTCGCCCCGGCCCGCGCCGAACTGGCGACCCGGGTCACCGACCTGCTCGGCGGCACCGCCGAACTGACCGTCGCGGGCGCCCTGCCCGCCCGCGTGGAACGGACCAGGGAAGCCGACGGCGTACTGACCCGGATCGCGGCCCGCGCCGCCACCGCCACCGCGCTCGGCGGCGGCCTCGGCACGCTGATCACCGGGCTCACCGTCGTCGCCACCGCGCTCGTCGCCCTGCCCGCCGTACGGGACGGCCGTCTCGCCGGTGTGGAGCTCGCGGTGCTGGTGCTGACCCCGCTCGCCGCCTTCGAAGCGGTGGCCGGTCTGCCGCTCGCCGTGCAGTACCGCCGACGCGTCGAGCGGAGCGCGGAGCGGGTGTTCGAGGTACTGGACGCCCCACTGCCGGTGTGCGAGCCCGACCACCCGGCCGAGGCGCCCGCGTCGCCGTTCCCGCTGGAGCTGCGCGGACTGTCGGCCCGGTACGCGGGTGCGGACCGCGATGCCCTCGACACCGTCGACCTGACGCTGACCGCCGGCCGGCGCATCGCGGTCGTCGGGCCCTCCGGCTCGGGGAAGACCACCCTCGCGCAGGTCCTGGTCCGCTTCCTGGACGCCAGGGCCGGTACGTACCGGATCGGCGGGGTCGAGGCCGGGGCGCTGGACGGGGACACGGTGCGGCGGTCCGTCGGGCTGTGTGCCCAGGACGCCCACGTCTTCGACAGCTCCATCCGGGAGAACCTGCGGCTGGCCCGTACCGGCGCGACGGACGCGGAGCTGCGGGCCGCCCTGGAACGGGCGCGGCTGCTCGACTGGGCCGACGCCCTGCCGGACGGGCTCGACACCCTGGTGGGTGAACACGGCGCCCGCCTCTCCGGCGGGCAGCACCGTCGCCTCGCTCTGGCCAGGGCGCTCCTCGCCGACTTCCCCGTACTGGTCCTGGACGAACCGGCCGAGCACCTCGACCTGGCGACGGCGGACGCGCTGACCGCGGATCTGCTGGCGGCGACCGAGGGGCGGACGACGGTGCTGATCACCCATCGGCTGAAGGGGCTCGACGCCGTGGACGAGGTACTGGTGCTGGACGGGGGCCGGATCGTGCAGCGCGGCCCGTACGCCGAGCTGGCCGCTGTGAAGGGGCCGCTGCGCCGGATGCTGGACCGTGAGCGGGAGACGGACGGAGCAGCGGAGGAGGAGGCCGCGGGCGTACCGGCGTGAGCCGTGCGAGCGAACACGAGGGCAACCGGGGCAGCCGGCTCAAGGGACACGCGAACCGGAGAGACCACATGCGGAGAAAAGCCAACTTTCCCGACAGATAGGTACTCACTACGCTCGGGGTATGCCGGAGCAGGACCCGAACGACTCACTCGAAGCCGCGACCCGGGCGACCCGCAGTCTCCAGGGCCTGTCCACGGAGATCACCGCCCGCATCCCCCAGCTGCTGGAGGCCATGCGGTCGGTCGGCGCGGGTCTGGAACTGCACTCCACCCTCGACCGGATCTGTGAGACGGCCGCCGAGCTGGCCCACTCCCGCTACGCCGCGATCGGCGTCGTCGACGCGGAGGGCGAGGGCCTCTCCGACTTCGTCACGTACGGGGTGCCGGACGAGACGGCGGCCCGGATCGGCCGCCGTCCCGACGGGCACCGGGGGCTGCTGGGCGCGCTGATCCACGACCCGGCCCCGGTGCGGCTCGCCGATCTGACGGCCGATCCGAGGTTCGCGGGATTCCCGCCGGGCCACCCCCCGATGCGGACGTTCCTCGGTGTCCCGATCCGGGTGCAGGGCGAGATCTTCGGAAACCTGTACCTGGCCGAGAAGGAGGGGGGCGGCGAGTTCAACGACTACGACCTGCACATGGTGCGCGTGCTCGCCACGGAGGCCGGCATCGCCATCGGCAACGCCCGGCTGTACGAGGCGGCGCGCCAGCGCGAGCGGTGGATCGACGGTTCGGTGGCCGTGACGACCGCCCTGCTCTCCGGCGGGGACGCCGACGACGCGCTCTCCGTCGTCGCCGAACAGGCCCGTCGGCTCGCCGACGCCGCCGCCGGGGTGGTGCTGCTGCCCACCGGGGACGGCGGGCTCGAGGTCGTCGCCGTCTCCGCCGACGACCCGGCCTCCTCGCTCGGGGTGATCATCGGGCCAGAGAGCTCGGTGGCGGCGAAGCTGCTGGAGGGCGAGCCGGTCTTCGTGGACGACTCGGCCACCGACTCCCGGATGGTCACCAGGCTGGCTTCCCGGTTCGGCCCGAGCATGCTGCTGCCCCTGCACAGCGACGGGCGGGTGCTGGGCGCGCTGGCCACCCCGCGGGCCCGGGGCGGCAGGCCGTTCACCGAGGCGGAGCGGACCCTCGCCACCCAGTTCGCCTCGCAGGCCGCGCTCGCGCTGATGATGGCCGAGGCGCAGCGGGACCGGGAGCGGCTGGCGGTCTACGAGGACCGTGACCGGATCGCCCGCGATCTGCACGACCTGGTCATCCAGCGGCTGTTCGCCACGGGAATGATGCTGGAGAGCGCCCAGCGCCGGTCGGCCGTGCCCGAGGAGCAGAACGGGATCGGCCGGGCGGTCGACGAACTGGACGTGACCATCCAGGAGATCCGCACCGCGATCTTCGCCCTTCAGCAGGAACCCGCCGAGGCGCCGTCGGGGCTGCGCACCCGCGTGCTGCGCGAGATCAACACGGCGGCGGTTCCGCTGGGCTTCAAGCCCTCGTACCGTTTCCTCGGCCCGGTCGACGCGCTGGTCGGGGAGCTGACCGGGAAGAACCTGATCGCGGCGTTGCGGGAGGCCCTGTCCAATGCCTTCCGGCACGCCGACGCGTCAGTGATCGACGTCGTCGTCGACGCCACGGCGACGCTGCCGGACGGGCGGGCCGCGGTGCGGCTGTCGGTCGCCGACGACGGGGTGGGCATTCCCGAGGACGGCCGTCGCAGCGGGCTGCGGAACCTGGCGCGCCGGGCGGAGGCGCTGGGCGGCGCCAGCTGGTTCGGGCCCGGCATCGGGGAGGGCGGCGGTGGTACGACGGTGGTGTGGGAGGCGCCGCTCTGAGGCGGCCGGGCGCGGCACCGGGCTTGGCGCGGCGCCCGAGCGGGAGGTCGTGAGCGGGAGGCTCAGCGCACCCGGCCGGGGGCCCGGCGCGCGGCGATGATCTGCTCGATGACGACGGCGACGCCGTCCTCGGCGTTGGTGGCGGTACGGCCCGTGGCGGCGGCGAGTGCGGCCGGGTGGGCGTTGCCCATCGCGTACGAGGTGCCTGCCCAGCGCAGCATCTCCACGTCGTTGGGCATGTCCCCGAAGGCGACGACCTCGGCGGGTGAGATGCCTCGCTCGGCGCAGCACAGCTCCAGCGTGCTGGCCTTGGAGACCCCGGTAGCGCTGACCTCCAGCAGGGCCGTGGGGCTGGACCGGGTGAAGGCCGCCCGGTCCCCGGCCGCCTCGACGGCCACGGCGAGGAACGCGTCCGGTTCCAGGTCGGTGTGGTGGGCGAGGAGCTTCAGCATCGGGGAGCCGGTGCCGGGCACCTCTTCGTACAGCAGCTTCTCGACCGGGGCGACCGTGGCGCGCGGGTCCAGGTGGAGGGGCGGATACGCCAGTTCGTAGTGGATGCCGGTGGCCAGCTCGACGGCGAAGGAGGTGCCGGGGGCGGCGGCCCGCAGCGAACGGACCACGTCCAGGGCGACGGCGCGCTCCAGCGGGCGGACCTTGACCAGCTTCCCACCCGCGTGCAGATCGGCCACCGCCGCGCCATTGGCGCAGATCGCCAGGCCGTGTCCGTGCACATGGTCACTGACGGCCGCCATCCAGCGGGCCGGGCGCCCGGTGACGAAGAAGACCTCGATGCCCTCCTCCTCGGCGGCGGCGAGCGCGGCGACCGTGCGGTCGGAGACCGTCTTGTCGTCGCGGAGCAGGGTTCCGTCCAGGTCGGTGGCGATCAGCCGGACAGCTGCAGGCGAAGGCGAATCGGAAGCTGAGGTCACCCGCCCATTCTCCCGTACGGGTGTGCACGGGCGGGCGCAGGGGCGCACATCTGAGGATGGACGCCCCTGACCAGGTACACATGCCTCGCGCATATGCCGATGCTGATGATCGCGAGCCCCATCGCGGCCCGATCGCGATGCCGATCGCGATGCCGATCACCGTGGTGATCATGGTGACCGCGGCATGGCAGGGAGGTTCAGCGGCCGAGCTGGGCCAGTCCCTCGGTGGCGATGCGCTCGAAGGTCTTCTCGTCCGCCGCGAAATCGGAGCCGGGGATCGGCGTATGGATGACGATCTCCGTGAACCCCAGCTCGAAGTGGGTGCCCGCGAAGTCGACGAAGGCGTCGAAGGAGTCGAGCGGGCGGTCCGGGGTGAAACCGGTCAGCAGGATCCGGTCCAGCTCGGCGGCGTCCCGGCCGATGGCCTCGCAGGCCGCGTCCAGCTTGGCGATCTGCCTCCGGATGGCCTCCACGGACTGCTCGGGGGTGCCCGTCTCGTACAGCTTGGGGTCGCCCGTGGTGACCCAGGCCTGGCCGTGCCGGGCGGCGAGCCTCATGCCGCGCGGACCGGTGGCGGCCACCGCGAACGGCAGCCGGGGGCGCTGGACGCAGCCGGGGATGTTCCGGGCCCCGTTCGCCGAGTAGAAGGTGCCGTCGTACGTCACCGAGGGCTCGCTCAGCAAGCGGTCGAGCAGCGGTACGAACTCGTCGAAGTGGTCGGCCCGTTCGCGCGGGGTCCACGGTTCCTCGCCGCTCCGGCGCAGTGTCGTGGCGTCGAATCCGTTGCCTCCGGCGCCGATGCCCAGGGTGATACGGCCGCCGGAGACGTCGTCCAGCGTGATGAGGTCCTTGGCGAGGGTGACGGGGTGGCGGAAGTTGGGGGAGGTGACGAGGGTGCCCAGGCGGATGTGCTCGGTTGCCGCGGCGGCGGCGGTGAGGGTCGGGACCGCGCCGAACCAGGTGTCGTCACGGAAATTCCGCCAGGCCAGGTGGTCGTAGGTGTAGGCGGCGTGGAAGCCCAGTTCCTCGGCGCGCTGCCAGATCTCGCGGCCCTCTCGCCAGCGGTGGATCGGCAGGATCACAGTACTCAGACGCATGCCCACGACCTTACGGTCACGGGTCGCAGAAGGTCGTGCGGTTCGTCCCGCCGTCCGGACGCCTCGCCGGTCGGGACGCGGTCGCGCGGTCGTGCAGTCGTGCGGACGGTCGGCCGCGTGGCCGGTCAGTCGCGCTGTCTCAGGAACTCCGGCGGTACGGCGTCGGTGAGCCAGACACCGTTGGCGCTGACGCGGAACGTGTGGCCCGCGCGGTGCATCGCCCCCGCGTCCACCGACAGCACGACGGGACGGCCGCGCCGGGCGCCCACCCGGGTCGCTGTCTCGCGGTCGGGCGAGAGGTGGACGTGTGTGCGGTTCATAGGCCGCAGCCCCTCGCGCCGGATCGAGTCCAGCACCCGGTTCACCGTGCCGTGGTAGAGGTACGCGGGCGGTTCGGCGGGCGGCAGACCGAGGTCCACCGGGATGGTGTGGCCCTGGCTGGCCCGGATCCGGTCGTTCTCCACGGCGAAACGCCGCTTGTCGTTCGTGGCGACGACATGGTCCAGCTCGGCCCGGCTGAGGGGGACGTTGTGCCGGGCCATGGCACGCAGCAGTGTGTCGATCGGCACCCAGCCCTGGGCGTCGAGGGTGATGCCGATGCGCTCCGGCTGATGACGCAGATGCTTCGAGAGGTACTTGGACACCTTGACGGTGCGTCTTTCATCCATGTCAGCCAGAGTGCCCGCGGTGGTCCCTCGACGCATCCGGGTTTCGTCCGCGACGTTCCGAAGGAAGTGGACACCCCAAGGTTTGATCCACAGTCAGTTTGACTTATCCACAGAGGTGTTGGCCGCTATGTGGATAACCCCCCTGTGATTTAGGTGTTTTGCTCAACTTTGTCTCTTTTGTTGTTAGATGGGGCAAGGGAGTCCAAGGTGCGTGTCTGTACCTCACGTTCGGCAGCCGCGGTGATGAACGCGGAAACGTTCTCGACGCCAACCAGCCGCTGAACGGCCTGGATCGTATGAGGCGGCAGCTCCACCGGAAGGGCGGCGAGCCGCGGGGCGTCCGTGCCGAGCGGGGTGTCCGCGCCGAGATGGTGGTGCAGATGCCGGGTGGCGAACATGCGCATGGCACGGGCCAGTTCGGCGTCCACCGTCTGCTGGGCGAGCGGTCTCAACCGGCGCACCATGGCGGCGGCCTCGGCCGCGTCCGAGTCGGTCGGCGGCCGATGGCCGAGATAGCGGGCGAAGACGTGCTCAGTGGTGAACTCCAGGAAGCGTGAGGCGATCTGCTCGACCTGGCCGCGAAGTTCCCTCAGATGACCGGAGATGGCGATGAGCGGCACGCCCGCCGCGTGCAACTCCACGGCCACGGCCAGTTCCTGGGGGCTGGGCACCAGAAACTCGTCGTGCTTGCCGGGGATCGGTTCGAGCACCCCGAGCTCCACGGCCTCGGCGACCGCGTCGCCGTCCGGAGCACCACCGAACGCGTCGATCAGCTCGTCCAGGGTGATCCGGTCGGCCTGCTCATCCGTCCAGGGACCGTGCACCTCGGCGACGAGCCCGAGCACTCCGCCCAGCCCGCGACCGGTGTCCCAGGCGTCCAGCAGCTCCTTGATGCTGGCCAGGGTGTAGCCCCGGTCCAGCAGGTCGGCGATCTGCCGGAGCCGGGCGAGATGGGTCTCCCGGTACACATTGGCCCGGCCGCGCCGCTCCGGCGTCGGAAGCAGGCCGCGGTCCTGGTAGGCGCGGATCGTGCGGACCGTGGCCCCGCTGGCGTGTGCGAGGTCCTCGATCCGGTACTCGGCGGCGGACGGCCGGTCCGCCGCCGGGACCGGCCGCGCGGTGCGGCTCACAGCGGCGGCTTCATCCGGGCGATCCCGCGCAGCACGCCGGGGCCGAACCGGGAGAGGAAGCGGGCGCCACGGGCTTCCGGGGTCACCGGTACGACGGCCTGGTTGCGCACCACCGCCTTGAGGACGGCGTCGGCGACCCGCTCCGGCGGGTAGTTGCGCAGCCCGTACAGTCTGCTGGTCCGCTTCCGCAGCCGGGTCTCCTCGACGGCGTCGGCTCCGGCGAAATGCGTCGTCGCCGTGATGTTCGTGTTGACGATGCCGGGGCAGATGGCGCTGACCCCGATCGACCGCTCGGCGAACTCGGCCCGCAGGCACTCGCTGAGCATCAGTACCGCCGCCTTGGACGTGCTGTACGCGGGCAGCGCCCGGGACGGCTGATAGGCGGCGGCCGAAGCGGTGTTGACGATGTGGCCGCCCTGGCCGCGCTCGGCCATCTGCCTGCCGAAGGCGCGGCAGCCGTGGATGACCCCCCACAGATTGACGTCGAGGACGTTCTTCCAGTCCTCGCTCGTGGTGTCCAGGAAGGAGCCGGACAGGCCGATCCCTGCGTTGTTGACCAGGACATCGACGATGCCGTACTCGGCGGCCACCTTCTCGGCGAGCTTCTCCATCGCCTGTTCGTCGCTGACGTCGACCGCCTCGCCCCAGGCGTCCTGAGCGCCGATCAGCCGGGCCATCTCCGCGGTCCGGGCCGCCCCCTCCGCGTCCCGGTCCACAGCCACCACCCGGGCGCCCGCCTCGGCGAACGCGAAGGCGGTGGCCCGGCCGATGCCCCCGGCCGCGCCCGTCACCAGGACCAGCCGGCCGCCGAACCGGTCCGCGTACGCACCGGTCGGTGCGGGGGCCCGGACCGGACCGACCTGCCCGGCCTCTTCGTTCGCGGCGACGAACTCGCTTATCCAGGCGGCGAGCTGGTCCGGCCTGGTGCGCGGCACCCAGTGCTTGCCTTCGAGGGAGCGGCGCACCAGTTGCGGTACCCACGCGTCCAGTTGGTCGTAGAGCTTCTCCGAGAGGAAGACGTCGCCGGTCGGCGTGATCAGCTGGACCGGCACATGCGCGTAGGCGTCGGCCCGCGGTCGGCTCAGCCGGGCGCGGACGTTGTCCCGGTAGAGCCAGGCACCGTGCGCCGCGTCGCCGGGCAGTGAGGCTGTCGGGTAGTCGCCCGCCGGAACCTTCTCCAGCCGCTCAAGAATGCGCGGCCACCGCCTGCCGAGCGGCCCGCGCCAGGCCAGCTCCGGCAGGACCGGCGTATGCAGCATGTACACGTACCAGGACTTGGCGCCCTGGCCGAGCAGCTGGCCGACCCGGCGCGGGGTGGGCCTGTTCATCCGCTGCTTGATCCAGTGCCCGAAGTGGTCCAGGGAAGGGCCGGACATCGAGGTGAAGGAAGCGATCCGGCCCTCGGTCCGCTTGACCGTGGCGAACTCCCAGGACTGGACCGAGCCCCAGTCGTGCCCGACGAGATGCACCGGCCGGCCGGGACTCACCGCGTCGACGACCGCCAGGAAGTCGTCGGTCAGCTTCTCCAGCGTGAAGCCGCCGCGCAGCGGCTTCGGTGCACTGGACCGGCCGTGCCCGCGCACGTCGTACAGCACGACGTGCCATCGCTCGGCCAGCTGTTCCGCCACATCCGCCCAGACCTCCTTGCTGTCCGGATAGCCGTGGACCAGGACCACCGTCGGCCGTGACGCATCGCCCATTTCCGCGACGCACAGCTCGATTCCACCCGTACGCACCCGGCGCTCACGCGCTCCCGGCAGGCTCATGCCGCCACCCTTTCCTCGGCCCAGCGCCGCACGTGCGGCAGATCGTCGTCCAGCCAGAAGGCACTCTGCTCGGGGTCCTTGGAGTCGGTGACCACCAGGATCTCCTCGAACTTGGCACCCGTGCCCCGGAATCCGAGATGGGGCTCGACCGCCCACAGCCCCGGCTGCGGCGGGTGGTCGGAGAAGCGGTACGGACTCCACAGCGGCGACCAGCCGTCCCGGTGCCCGTGCAGGGCGTCGCTCAGCAGCCCCTTGAGGGACTGGGTGCCGAAGCCGAACACCTGCGGGGACCAACGCCGTTCGGCGACCCGGCCGACCTTGTGCGCGATGACTCCGAAGGGGTAGGCGCGGTGCCGGTTGGCGTACCCCTGCCGGACCATCAGCCGGTCGACGTCCTCGTATATCTCGCGCAGCGGGCGCCGCTCGCGCACCTCGCGCAGTATCAGCTCGCGGTGGGCCTCCAGGTCGGCGAGGAGCTTGTCATGCAGGGGGCTGGGTCCGAGGCAGCCGGAGTAGCCGATGTCGGCCGTGTAGCCCTTGTAGACCGGGGCCATGTCGAGGATGAAGGGCATTCCCGGCTCAAGCTTCCGGTTGCCCGGGAAGAACTGCAGCGGCACCTTGAAACCGACGAACGCCGTGCGGTCGCCGAACCACGCGAAGGGGAGGTGGAACCAGTCCCGCACCCCCCGCTCATGCAGCCAGTCGCGCTGCATCCGGGCCGCCTCGCGCTCGGTCACCCCCGGCCTGAGCCGTGCCGCGACCGCTTCCGCGCAGGCGTACGCGAGGCTCTGCACCTCTCTGAACCCCCGCAGCTCCGGGGCCTGTGCGTCCTTCACCGCCGTATGCATGCCACCGTCCGTTCCCTGCCGTGTGCGGTACGTGCTCGTAACGTGACACTGATGAATGTGACAATGCCCGGCGGCTACGTCAAGAGGTGTGCGCGCACCTGTGGACAACCCGCCCGTGGGCCGCTGGGGGCCGCCGGGGGCCGCGGACGTCATACCCCGTGGTGGCCCCTTACGGGTCCGTACGCCCGGAGTCGGATGCCGATCCAGCCGCCAGGGTGGACGACTGCTGCGGCCCGCGCCACTACGTTCAACAGGTGACTGTGATCGCGACTGAGCGCCTGACTATGCGGTTCCCCCGGGTGACCGCGCTTGACCGGCTCTCCTTGGACATCGGCCCCGGCGTGACGGGGCTGGTGGGTTCCAACGGGGCCGGCAAGTCCACATTGATCAAGATCCTGCTGGGGCTGTCCCCCGCCACCGAGGGCCGGGCGACTGTGCTCGGGCTCGACGTCGCCACCGAAGGCGCCGCCATTCGGGAACGGGTCGGCTACATGCCCGAGCACGACTGCCTGCCGCCCGACGTCTCGGCCACCGAGTTCGTCGTCCACATGGCGCGGATGTCCGGGCTGCCCCCGACCGCGGCGCGCGAGCGCACCGCCGACACCCTGCGGCACGTGGGCCTCTACGAAGAGCGCTACCGCCCCATCGGCGGCTATTCCACCGGCATGAAACAGCGTGTGAAGCTGGCCCAGGCGCTCGTCCACGACCCGCGCCTGGTGCTGCTCGACGAGCCGACCAACGGTCTGGACCCGGTCGGCCGCGACGAGATGCTCGGACTGATCCGCCGCATCCACACCGACTTCGGCATCTCGGTCCTGGTCACCTCGCACCTCCTGGGCGAGCTGGAACGCACCAGCGACCACGTCGTCGTCATCGACGGCGGCGCCCTGCTGCGCTCCAGTTCCACCAGCGACTTCACCCAGACCACCGCCACCCTCGCGGTCGAGGTCACCGACAGCGACACCCACCCCGACGGCACCGACGCACTGCGCCGCACCCTCACCGAGGCCGGGGTGAAGCTGCTCGGCAGCGACGGGCTCGACACCCAGGGGCTGCCCGGCGCCGGTCACATCCTGCTGGTCGAGGCGACCGGCGAGGAGACGTACGACACCGTGCGCGACAGCGTCGCCGGGCTCGGACTCGGCCTCGTGCGGATGGAACAGCGCCGCCACCACATCGCCGAGGTCTTCCACGCCGAGGAGGCCCATGCCTCCGCCGTTCCGGCGCAGGGTACGCCGGGCACATCCGACGCGCACACATCAGCCGCCCGTACAGCAGAAGGGGAGCGGTCGTGATGAGTACCGAGACCGGCACCGCGGCCGGGAGCGAGACCTCCCGCATCCACAACATCGGCTACCGCTCCTACGACGGCCCCCGGCTGGGCCGGGGCTACGCGCGGCGCTCGCTCTACACGCAGTCACTGCGCGGAGCCTTCGGACTGGGCCGTTCCGCCAAGTCCAAGGTGCTGCCGATGCTGATGGCCGGGGTGATGTGCCTGGTCGCGTCGATCATCGTCGCCGTAGCCATCTCCACCCCCGGCACGACGGCGCTGCCGATCAAGTACACCGCGTTCGCGATCTACCTCCAAGCCGTGATCGGCCTCTTCCTCGCGGCCCAGGCACCGCAGTCGGTCTCCCGGGACCTGCGCTTCAGGAGCATGCCGCTGTACTTCTCGCGGCCCATCGAGCGGGTGGACTACGTCGTGGCCAAGCTGGCGGCCATGGCATCCGCCCTTCTCATCCTCACCGGCGCGCCGCTCGTCATCCTCTACCTGGGCGCGCTCCTCGCGAAGTTCGACTTCGCCGAGCAGACCAAGGGATTCGGACAGGGCATGGTCTCGGTCGCGCTGCTCTCCGTGCTCTTCGCCGCGCTCGGCCTGGTGATGGCGGCGCTGACGCCGCGCCGCGGTTTCGGCGTCGCCGCCGTGATCGCCGTACTGACCATCACGTACGGCGCGGTCTCCACGGTCCAGAACATCACCTGGCAGACGGGCTCCGAAGGCGCCGTGGAGTGGCTGGGGCTGTTCTCCCCCATCACCCTGATCGGCGGCCTGCAGACCGCCTTCCTCGGCGCTGACTCGGCCTTCCCCGGAGGGGAAGGCCCGGGAGCCGGAGCCGGGATGGTCTATCTGATCGTATTTCTCGCGCTCGTCTCCGGCTGCTACGCCGTACTGATGCGCCGTTACCGGAGGGCCGGGCTGTGACCACCATCGAGATCGACCACACCTCGCGCTGGTTCGGCAACGTGGTCGCCGTCAACGACGTGAGCATGACGGTGGGGCCGGGCGTCACCGGACTGCTCGGGCCCAACGGCGCGGGGAAGTCCACGCTGATCAACATGATGGCCGGGTTCCTCGCCCCGTCGACCGGCACGGTCACGCTGGGCGGCAAGCCGATCTGGCGCAACGAGGCCGTGTACCGGGAGATCGGCATCGTGCCGGAGCGGGAAGCCATGTACGACTTCCTGACCGGCCGCGAGTTCGTCGTCGCCAACGCCGAGCTCCAGGGCCTCGGTGACGCGGAGGCGCGACGGGCCCTGGCCACCGTCGAGATGGAGTACGCGCAGGACCGCAAGATCTCGACGTACAGCAAGGGCATGCGCCAGCGCGTGAAGATGGCGTCCGCGCTGGTCCACGAGCCCTCGGTGCTGCTGCTCGACGAGCCGTTCAACGGCATGGACCCCCGGCAGCGGATGCAGCTGATGCACCTGCTGCGACGGATGGGGGAGGAGGGCCGTACGGTGCTCTTCTCCTCGCACATCCTCGAAGAGGTCGAGCAGCTCGCCTCCCACATCGAGGTGATCGTGGCCGGGCGGCACGCGGCGTCCGGCGACTTCCGCAAGATCCGCCGACTGATGACGGACCGCCCGCACCGCTATCTCGTACGCTCCAGCGACGACCGAGCCCTCGCCGCCGCGCTGATCGCCGACCCGTCGACGGCGGGCATCGAGGTGGACCTGGGCGAGCGGGCTCTGCGTATCCAGGCGGTCGACTTCGCGCGCTTCACCGAACTGCTGCCGAAGGTCGCACGCGAGCACGGAATCCGTCTTCTGGCCGTATCGCCGTCCGACGAGTCCCTCGAATCGGTCTTTTCCTATCTCGTATCGGCCTGAGTAGTGGCCTGAAAGGAGCTGTGAAGCGTCATGTACGAACCCACAGTCGCCCGGCTCACCTACCGGGCCCTGCTCGGACGGCGCCGGGCCGCCATCCTGTTCGTCCTGCCGGTCCTTCTGGTGCTGATCTCCGTCGCGGTACGGATGTTCACCGGGACCGACGACCAGGTGGCATCGGACGTGCTGGGCGGTTTCGCCATCGCCACGATGGTGCCGCTGATCGGCGTGATCGCCGGGACAGGGGCCATCGGTCCCGAGATCGATGACGGATCGATCGTCTATCTGCTGTCCAAGCCGGTGAAGCGGCCGACGATCATCTTCACCAAGCTGATCGTCGCCATCGCCGTGACCATGGTGTTCTCGGCGCTGCCGACGCTGGTCGCGGGTTTGATCCTCAACGGCAACGGCCAGCAGATCGCGGTGGCGTACACCATCGCCGCCCTGGTCGCCTCGATCGCGTACAGCGCGCTGTTCCTGCTGCTGGGCACGGTCAGCCGGCACGCGGTCGTCCTCGGGCTCGTCTACGCGCTGGTGTGGGAGGCCCTGTTCGGCTCGCTGGTCCCCGGGGCGCGCACGCTCAGCGTTCAGCAGTGGTCCCTCGCCGTCGCCGAGAAGGTCGGCGGGACGGGCACGATCACCTCCGACGTCGGGCTGCCGACGGCGACGGTCCTGCTGGTGGCGGTCACGGTGCTGGCGACCTGGTACGCGGGCCAGAAGCTGCGCACGCTGAAGCTGGCCGGAGAGGAGTGAGAGGGGGCTCTCCCCGGCACCCTCCGCCTTCGTCAACCCCCGCCCTCCCGGCGGGGGTTGATGTGTTCCAGGTGACTTTCCCCGTCACTGTGCGTCTACCGGTTCGTTGGCCGAGGTGCGTGGAGGCGGCCCCGGACTGCGTGGCGTCGTGGTCTTCGCGCATCAGGGGAACGCCGATGCCGGTGGGGAGCACCCGCCGGGCCGGCCATCGAGCGGGTGGCATCCGTGGGCGTCCGCTGCCCTTCGAGCCCGGGACGGGGCTGTCCGTCCTCGTCGCAGGACAGACGGCATGCCCATGCCCACAGAAGCCGCCCCGCTCGGATCACGCGCGCCGTGTGCCGGACAGATGGGGCGCGCCGGAGCCCTCGGCAGGGTGAAGAGCCTTGTCATGCTCCCGGACGGAAGTCACGTGCGGCTCAGTCACCCGCTCAGTGACCGGCGCAGTCACCGCCTCAGTCCTACGACGACTGGAGGAGCCGTTCCAGGACGACGGCGATCCCGTCGTCCTGGTTGGACGTCGTGATCTCCTGGGCCACGCTCTTCAGCTGCTTGTGCGCGTTGGCCATCGCCACGCCGTGCCGCGACCAGGCGAACATCGGGATGTCGTTCGGCATGTCGCCGAAGGCCAGGGTGTCCGCGCCCTTCACGCCCAGCCGACGCGCGGCCAGGGAGAGCCCGGTCGCCTTGCTCAGCCCCAGCGGAAGGATCTCCACCACTCCCGGACCCGCCATGACCACGTCCACGAGATTGCCGACGGCCGCACGCGCCGCCGTCGCCAGGGCGTCGTCGTCCAGCTCGGGGTGCTGGATGTAGACCTTGTTCAGCGGCGCGGACCACAGCTCGGCCGGGTCCTCCACGAAGACCGCCGGAAGCGGGCCCTCCTGTACGCGGTAGCCGGGGCCGACCAGCACCTCGCCGTCGAGCCCGTCGCGGCTCGCCGCCATGGCCAGCGGGCCGACCTCGGCCTCGACCTTGGACAGCGCGAGACCGGCGAGCTGCCGGTCGAGCGTGAGCGAGGTCAGCAGCCTGCGCTCACCCGCGTGGTAGACCTGCGCGCCCTGGCCGCAGACCGCGAGCCCTTCGTAGCCCAGGTCGTCCAGGATGTGGCGCGTCCAGGGAACCGACCGGCCGGTGACGATGATGTGCGCGGCACCGGCCGCGGCGGTCGCGAGCAGTGCCTCGCGCGTGCGCTCGGAGACCGTGTCGTCGTCACGCAGCAGTGTGCCGTCGAGGTCGGTCGCGACGAGCTTGTACGGAAAGGTCACTTGGAGACCGGCTCCAGGACCTCGCGTCCGCCCAGGTACGGCCGGAGTACCTCGGGCACCCGTACCGAACCGTCGGCCAGCTGGTGGTTCTCCAGGATCGCCACGATGGTGCGCGGTACGGCGCAGAGCGTGCCGTTCAGCGTGGCCAGCGGCTGGAGGACCTTCTTGCCGTCGTGGCTGTCGCGCATCCGGACGGCCAGGCGGCGGGCCTGGAAACTGTCGCAGTTCGACGCGGAGGTGAGCTCGCGGTACTTGCCCTGCGTCGGGATCCACGCCTCGCAGTCGAACTTCCGGGAGGCCGAGGCGCCCAGGTCGCCGGTGGCCACGTCGATCACCTGGAACGGCAGCTCAAGAGAGGTGAGCCACTGCTTCTCCCAGTCCAGGAGCCTGCGGTGCTCCGCCTCGGCGTCGGCCGGGTCGACGTACGAGAACATCTCGACCTTGTCGAACTGGTGGACCCGGAAGATGCCACGGGTGTCCTTGCCGTACGTACCGGCCTCACGGCGGAAGCAGGGCGAGAAACCGGCGTAGCGCAGCGGGAGCTGCTCGGCGTCGATGATCTCGTCCATGTGGTACGCGGCGAGCGGGACCTCGGAGGTGCCGACCAGGTAGTAGTCGTCCTTCTCCAGGTGGTAGACGTTCTCCGCGGCCTGGCCGAGGAAACCGGTGCCCTCCATGGCGCGCGGGCGGACCAGCGCCGGGGTCAGCATCGGGACGAAGCCGGCCTCGGTGGCCTGCGCGATCGCCGCGTTGACCAGGGCCAGCTCCAGCAGGGCGCCGACGCCCGTCAGGTAGTAGAAGCGCGAGCCGGAGACCTTGGCACCCCGCTCCATGTCGATGGCGCCGAGCTTCTCGCCGAGCTCCAGGTGGTCCTTGGGCTCGAAGCCCTCGGCCCCGAAGTCACGGATGGTGCCGTGCGTCTCCAGGACGACGAAGTCCTCCTCGCCGCCGACCGGCACGTCCGCGTGGACGATGTTGCCGATCTGCAGCATCAGGCTCTTGGCCTCGGCGTCCGCCTCGTTCTGGGCCGCGTCGGCGGCCTTGACGTCGGTCTTCAGCTGCTCGGCCCGCTTGAGCAGCTCGGCGCGCTCCTCGGGCGAGGCCTTGGGGATGAGTTTGCCGAGCGCTTTCTGCTCGGAGCGGAGTTCGTCGAAGCGGACACCGGACGACCTGCGCAGCTCGTCGGCGGAGAGCAGGGCGTCGACGAGGCCGACGTCCTCTCCACGGGCGCGCTGGGAGGCGCGAACACGGTCGGGGTCCTCACGGAGCAGGCGAAGGTCAATCACCCCTCCAGGCTACCGGTGCGCCCTTCCCCCTCTCGAACCGATATGGACGAGCGTGTCACTTTGCCCAGATTGCCGGAATTGGTGATGCTGGGGGAGATTGCGCGGCCGGAGAGGATTCCGCGCGTCAGTAGTAAGCGTCTATTCGCCCGAATGGGGCAGATGGCCTTGTTCGCTTGACGTATGGCCCTTGCTCGGGGCGGCAGTTGAGCCTCGCTTGTCCACAGGTTCCGAGGCTCCTGAGAGTTATCCACAGGCTGTGAGGAAGTTCTGTGGATGCCGGAGGGCGGCATTCCGAAAGCCTCGCGATGGCTCACGGATTTCCGGTTCAAACCCGCTTCAGACGCTCGTTCGGGTGGGAATTGGCCATCTTCATGAGTTGATCAATGGAATTGAGGGATGCGGGGTGCCTGGGATGGCTCGGCGGACTGTGGACGCGTCTGTGGCGACCAGGGTGATTTGTCGATGATGTCGTGAGCGACTGTCGACTTGTCCCCAGGCTGGGACTCCGCCCTGTGGATAACTCGGTGGATAACTGTGCGGACGAAAATCTTAGGATGCGCGCCGTCGTCAGCCCCGGCCATCCAGGTTCCGGGCCAGCCAGTCGGAGGCCTCGGTGAACTCCGCGTCCGAGGTCCCGGTCCGCAGCGGGGGAACGTCCCGCGGGTCGACCCCGGCCCGCGGGTACGAGCCCAGGAACCGCACCTTCGGGCAGATCCGCTTCAGACCCATCAGCGCCTCGCCGACCCGGCGGTCCGCGATGTGGCCCTCGGCGTCCACCGCGAAGCAGTAGTTCCCGATGCCGGCCCCGGTCGGCCGCGACTGGATCAGCATCAGGTTCACCCCGCGCACCGCGAACTCCTGGAGCAGTTCGAGCAGGGCGCCGGGACGGTCCTCGCCCATCCAGATGGCCACCGACGTCTTGTCCGCGCCCGTCGGTGCCGCCGGGCGGGCGAGGCGGCCCACCAGGACGAAACGCGTCTGCGCGTTCTCCGCGTCGTGGATCTCGGTCACCAGCGGTACGAGACCGTAGGTCGCCGCCGCGAACTCACCGGCGAAGGCGGCGTCGTAATGGCCCTCCTGCACCAGCCGGGCCCCGTCCGCGTTGGAGGCCGCCGACTCCCACACGGCGTCCGGGAGGTGGGCGGCCATCCAGTTGCGCACCTGCGGCTGTGCGGCCGGGTGCGCGGTGACCGACTTGATGTCGGACAGCTCGGTGCCCGGCCGCACCAGGAGCGCGAAGCTGATGGAGAGCAGCACCTCGCGGTAGATCATCAGCGGCTCGCCGGAGGTCAGTTCGTCGAGCGTCGCGTTGATGCCGCCCTCGACCGAGTTCTCGATCGGCACCAGGGCCGCCGCGGCGGCCCCGCTGCGTACCGCGTCCAGCGCGGCCGGTACGGAGACCATCGGGACGAGCTCGCGGGTGGCGGCTTCCGGGAGCGTACGGAGGGCGACCTCGGTGAAGGTGCCTTCGGGGCCGAGATAGGCGTAGCGCGTGGCGGACATGTCGTCACCCTAATGGGCCTTCCGGCCACGGGGGCTCAGGATTCGAGCAGCCGCTGCCCCACGTATTCGCCCTCCGCCGCACCGCCCGGCACCGCGAACAGGCCGCTCGCCTCGTGCCGGATGAACGGAGACAGGGCATCGCCCCGGTCCAGCTTCCGCTGCACCGGCACGAAACCGCGCAGCGGATCGGCCTGCCAGCAGATGAACAGCAGACCGGCGTCCGGGGTGCCGTCCTCCGCGATGCCGTCGTGGTACGAGAAGGGGCGCCGCAGCATGGCCGCGCCGCTGTTCTTCCCGGGCGAGGAGATCCGGGCATGGGCGTTGTCCGGGATCAGGAGCTTGCCGTCCGGGCCCGCCCGGTCGAGGTCCATCGGTGTGGTCTCGGCGCCGCCGCTGAGCGGGGCACCGTCCTTCTTCCGGCGCCCTATGACCTGCTCCTGCCGGGCCACCGGAAGTTTCTCCCAGTCGTCCAGCAGCATCCTGATCCGGCGCACGACCGCGTACGAGCCGCCCGCGAGCCACTCGTACGGTGTACCGGTCCCGGCGGGGACGAAGACGCGGCGGTCGAAGTCGCTCTCGGCGGGCTTCGGGTTGTTGGTGCCGTCGACCTGGCCCATCAGATTGCGGGCGGTCATCGGCCGGGCCGTGGCACCGGGGGACCGGTTGAAGCCGTTCATCTGCCAGCGGACCCTGGCCGCCGGAGCGGACGCCCGCTGCACGGCGCGCAGCGCGTGGAAGGCCACGAGCCCGTCGTCCGCGCCGATCTGGACCCAGAGGTCGCCCTCGGAGCGCCGGGCGTCGAGACGGTCGGAGGAGAACGGCGGCAGCGGGTCGAGCCCCGGCGGGCGGCGGTCGGTCAGCCCGGTGCGTCCGAAGAAGGTCCGGCCGAAACCGAAGGTGAGGGTCAGCGAGGACGGCCCGGCGTCCAGCGCGATCCCGGTGTCGTGGTCCGGGCCGTCCGCCGCGCCGCTCCCGGCGGACTCCCCGGCCATCAGCCGCCCGGCCAGCTCCGACCAGCGGCGCATCAGGGCGATGGCCTCCTTGCGCCCGGCGCCGGGCACCAGGTCGAAGGCGATGAGATGGCCGCTGGCCTGAAGCGGAGTGGTGATCCCCGGTTGATGTTTCCCGTGAAACATCGCTCGCGTGGTCCCGACCGCGGTCAGCGCGGTGGGCTCGTCGGGCCGGGTCGCGGCGTAACCGGCCGCACCGCCCGTCGCGCCGAGCACCAGCCCGGCCGCACCGGCCGCGCCCGCGCCGCCGATCAGCCGCCGCCGGGAGATGGATCCGCCCACGCGTGCGTCCCCGCCCGCGTCCACGTCGTTCGTACGACGTCCTTCCGGCGTGCGAGGCCCTTCCGCCGTGCGGCGTCCTTCCGCCGTGCGACGGCCGTTCGCCGTACCGCTCCGCGTCTTCTCGCTGCTGTCTGTGCTCACGATCCTGCTCAGCCGATCTTCATGGTCTTGTCGACGGTCGTCTGATCGATGTCCGACGTACGGACGGTCACCGCGACCTTCCAGGCGCCCGGCATCGGGATCCGGACGTCGCTGGCGGTCCAGTGCCCCTCGGCCAGCCGGGCCGAGGCGACCGGGAGCGGGCCGATGTCCTGGGACTTCAGCGTGAGGGAGACCTTCACCTCGGGGACGTCCAGGGGCTTCCCGTCAGCGCCGTCGATCCACAGGTGCAGCTCGTTGGCGCCGGTACGGGCCGGGGTGATCTCCAGCCGCACCGTTCCGCTGCCCTTCTCACCGCCGGTGTCGAAGGGCACCTTCATGGTGACCGGGCCCTCGGCCACCGGGGCGGACGCCGCCGTCGACGCGCGGGACGCCTCCTCCTCGGTACGCGCGGGCTCGGTCGAGGTCAGGACCGTCGTCACCGCCAGCAGCACCACGGCGACCCCCGCCTCCGCCAGCACCGAGCGCCGCAGCCCGGACCGGTCGGGGTCGGCGTCGCGGCGCCGCTTCTTCTCGGCGGTGGCCACGGCGGCCTGCTGACGGGCGAGCTGGGCGGCCCGCTCGGGACCAACGTCCTGCGCGGATCCCCCGGAAGCCTCGCGAGCTCCGGAAACCCCGGACTCCCCGAAAGCCCCGGGAGTCTCGCGACGCCCGGGATCCGTGGGCCTCTCGGGGGCCTCGGCCGCCGTCGTACGGCCGTCCTCCGCGCCCCCGCCCTCGCTCCCGCCCAGCCGGGCCGTCCAGCGCCGCGACGTCCAGGCGATCGCGACCATGACGGCGACCAGCACCACCTTCGCGATCAGCAGCTGTCCGTACCCGGTGCCGGTGAGCGCGGACCAGGTGCCGACCTGACGCCACGACTGGTAGATCCCGGTCGCGACGAGTACGACCACGCTGCCGAACGCCATAGAGGAGAAACGCCGTACCGCCGCGTCGTCGAGGCCGGGAGTGCGGTGCAGCGCGACCAGCAGGGCCACGAGACCGCCGAGCCAGGCGGCGACGGCCAGGAGGTGCAGTACGTCGACCGGCATCGCGATGCCCGGCTGGAGCCCGGCCGAGGCGTGCTCGGCGAGCGCCCACGTACCGGCGATTCCGGCGGCGATCACCGTGCCGCCGATGGCCAGCCCGAACGTGAGGTCCTTCTGCTCGCGCTGGTCCTCACGCCGGGCGTAGGTCCCGAAGAGCACGGCGATGAAGAGCGCGGAGGCTCCGAGCAGCAGCAGCCTGGAGACCAGTGCGGCACCGGGCTTGGTGTCGAGCACGGCCTTCAGACCGTCGAGGTCGAAGGCGTCCGCGAGCTTCCCCGACCCCGTGTACGGGCTGCGCAGCAGCAGCATGGCCAGGGTGGCGATGGTCAGGGTCATCCATCCGCGCACCACGAGGCGCTGGAGCGGACGCGCCCCCGCCCCGCCCCGCCAGCAGGCCAGTACGAAGGCGGAGCCGCCGACGAGCAGGATGAAACCGGCGTACGCGGCGTAGCGCGCGATGCCGTAGAGGGTGCCGACGAGTCCGCCGCCGGCCTCCTGGCCGGGCACCGCCGCGGCTGTCTGCGAAGGGGCGCCGATGGAGAAGGTGAAGGCGCCGGACACCGGGTGGCTGTCCGCGGACACGGCCTGCCAGGCGACCGTGTACGTCCCGTCGGACAGCCCGGTGCGCAGCGCCACGCCGTACCGCACGGCGGAGCCGTCCTGCAGGTCGCGCGGTTCGGCGCCGGTGTCGGCGCGTGTGCCGTCCGGGTCCAGTACGCGGATGGAGTCCTTGCCGAAGGCGACCTGCTCGGAGAAGGTGAGCGTGACCTGCTCGGGGGCGGTGGCGACCACCGCCCCGTCCTGCGGATCACTCCCGGTCAGTGCCGCGTGCGCGGACGCCGGGCCCGCGCCCGTCAGCAGCAGGCCGAACACCATGCCGGCGAGGACGGCGAGGAGCGCGGCGACGGCGAACGGACGGCGCGTCGCGGGAGTGGCCGGGGTCTGGGCCCGGACCGGTCCGCAGTGCGGGGCGGTGGCTGTCATGACGAGTCAGTCCCTCACTGCGTCTTCGGGTTGTAGGTGGTCTCCTTCACGGGAAGGTCGACCTTTATCGGGTCGGCCTTCTCGAAGTGCAGTTCCACGGACACCTTCTCGCCCTGTTTGGGCCGCTGCTTGAGCTTCATGAACATGATGTGGTTCCCGCCGCGCTCCAGATTCAGCTCGCCGCCGGCGGGCACGTCGAAGGACGTCACCATGCGCATGGCCTGGTTCTTCGTCTCGTGGATCGTGACGTCGTCGGAGAGCGGGCTGGTGACGGAGGTGAGCCGGTCGGAGGTGGTGCCGCTGTTCTTCACCACGAGGAATCCGGCCGCCATGTCGCTGACGGGCTGCGGCATGAACCCGCCGCTCACCGTGATGTCCGGTCCGCTCTCCGCGGACGAGCAGCCCGCCAGCGTCAGCCCCGCGGTGAGGGCGACGGCACCGGCGAGCGCGGCACGCCGCTTCACGGGGTGGCTCCCGCGACGATCTTCGGGAGGTCCTTGGTGTAGTCGTCCGGCGAGGTGTCCTCGCTGTAGATGAGGTAGCCCTGGTCGGTCTTCGGCGAGAACGCGACGACCTGCGAGCCGTGCATCGAGACGACCGTGCCGTCCTTCTCCTTCTTCGGCGCGTCGATGCCGATGCCGATCTGGCGCGCGCCCGCCTGGATGGCCGGGAAGGAGCCGGTGAGGCCGATGAAGGAGGGGTCCTGGGCCTTGAGCCAGCTGCCGAGCGAGGACGGGGTGTCCCGCTCGGGGTCGGTGGTCACGAAGACGACCTGGAGCTTGTCCTGGTCGGCCTTGGGCAGCGCCTTCTTGGCGATGGCGATGTTGCTCATGATGAGAGGGCAGACGTCCGGGCAGTTGGTGTAGCCGAAGTAGATCAGCGTCGGCTTGCCCTTGGTCCGCTCCCGGAGGTCGAACTTCTTGCCGTGGGTGTCGGTGAGGACGAGATCCGGCTTGGTGAACGGCTGGTCCAGGACGGTCGCGGCCTTGGTCTTCGGCTGGACCGACACATCGGCGATGGGCTTCTTGGCGTTGTCGTCACCGCTGCCGCAGGCGGACAGGGTGAGCGCGGCCGCGGCGACGAACGCCGCGGCCAGCACTGTCTTCTTGTACATGGAGCGCTGATTCCTGGTGATCGGTGGGACGGGGTGGGACAGGTCGGGCAGGTCGGTCAGGGGAGCGGACGGGGCGGTGGATCAGGCGGTGCGGCGGCGGCCGGCGAGCACGCCGAACGCCACTCCGGCCACGCCGACGACGATGCCGACGATGCCGAGGACCCGGGCCGTGGTGTCACTGGCCGAGGCGGCCGACGGGGTGTCCGACGCGGCCTTCGTCTCCTTCGCGGCGGCCTTGTCGTCGGTGTGGGCACCGCCCTCGGCGTCGGTCAGCGTGAGGACGGGCGCCGGGCTCTCGGGCTCCTCGGCGCCGGGCTTCTGCTCCTCGATCCAGCGGACGACGTCCTTGTCGTCGTAGGTCTGGATGGCCTTGAGCACCAGCTGGTCGGTGTTCTCGGGCAGCTGGCCGAGGGAGAGCGGGAACTGCTGGAAGGAGCCGGGCCGGATACCGCGCTCGTCCTTGGCGCCCTCGGCGGTCCAGGTCACCTTCGAGACGGCCTCGCTGATCTTCTGGCCGTGCATCTCCAGCGGCTTCGCCAGCTTGCTCTTGGTGACCTCGGCGCTCCAGCCGGGGACGGCCTGCGGCATGACGGAGACCAGGGGGTGGTCCGTCGGGAAGTTGACCTCGACCTTGGTGGTCGCGGCGTCGTCGCGCTCGTTGGGCACCTTGACGTTGACGGTGGCGTACCCGCCCTTGGCGGCCGTGCCCTCCGGCTGCACGCTGACGTGCGCGGAGGCCGTACCGGCGAGGAGCAGGACGGTGGACGCGGCGAGGCCGCCGGTGAGGGCGATGCGGGAAACGTTCATGACAGGGATCACTCCATGGAGCACGAAGGAAAGGCGGTCCGGCGCGCGGATGCGCGGCGGCATCACGACACCTCTCCTCTCCCCCGTCGACGGCAGGCATGCGCCGGGCGGGTAGGGCGCTGGGGAACGGGTGCGTTCCGGGCGCCGGGCGGAGGGCGTCGCGTCAGGCTGCGAGCGCGTACGCGGACGGCGGCCCGCGCCTGATCACCTGGTGCTGCAAGGAATCCCCGGTGGCGGGTGCCGGGGCATCGACCGCCGTACGGGCGAACCGCGGCCCGGCCGTCGGGCCGGACAGCCCGGCCCGCAGGGCGCCGACGAGGGCGAGCGCCGCGCGCAGCGCACGCAGCCGGGCCCCGGCCGCGAACTGCTGCGCACCGTACGCGGACAGCCGGACCAGCCGGAAGAGCGCGATCTCGCCGCGGCGCAGCAGCCAGCCGGTGGCCAGGGCGGCCAGCAGATGGCCGAGCACCATGGGCAGGTCGGGCAGCAGAGCGAGGGCGCCGGAGCCCATGCCGGGCATGCCCGCCATCCCGGACGAGGCGGCCACGTCGTAGGGTGCGTCGGCCATCACGGACGCCGGGTCGATGCCCGCGGTGGTGACGATGTGATGCGCCTCGGCCGCGTTGAGCTGAGCCGGTCCGGCCCCGCAGACCAGGCGCGCCGCGAACCGGATCAACGCGTCGTCGCCGTTCGCCGCGGCGTTCGCCGCGGTGCCGTGGGCGCTCAGGCCGAACAGGGCGTGCAGGGCGATCTGTCCGCCCGCCAGCGCGGCCGTGATGGACGGCAACGTCCGCTCGCGCCCGGCGAGCGGAGCCGCCACCGCGAACACCCCCAGGAATCCCGCGAGCAGGCTCCACCAGGGGACCGCCGCGCAGGAGGCCAGGGCATGACCGGCCGCGGACAGCGCGACGCAGACCGCGGCGAACACCGCGGTCCTCAGGAGCCGCAGACCGGCTCCGGCGCGTGCGACGGGCATAGACATGGCGGGGCCATCATCGCACCGGCCCGCTGCCACCGGAACGGCAGGTCCGCCGGGCCGGTCTCCGCCCCCGCGTGCCCCGACGCGCCCCTCGCGTGCCTGACGCGCCTCCCCTCGGCCCGACGCGCCCGACCGCCTCGGCATACACGGGCGCACGGAGAGCTGGCTATCCGCCGAATGAGCGGTCTCACATCCGGGGTGCGCTTACGAAGGAGGCCGCGCGGTAATACGTATCGGTATGTCGAGCCGCAGCCAGGAGGCTGGAGCATGAGCATCTGGTGGTCCCTCCATCTGCGGCGCGAGGCCGCGAGCGTCCCGCTCGCCCGCCGCTTCCTGCTGGGCACCATGGAGACCGCGGGGGTCGACCCGGACATCTCCTTCGACCTGTCGGTCGCGCTCAGCGAGGCCTGCGCGAACGCCGTCGAGCACGGCGGAGCCCACCGGTCCGCGGCGGACCCGGAAGCCGTGGCCGATCCGGAAGGCGCCGTGGCCGATCCGGGAGACATCGGAGACCAGCGGCTCCAGGAGGAACGTCCGGGCCGGGGAGAAACGGCGGCGGCCCCCTCCGGCCGCTACCGGGTCACCGCCTATCTGGACGGCGAGCGATGTCGTATCGAGGTCGCCGATTCGGGCCCCGGCTTTCCCGCCCGGAGCGCGCTCCCCGTCACCGCCCAGCAGCCCGGCACCGATCCGCTGCCCGGCACCGATCCGTACGCCCCCCGCCCCTACCCCTCGCCCGACGCCGAGGACGGGCGGGGACTCTGCCTGATCGAGCAGCTCGCCGACCACGTGCACTTCGGCAACCGCCCCGGCAGCGGGGCCGTCGTCAGCTTCGACAAGATCCTGAAATGGCGGAAGGACGCCCTGCTCATGGTGTCCTGAGCAAGGCGCCCCTGCGCGTGATGGTCTTACCGGATCAGCCCTTGAGGCTGGCCATCCAGGCCTCGACCTCGTCGGACCGGCGCGGCAGCTTGTCGGAGAGGTTCCGGTTGCCGTCCTCGGTGACGAGGATGTCGTCCTCGATGCGGACGCCGATGCCCCGGTACTCCTCGGGCACGGTCAGGTCGTCGGCCTGGAAGTACAGACCGGGCTCGACCGTGAGGCAGACGCCGGGCTCCAGCGTGCCGTTGACGTACGTCTCGGTGCGCGCGGCGGCGCAGTCGTGGACGTCCATGCCGAGCATGTGACCGGTGCCGTGCAGCGTCCAGCGGCGCTGGAGCCCCAGCTCCAGGACCTTGTCGACGGAGAGGTCGCCCAGCAGGCCCCACTCGACGAGCTTCTCGGTGAGGACCCGCTGCGCGGCGTCGTGGAAGTCGCGGTAGTCGGCGCCGGGCTTCACGGCGGCGATGCCCGCCTCCTGGGCCTCGTACACCGCGTCGTAGATCTTCCGCTGGAGCGGGGTGAACGTGCCGTTGACCGGGAGGGTGCGGGTCACGTCGGCGGTGTAGAGGTCGTTGGTCTCCACACCGGCGTCGAGCAGCAGCAGCTCGCCGGAGCGCACCGGACCGTCGTTGCGCACCCAGTGCAGGGTGGTGGCGTGCGGACCGGCCGCGCAGATCGAGCCGTAGCCGATGTCGTTGCCCTCGATGCGGGCGCGCAGGAAGAAGGTGCCCTCGATGTAGCGCTCGCTCGTCGCCTCGGCCTTGTCGAGGACCTTCACGACGTCCTCGAAGCCGCGCGCCGTGGCGTCGCAGGCCTTCTCCAGCTCGGAGATCTCGAAGGCGTCCTTCACCAGCCGGGCCTCGGAGAGGTAGACGCGCAGTTCCTCGTCGCGCTCCGCGGTGACCTTGTCGGCCAGCGCGGTCTCGATGCCGGCGTCGTGGCCGCGTACGGCGCGGACCGGGCCGGTGGCCTCGGTCAGCGCGGCGGGCAGCTCGCGCACGTCCTTCGCCGGGATGCCCAGCAGCTGCTCGGCCTCGGTCAGCGAGTGGCGGCGGCCGACCCACAGCTCGCCCTGGCCGTCGAGCCAGAACTCGCCGTTCTCGCGGTTGGAGCGCGGCAGCAGGTGGATGGTCGCCTCGTGGCCGTCCGCGGTCGGCTCCAGGACGAGGACGCCGTCCTGGGTCTGGTCGCCGGTGAGGTACGCGTACTCGGTGGAGGCGCGGAAGGCGTACTCGGTGTCATTGGAACGGGTCTTCAGGTTGCCCGCGGGGATGACCAGCCGCTCACCGGGGAACCGCGCGGAGAGCGCGGCGCGGCGGTCGGCCGTGTGCGCGGCCTGGGCGATCGGTTCGAGGCCGTGCAGCTCGGTGTCGGCCCATCCCGACTTCATGTTCGCGGCGAGTTCGTCGGAGACGCCCGGGTACAGGCCGTTCTTCCGCTGCTTGACCGTTTCTTCTTCCTCGGTCTCCGGGTTCTCCGGGGTGAGCTCCTCAGCCACGATTTGTCTCTCCTTGATACGACACTGGACCCCGACCATCGTACGGGCGTGCAGATAGGGGGCACAGGGCCGGAGGGCCTGTTACATGTTCCGCCCGGTCGTACGGCCCGCCCCGTGGCTGCCCGGCCGGTCAGTCGAAGCGGGCGGCCAGGACGACCACGTCCTGGGTGGCGTCGCCGCGGTCGAGCCCGTCCGGCAGCATGGCGCGCAGCACGTGGTCGGCGACGGCCCCGGCGTCGTGGCGCACCGCTTTGGGCACGGAGGCGCCCGCCGAGTGGAACCGGGCGAACGCCCGGTCCGTCGACTCGCCGCCGCGGCGCAGGAGTCCGTCCGTGCAGAGCAGGACGGTTTCCCCCGGTGCCGGGGTGATCTCCACACTGGGCGCCTCCCAGCAGGCGAGCATGCCCAGCGGTGCGGAGACCGAGGTCTCGACGAACTCGGTGCGCCGGTCGCCGATCACCAGCGGTGGTGTGTGGCCCGCGCCCGCCAGCAGGATCTTGCGCCCGGCCGGTTCGCAGTAGGCGAACAGCGCGGTCGCGGTCCGGGCCGGTTCGGTGAGCCGCAGCAGCAGCTCCAGGTCGGAGAGCACGGCGACCGGGTCCTCGCCCTCCATCACCGCGTACGCCCGCAGCCCGGCCCGCAGCCGTCCCATGGCGGCCAGAGCGCCGGGCCCGGACCCCTCCACCGAGCCCACGGCGAGGCCGAGCGCGCCCTCCGGCAGTGCCAGCGCGTCGTACCAGTCGCCGCCGCCCTGCGGCCCGCGGTGGTGCCGGGCCGCCAGCTGTACGCCGGTGACCCGGGGCAGCCTGCTGGGCAGCAGTTCCTCGGTGACGGTGGCGACATCGGCCCTGGCCCGCTCCAGCTCCACGAGCCTGGCCAGGTGCTCACCGGCGTACCGCGTGTAGAGGCCGACGAGATGCCGTCGTCGCTCCAGCGGTTCGGCGGGTTCGTCGTACAGCCAGACCGCGGCACCGAGCGGCCCGGCCGCCTCGGCGGTGAGCGGTACGGCGTAGCTCGCGGCGTAGCCCAGCAGGGCGGCGACCTCGCGGCGGCGGGGATCCAGCCCGGTGTCGCCGAGCAGATCGGGGGTGGCCGGTGCGGCCTCGGCATCCGGGAGCCCTTCCAGGATGCGGCCGTACGAGGTGGCGGCGCGGGGCACCGTCTCGATCAGCCCCAGCTCGGCGTGGGTGAGCGCGAGGCCGACGGTGCGCACGGGGCCCCGGTGGTCGGAGGGTTCGAGGACGGCCAGGCCGCGGCGGGCGCCGACCAGGGCGGCCCCGGCGTCCAGCAGTTCGTGCAGCGCGTCGTCGAGGGTGCCGGTTCTGGCCAGCCGCTCGGTGAGCTCGTGCAGCGTGGTGAGATCGGAGATCCAGCCGGCGAGCCGGTCCTGGAGGAAGGTCCCCGGAGCGGACGGAACGTCGGCCAGGGGCCCGTCAGTGTGTGCCGAAACCGCAACAGTGGGATCGATTCCAGCCACTTTCGGAAGATGCGGGGCGCTCATGGCTTCTGGCTTCCCGACCAGTTCTTTCTGTCGAATAGCATCGCAAACCCCCATGTCATTCTGCGCCGCTATCTGTGCATCCACATGGACACGCAGCACCACATCTACACGCACATGTGAGGCGATGTCCAGCATTGTCCCCACGGGAAATATGGTGTCCACGAGAGCATCAAGTTGGCTAAAAATCGCAGCTTGCGCTCGCCATTTGCTGTCGACTGGGCGTGCTTGACCAGGAGGTGTTCTCGGGTGAAGTCCCGGAGAGAGCGTCATTTCGGGCATGCTGGGTACGTAATCGATGAAGGCCAGGGACAGTTCTGATCGTCCCGGAACCCAGCAGGCGGCCCTGACGTCCTCTCTGGTGACGGCCATGCCCCACCCTCACGTGGCGGGGTTCGTACCTTGGGACCGCAGGCGCGATGCACGCGCCGCTCCTCGCCCTGCGTGTCCGGACCGTCCCGTCCGGGCCCGTCCGCACCTGCTCGGCCCATGCTCGGTATCGACGAACCACCCGTACCGCAGACCTGAAGAGCACGTACGCACAGTGAAGCACGGCGCACGTACAGCGATTCACACGTGGTGTGACGTGGACCCTCGGCGTTCAACGGAAAGGAACGAGCGCTCATGCGCGAGATCCTCGGAAGGCGACGCAGGCTCCGGCGCGGGGGAAGGCCCGCCCCGCTCGACGCGGCCCTGACCTGTGCCACCGTGTGGCGGTGGCCCGTGCTGCCCGGAGTGGGGCCAGGGCCGGTCGGCGGCCGCGGCTGCGCCTGCCCCGATCCCGAGTGCGCCGTGCCTGGCGCGCACCCCTTCGATCCCGGCCTGCTCGCGGCGACCACCGACGAGCGCATGGTCCGCTGGTGGTGGGCCAACCGGCCGGGCGCCCCGATCATCCTGGCCACCGGCGGGCGCGCCCCGTGCGCGCTGAGCCTGCCGGCCGTGGCCGCCGTCCGGGCGCTGGCCGCGCTCGACCGGATGGGTGTGCGGCTCGGCCCCGTGGTGGCGACGCCGACGCGATGGTCGATCCTGGTCGCCCCGTACGACCTCGAACGCCTGGGCGAGCTGTTGTACGCCCAGGACTGGGTGCCCAGCTCGCTGCGTTTCCACGGCGAGGGGGGCTACATCCTCCTGCCGCCGTCCATGGCGGGGTCGGGGCAGGTGCGCTGGGAGCGGCCTCCGGCCTCGGGGGCCCGGCAGAGGGTGCGCGGCTGGAGCCGGAGCAGGAGCGCGGTCACCGCCGCCCCGTGGCTGCCGGACGTGGGGACGGTGCTGGACGCGCTGGTCGAGGCGAGCACCGGTGCGCCGGACGGCGGCAGTCGGCTCGCGTACTGACAGGCGCGCCGAGCAGGTGCGCCGAGCAAGTAGGCCGAGCAAATGTGCCGACAGGTGTTCTGACGGATGACCTGACGGGTGTCCTGGCGGGTGTGCTGGCGGGTGTAATCCCGTCCGCACCTCCGGCCCTTCTCTCCGCTCCGTAGCCCCGGTCCGTCTCTCCGCTCCGTGTTCCGGCCCGGAACCCTGGACCGGGGATTACGGCTGGAATCCTGGCCGGAATCCGGGCTGGATCGCGCCGCGCAAAGTCTGCCGCTGCAAAGACCGGTGTCAGAAGTCCTTCTGATGTGTTTTCCGTGGATCTTTCCGTGGATCTTTCCGCAATGCGCCACCCGGAGTTGTCGAATGCTCATTCGATAACTCCGGGTGTGAATTGACTCCGGAGCCGGATATCCGAATGCCCCTCCCGGGTACGGGTATGTGACCCGCTCAGTGGTGCCGGAAAACAGCTGTCCGTTATTCGCCGACGCGCATCCGCTGTCCGGAACGGCCGATCCGGTGTGCGCGGTTCCGGTATCGCCCCTGGATGACAGGGTGTTCAGGGGAGGAGAGGGGGGAAGAGGGGTGCCTGGAGCCCCGGGCGGTGAGGTGGGGGCCGTCGCCACGACCGGCGCGCTCGGAGCGGTGCTCGACGAGGCGGAGGAGTGCGCGGTAAGGGTTTGTGCGCGGGCTCGTGCGCTGCGTCATGCCGCTGTGCGCCGTACCCGGAAATGAGGATGCCCGATCGCTGGCGACGGGGGATGCACCAGCGACCGGGCTTCTAGAACGGTAACAAGAGATCTGCCGTTCGCAAATTCGATCTCGCGTATTCGGACAGGGATTTACCTGTGGGTACGGGGGTCTGTGACGCGAGTCACGCGACGGTGCCCCCGGAGAGGCCGGGGGCACCGTCACCGTCAGCTGAGTGTCACCTGGCGGTTGGTGAGACCGCCACGGGCCCGGCGCTCCTCGGCGCTGAGCGGCGCGTCCGAGGCGAGCGCCCCGGCCAGCCGCTCGGCGAACTCGGCCGCGGGCTTCTCGCATTCCTCGGCGCCCATCGCGCTCGGCAGGTCCCACACCGGAACCATCAGCCCGTGCGCCCGGAAGGAGCCGACCAGCCTGGTTCCCTCACCCAGCGAGGAGGCACCGGCGGCGTGCAGCCGGGCGAGCGCGTCGAGCAACTGCTCCTCGGCGTGCGGCATCACCCAGCGCAGGTGGTTCTTCTCCGGCGTCTCGCACCAGTACGCCGCGTCCACGCTGGTGAGCCGGGTCGTCGGGATCGCCGCCTCGTTCGCGCGCTCCAGGGAGGCGCTCACCTCGGGGGCGGCGTTCTCCGCGTCCGGAACCCAGAACTCGAACCCGGCGTGGACGACGGGCTCGAACGCCGCGTCAGTATCGAGTACGTCCTGAAGTCGCGGCCCGTCGGCCGGTGCGCGCCGCGCCGCCACCGGCGAGCCGGGCTCGGCCTCCAGCGCCTGCCGCAGCGTGTCCGCGAGGTCCCGGCTGAGGTCGCCGGAGGGGGTGTCGTTCTGCAGGGCGAGCAGCACCGAGCCGTCGTCGCGGCGCAGCGCGGGCCAGGCCATCGGCAGCACGGTCGCGAGCGACACCGAGGGCACGCCCTCGGGCAGCCCGTCCTTCAGCGTCAGCTCGACCGTCGCCGCGGGCACCAGCTCGCGCAGCGCGACCCAGTCGCACTCACCGGCCAGCCCTTCGAAGGGGCGGTGGACGAGCTCGGTCACGGCCTGCGCGGCGGCTCGGCCGTGGCATGCCTTGTACCGGCGGCCCGAACCGCACGGGCAGGGCTCACGAGCCCCGACCACCGGAATCTCGCCGTCCTTGAGCTGCTGCTTCCCGGCCTTGGACTGGGGGCGCTTCTTGGCCATGGTTGGCTTTCTCCCGATTGCGACAGTGCGGTCTGGCCCGCGAGCCTAGTCGCCCCCGGCGGGTGCCGAACACAGGCGGCCACGACCACCGCACCCGCCCCGCACCCGCCGTACGGGTACGGGCTCCGCGCCCGCGCCGCCGCCCCACGCACGCGCCCGCTTCCGCGCCCGCCGTACGCGCGCTCCCCTTCCCCCGCCCCGTGCCCGGCGCGCCGGATGCCGGGCACCGCGTACGTTCATCGGGCGCCGCGTTCGTTCAGGAGCGTCAGCCCGTGTCGTCGCAGGCGTTTCAGCCCATGTCGTCGAAGGCGTCCGGGAAACCCAGCACGTCGAGCGACCGCACCGGCCCCGACGGCACCGGAGCGCCGGATCTGCCCGGCACTTCGGACACCTGCCCGTGCTCCTCGTTGACCAGGACCCAGACAGTCACTTCGCCGGACGAGCTGTCGCGTACGCCCCACTCGTCGGCGAGCGCGCTGATGATGTTGAGCCCCCGGCCGCCACGCGCCGTCACCGACGGCGTAGCCGGAACCGGACGCGTCGGGCCACCGCCGTCCGTCACCTCGACGGTCAGCCCGCCGGTCCGGTCGACGTGCCAGGCGGCACGCACGTCACCGTCGCCCACGTCCGTGTGCCGCCCCAGCGGCCTGCCGTGCCGACAGGCATTGCTGAGAAGCTCGGAAAGAATCAGTACCGCATCGTCGACGACCGCGTCCGACACCCCGTGGCTGCGCAACTGCTCGCGCATCCGGTGTCGCGCCTGGCCCACGCCCGCAGGGCCATGGGGTACGGCCATGCTCGACGACGTGGGCACCTTCTGTGCCACCACCAACGCCACCCCCGAGACCTCCTTTGCCCCACGCCACGGTGTGGATGCCCCCCTGAGCTGGACCGGAAACCGGCCATTGGTCTGCCGGTGACGCACTCGTAACGATCGAATACAGTTCGAATGCGCCGGTGCACTCCGTGTAACTGACGCTAAGGGCGTCCTAGTTGCGACAGGACCTGTTTCGGGCGGTTTGTAATGATTGCGTCCACTCCCAGGCTGACGCAGAGTTCGACGTCCTCCGGTTCGTTCACCGTCCAGACGTGCACGCGGTGACCCGCGCGGTGCAGCCGCTCGACGTAGCCGGGGTGGTTGCGCACGATCCGCACGCCCGGACCGGCGATCCGCGCCCCGGCGGGCAGCCGGCCGTCGCGCATGCGCGGCGAGACGAACTGCATCAGGTACACGGTGGGCAGGGTGGGGGCCGCGGCCTGGACGCGGTGCAGCGAGCGCGCCGAGAAGCTCATGACGCGCACCGGCGACGGTTCGCCGGCCGGCGGGTCGTCGAGCCCGAACCGCTTCAGAAGGTGCAGCAGCCGCTCCTCCACCTGGCCCGCCCAGCGGGTGGGGTGCTTCGTCTCGACGGCCAGCTGGAGCGGGCGCCCGGCGGCCCGGGTCTCGACGACGAGTTCGAGCAGCCGTTCCAGGGTGAGTACGGAGGTGAGCTCCCCGGGCACCGGATCCCAGTCCGGGGACTCCGCTTCCGGGGCCCCCGACTCCTCACGGTCCTTCCAGGACCCGAAGTCGAGGGCGGCGAGATCGGCGAGCTCCAGCGTGGAGACGGCGCCGCGGCCGTTGGACGTACGGTTCACCCGACGGTCGTGCACGCACACGAGGTGGCCGTCGGCGGTGAGCCGTACATCGCACTCCAGGGCGTCGGCGCCGTCCTCGATCGCCTTCCGGTACGCGGCCAGGGTGTGCTCGGGGGCGTCGTCGGAGGCGCCCCGATGGGCGATCACCTGGATGGACTGGTGGGTGGATTGCTGCCGTGGGTGGGTCACCGCGTCATCGTGTCACCGCGCGGAGGCCGTCCGTACGCACCCCGCACGGCGGACGGGCGCACTCCGCGAGGCGGGCGGCGCGCGGGGGCGGGGGTGCGTCTTTCGCCTGGTGCGCGTTTTGCCCGATGTAAAGATTGGTGTGCGGATGCACAGGTCCTGCTTACAGTGGCCTGACGTGTCTTGGGAAAAGCTGTTACCTGACACCTACACAGCGGATCTCTTGCCGAACATTGATGTGGAACCGAGGAGTAAAGAGCTGTGAGCACAGAGAACGAGGGCAACGAGGGCACTGCGGCCGAGGCCGTTCCGTCCGTTCCGTCCGCACCTCCCGTGCCGGCCGACGCTCCTCAGGCACTGCCCGGGAGTGCGCCCGCCCCCGGCCACGCGCCTGTTTCCGCGCCCGCTCCGACGGGCGCGCAGGACACGCCGCCCGCCCCGGCGGCGCCTCCTCACATGCCCCAGGCGCCCCAGGCGCCGCACACTCCCCTGTCGGCCGCCGAGGCCAACTGGCCGCCGCCCGCCGTACCCGCGTATGCCGCCCCTGGTGCGGGTGGCGGCGGCCCGGTCTGGGGCGCCCCGTCCCAGCCGTACGGCCCGGAGGGTCCGCGCAAGCGGCGCGGGGCGAGCGGTCTGGTGGCGGCGGTGGCGGCCGCGGCGCTGATCGCCGGTGGCATCGGCGGCGCCCTCGGATTCTGGGCGGCCGACCGCAACGGCGACTCCTCCGGCTCGACCACGGTGTCGGCGTCGTCCAACCCGAACCTGAAGCGCGACCCCGGCACGGTCGCGGGGGTGGCGGCGAAGGCGCTGCCCAGCGTGGTCACCATCGACGCCCAGAGCGGTGACGGCGAGGGAGGCACGGGCACCGGCTTCGTGTACGACAAGGAAGGCCACATCCTCACCAACAACCATGTGGTGGCCTCCGCCGCGGACAGCGGCCAGCTCACGGTGACGTTCTCCGACGGCAGGAAGTACGACGCCGAGGTGATCGGCCGGGCCCAGGGGTACGACGTCGCCGTCCTGAAGCTGAAGAACCCGCCGTCGGGTCTCGCCCCGCTGTCCCTCGGCAACTCCGACCATGTCGCGGTGGGCGATTCCACGATCGCGATCGGAGCCCCGTTCGGCCTGTCCAACACGGTCACCACGGGCATCATCAGTGCGAAGAACCGCCCGGTCGCCTCCGGTGACGGCTCCAGCGGCAACAACTCGTACATGAGCGCCCTGCAGACCGATGCCTCGATCAACCCGGGCAACTCCGGTGGCCCGCTGCTCGACGCGGGCGGTGCGGTCATCGGGATCAACTCGGCCATCCAGTCGACCGGCAGCAGCGTCGGCCAGAGCCAGGCAGGCTCCATCGGCCTCGGCTTCGCGATCCCGATCAACCAGGCGACGAACGTCGCCCGGCAGTTGATCAAGACCGGCAAGCCGGTCTACCCGGTGATCGGCGCCACGGTCACCATGACCGAGAAGACCGGCGGCGCGGTCATCTCCGACCGGGGCGCGGGCGGCACCGAGGCCGTGGCGAAGGACGGTCCCGCGGACCGGGCCGGTCTGAAGGCGGGCGACGTCATCACGAAGTTCAACGACACCGTGATCGACAGCGGCCCGACCCTGATCGGCGAGATCTGGACCCACAAGCCCGGCGACCGCGTGACGCTGACCTACAAGCGCGACGGCCGCACGGCAACGGCCCAGGTGACCCTGGGAGAGCGCAGCGGCGACAGCTGACGACCGACTGGCCGCGATGGCCCACCGGATTCAATCAGCCGGTACGCTGTAGGCCCCCCGCCACGGGTGGGGGAGCAGGGGTGGGTTGCCCGAGCGGCCTAAGGGAACGGTCTTGAAAACCGTCGTGGCAGCGATGTCACCGTGGGTTCAAATCCCACACCCACCGCAGTGGCTCGGCGAACGCGCTGAACAGAAGGGGTGTCCCTGCCAGGGGCACCCCTTCTGCATGCGGTCCTGTCTCACGGTGGACCATGGTGTGTGCACCAGGCGTGGACCAGGGCCACCAGTCGGCTTCATCGGGCCGGGCCGAGTACTTCGTCGGCGCTGCGGGGCTCTGTGCGCGGCTGCTGGTTGAGCTTGTGGCGCTCGATGGAGGATCGCCGGTAGACCTCCTTGCGGGCCCGCATGATGTTGCCCAGAGGCGCGTGCTCGGCGGTGACCCGCCAGGGTGTGAAGGACAGCGCGTCCATCTTCTCCAGGTTTTCCGGGCCGGAGATGTCCTGCTGCGGCAGCCGCAGCCTAGCCACGGTCACGGGCGGCGAGAGCTGCTCGGGCCACTCCACCGTGGTGTCCTCCACCGGCATGCGCTCCAGGTCGGTGGAGAGCTGAACCTGGATGTCGAAGGCGTAGGGCCGCTCCTGGAGCTCGGCCACCAGGGCCGGCCGGAAGACCTCCGCCGCCGAGGACGGGTCGATGTCGCGCCGGACCACGGCAGCGGCGAAGGACGGATCGGGGGTGATGCGTACCTTGGCCACGTAGTCCCCGTGCCTGACCGCGCCCATCGTCCAGTAGCTCGACAGCAGTACGTGTGCCGGTGAGGTCTTCGACAGGCGCAGGAAGGCCAGGAACTCGTCCCACGCCCAGTGGTCCTGGTCCAGCGTTCCCTTACCAGTCACGAACTCGGTGAAGAAACGATGCGCGCCGGGCCGGCCCTGGGAGAAGTAGGCCGGTGCGTTCAGGAACAAGTCCTGGATGAACAGGTAGTGCCCGACTGTGTTGCAGAAGAAGACCGGCCCGTTGATGTTGGCGTAGTCGAAGGTGCCCGTGTCCGGTTCGTCTTCCAGCAGGGTCGGACCGGGGATGTCGAAGATCTTCAGTGCCAGCCCGGTGGCGGCGCCCAGTCGCGCGTCGGCTCCGGCGTGGGGTGAGCCGTTGGAGAAGCGGATCAGCGCATCGTGGGTTCCCGGAGTCGCGTAGATTCCCTGGGCGTACGCGGGCGGAAGCCCGTCCAGGATCTCCACTTCCCCTCGAACCAGCCCGTAGCCCTTGGCATGGGCGTCGCGCAGAGCCCGGCCGGTGCCACCGGCCTTGACCGACTCGGCGATGTAGCGCTCGGTCTTCTCGATCACCGTCCGCAGGTTGCGGTCGAAGTCCGGGTCGTCGTCTTCGACATCAGGTGTGTAGCGGACGAACTGTGCTGCCATGACTGCGCCCTTTCCTCGGAGACCGTGGTGGGACCTCGGGGGCAGGAACTGCCGTCAGTCCTCCAGTTCGGCAAGCCAGCGCAGGGCACGCAGACCCGGCACGAAGCAGTACTCACCACCCCGGGTGACCACGAAGCTCGGCAGATTCCGCAGGCGGCGCCGGACCGGCCTCTCCGGGATGGTGACGCTGCCGGTTCCGCCGTGATGCCCGGCCACCGGGTCCTTCTCGCCGGGGTATCCGATGAAGTTGCCGTCGTTGACCCACTCGGCCTTGATAAATTCGAACTGTCGTTCCAGGTGGGCCCCCAGGAAGACTCCGACCAGGCCCCGGTCGGCGCCGTCGTCCTCCAGCACACCCTCGGGCAGCGGCGGGCCGTAGGTGGTGCCGCGGCGGATGAGCCGGTGCATCCGCGCGTCGCCGATGATGGTGGAATCCCGGGGGTTGACGCGCCGGACGTGCGCACCGGCCGGGCACCGGAGACCGCGGTCGTCGTTCTCTCGGTACAGGAAATTGTTGACGCGAAGCGGATCGGCAGCCAGTTCCGGATCATCATGCTCCGGCGCCAGCGTAAGCGGCGCTCCGCTGGGCCAGCGCCCGACCATCTTCGCCGCCAGGAGTGCCTCCTCCTCGGCACCGGAGCTGTTCGCGCGCAGGTGCTGCCGCCAGGCCGCCACCTTGGTGTGGATCTTGCGAACGGCCGCGTAGGTTCCGTTGCGCCCCAGCACATCAGGGCTGGGCATCGGCGGCAGACTGCCGGTTTCGTCGGGGTAGCCGAGGATGAACTCGCCTGCCTTGACCGGGGCTTCCTGCGGGTTCGAGCCGGGCAGCCCGACGCCCTCGATGTTCGGCTGGCTGATGCCGTCGCGGAATCCAAAGGTGGTTCGCCCGGTCGGGAGCTGATGAACGTCCTGCTGCCAGATGACCTGGACACCGGGCGTGCTCTCGTAGGCGACGCGGGCCCTCTCCAGTTCCTCGTCCAGCCGCGCCGCATCGGAGGAGAGAGCGCTCAACGCGATATGAACGTCGCCCGTTCCGAACGGTGCCTCCCAGTGGGCCGGGGCGCTCTCGCCCACGTCGCCGATCAGCTCCGCCCGAGCGGCCATGCCCTCACGAAACGCCCGCGGAAAGCTGTCCAGCGACTCCTGGGGCACCCCCAGGGCGCTCAGTCCCTGGTAGGTGAGCCCCACAGCCACCCAGGCTTCCTGGCCCGGGTCCACGCTGGGCAGACCGCTCGCCGTCACCGGAAGCAGCCGCCGCAGCAGGGCGCGCCCGGCGTGGCGGTCATCGACCCGCAGGAAGACGAACTTTCCCTCGTACGGCACGGGCCGTGGACGCAGTGCCCCGCTCTGTACGTCGTCGATCTCGACGCGCACACCGGCTGCGCTGCCGCCTGCTGTCGTGTTCATGGTCGCTTGTGCCTCCCTGTCGGCCTCTGCGTGGGCAGACCCGCAAAGGCCGACCCGCGCCCGACGCCCTCCACCGATGCCGGGCCAGTCCCTGAGGGCTGGCCGCGTCCGACCGCTAGACCGCGGCTTCCTCCAGCAGCTTCTGGAAGGCTGGCGTGCCCACCAGCTCCGCGTTGGCTGGATTGTCTAGCATTGCCCGGAATTCGGCGGTGTCCAGCACCGCCTGGAACGCGTCGTCCACGCGCTGGTCCTTGTAGATCTGTTGAACGGTCAGGCTGGGATAGGCGCTCACGAAGACCTTCGCGGGCTCCTGGTGGGCGAGGAACCAGTCCTTGACCCCCGGATCCTTGATGCCGGGGAACCCTTCGCTGTGTGAGAAGACCTTGTCGAAGCGGGCCCCGACCACCGTCTTGGCGAAGTCGTCGATGTAGGTGTCCCACGAGCCGTCGAAGACGCTGGCGAACATGAACCTGGTGTCGTTGTCGAAAATGACGTGCCGTGCGTCGTGCAGCGTGCCGATCTGGCGTAGCGCCGCATGGACATTCTCGTCATTCGCCGCGTTGCCGAGCCAGGTGAGATCCTCACGCAGCGCATCGGCCTCGCCCGGCTTGATCTTGGTGAAAACGGTGAACTCGTTACTGACCCCATCCGTCATGCCCGGGTGCTCAGGGTGAGCCGGCTGGGTTGCGTCTGTCGCAGCCATCGCGAGATCCTCCTGCCACAGATCGACGCGAGGGTCGCCAAGCGCCCCGGACATGGGGCGCCATCGCCCCCGCACATCAATCCTCACCGCGGACGCGCTGCCTCGCATCCCGGGTCCTGGGCACTGTGGTCACCTGGGGCGGCTTCCCGGGAAGCTCCGATTCTCGGGAAGCTCCGGCACTGCGGGGGTCCAGCCAGCCCGGTGCGGGCAGGGCCATGCAGGGGGACTCGCGTGTCCCGAGAAACTCCCGAAGACAGATCCAGAGGACAGATCCAGCCGGGCGCAGGAGGATGGAACTGGTGTGACATGCCGAGTACGTCGGCGTCGCCATTGCCGGGCAGCCGCTTCCGGGCAGCCGCTTCCGGGTGGCCGTGAAGACAGCGGCGCAGCCGATCACGCGACAGCCCGGTGCGCCGCCCAGGCGCGGGGGCGTCGGAACGCGGCACGCTCTGCTCCACTGGATCGCCCCTGATCCCCACCTGGAGGCAGCCATGGGCGCAGTTCTCGGTGACGTGCTGGGTTTTGCGGCCGCCGTCGCGATAAGCCCGCTCCCGATCATCGCCATCATCCTCATCCTCGCCACCCCTCGGGGACGCCTCAACGGACCTCTCTTCACCGTCGGCTGGATCCTGGGGCTCTCGGCGCTGGGCGCGGTCATGCTGGCCATCGCCTCCCCCGCAGGTGCCTCGGCCCACAACCAACCGGCCACTTGGGTGGGAATCCTCAAGCTCGCTCTGGGCGTGCTCCTCGTCCTCTTCGGCGCCCGGCAGTGGCACCGGCGTCCGAAGGACCCCTCCCAGGCCCAGTTGCCGAAGTGGATGGGTGCGATCGACCGCCTCGCACCGGTCAAGGTCTTCGGGCTCGGACTGGCCCTGGCCGCGCTCAACGCCAAGAACGCCCCTCTCACCATCGCCGCGGCCGCCTCCATCGGCTCAGCCGGACTGCCGGTCGGGCAGCAGATCGCATCGCTGGCGATCTTCGTCCTGATCGCCACCCTCGGCCTGCTGGCCCCGCTGGGAGTCTTCCTGGCCGGGGGCGAGCGAGCGAAGGCCACCCTCGGCAACTGGAAGGACTGGGCAGCTCAGCACAACGTCGCCATCATGGCGGTCCTGTTCTTCGTCCTCGGGCTGAAACTGCTCGGTGACGGCATCGCCATCCTCGCCCGCTGACGGTTTATCCCACGCGTGGTGCGCTGCGGCGGGGAGGCGCCGGTCTGGTTCCCGCCGGGCGGATTGCCGTGAGGGCCTTGGTCCAGTCCTTCGCTCCGGGGACGGTCCGGGAGGCCCCGTGCGGCTGGCGGAGGCGTGTCCGTCCGGTCCCGGGGTGAACCTGGCCATGACCACGTCCGTACCGGAGCTGTGAGGTGGCTGTGCGGCGTTGCCGCTGGTGAGGGTTGCGGGATGGGCTGATAGCCCGCTGTTTCATGGAATGTGGTGCCGGGTCGGGCGGGAGCGCGGGAGGGAAGGATTCCGGACGGAGTGGGGACCGTCGTCGCGCTGCTGCGGAGAGTCCCATATCACGTTTAATCGTGGGCCGTTCGCTGACCAGCGATGTGGGGGACGTGGAGGAGCAAGGGGTGCGGCGGGGACCGTTCGATATCAGCCAACTATGGTCGTGGTGTCGGCCGAGGGTGATCGGTCTTGTCGCTAGATGTGGCATCAGATCACGCCCCCTCCTACTAGATTGTCAAAGCACCACGAGACCGATCACGTTCTGCATCCCATCGTTCATCAGCTGTCATTCGGCAGCTGGTCACTGCAAAGAATCCTGGTGAACACCATGTCCGGGCAGGCTGTCCACCCGTACCGCCGCACCCGGCCGGGCTGACAGGGCTGGATGGTCGCGACGTTCGCAGTGGTTCTGACCTGATCCGGTTGTCCGGGGCCCCACGCTCCCGGCCGAGAGTATGAGGCGCGTTCTGTGAAGGTTCGTACGAGGCGGTCGGCCGCGTTGATCTCCGGTGGACTGGTGGCGGTGCTGCTGGCGGGCTGCGGCTCCGAGGACCAGATCTGGCCGTTCGAGAGCAAGGACCGGATGGTGGTCGGCATGTCCGACGACATCCTGTCCACGGACCCGGCCGCCGGATACGACCCTGGTTCCTGGCTCCTCTTCAACAACGTCTTCCAGTCCCTGCTGAGCTTCCCGCCCGGGGGCTCCACCCCGGTGCCGGAGGCGGCCGACGAGTGCGGGTTCGCCGATGGCAGCAAGACGTACACCTGCACGCTGCGCGACGGGCTGAAGTTCAGCAACGGCCACAACCTCACCTCGGCAGACGTCAAGTACTCCTTCGACCGGGCCATCAAGATCAACGACCCGGCGGGTCCGGCGCCGCTGCTCTCCACGATCGCCTCGATCAGCACCCCGGACGACAAGACCGTCGTATTCCGCCTCAAGGTGCCCGACGCGACCTTCCCCAGCAAGATAGCCTCGGGAGCCGGGTCGATCGTGGACCGCCAGGTATATCCCAAGAACGGTCTGCTCAAGGGCGGCAAAATGGTGGGTTCCGGCCCGTACAAGCTGGATTCCATAGACAAGTCGCAGGCCGACTTCTCGGTCTACTCGGGGTATCAGGGTACCGCCGATGTGAAGAACTCCGGCGTCACGATGAAGCTTTTCCGGGGCGACCAGAATGCGCTCAAGTCGGCCGTGGAGAAGGGCGATGTCGATATCGCGTACCGCGGTCTCACCGCCAAGACGATAGCCGCTCTGGACACATCGCCCTCCGCCGAGAAGGACGGCCTCGACGTCGTCCAGGGCAGCAGTGCGGAAGTGCAGCACATGGTCTTCAACGTCGAGGACCCGGTGGTCGGCAAGCTCGCCGTACGTAAGGCCATCGCCTACCTCATCGACCGATACGCCCTGGTCAGCAAGGTGTATCAGTCCACGGCGACCCCGCTCTACTCGATCGTCCCGGTCGGGATCACCGGGCACGGCAACTCCTTCTTCAACACCTACGGAGACAAGCCGCAGCCGCAGAAGGCGAAGAACGTCCTGCGGGACGCCGGAATCACCGAGAAGGTGCGGCTCGTCCTCTGGTCCACGCCCAGCCGGTACGGTCCGGCCACCGATGATGAATTCCAGACCATCGCGGACCAGCTGAACGCCAGTGGGCTCTTTGACGCCAATATGAGGTCCGTTCCGTACGACGAGTACGAGAAGGGCATCGCCGAGGGTAAATACGGTGTCTACGTCAAGGGATGGGTTCCTGACTATCCCGACCCCGACAACTTCACCCAGCCGTTCTTCGGCGACGGCAACGTTCTGTCGAACAATTACGACAACACTGACATCACCGCGCGGATCATCCCGCAGACCTCGTCGATGACCGACCGTTCCAGCACGCGGCAGCCGTTCATCAAGCTCCAGGACGCCGTGGCCCGGGATCTGCCGCTCCTGCCGCTCTGGCAGGGGAAGCAGTACGCGGTCGCCAAGGACAACGTCCGGGGATTGCAGAACTGCCTGGATACATCGACGGTCTTCCGGTTCTGGGAGCTCAGTACGGCGGGATAGGCCGTGTCCGGGCGCCGCGCCCGGATAGTCCGGCCCTGGGGAACGTGAAACGGCCCGGGGGTGCGTGAAACGGCCCGGGGGTGCGTGAAGCGACCCGGGATGCGCGCAACGGCCCGGGATGTGCGTAACGGCCCGCGCGGGGTGCTTCGGCGCCTCGCGCGGGCCGTTTCGCGTTTCCGGACCCGGCGGCTGCCGGTGACCTTGACAGGGGCAGTGAATCTGACGGACAGTCAGAAACCCTGATCCGCAAGCACCGTGTCCGGGAGGCAGCTGCCGTGCACCTCGCCCAGACGGAGCGCCAGCTGCGGCTGCGCGCCGAACTCCGCACGTACTTCAGCGAGGTGATGCCCGCGAGGGCCCCGGGCGCGGCCCCGGGGGACGCGGACCCCGCCGAACAGCGGCGGGTGCTGCGCAGGATCGGGGCCGACGGGATGCTCGGGCTCGGCTGGCCGGTCGAGTACGGCGGCCAGGGGCGCGGCGCCGACGAGCAGTTCATCTTCTTCGACGAGGCGTACCGGGCGGGCGCGCCCGTCTCGATGGTCACGCTCAACACCGTCGGTCCGACGCTGATGAAGTACGGGACCGAGGAGCAGAAGGCGTACTTCCTGCCCAGGATCCTCCGCGGTGAGCTGGTCTTCGCGATCGGCTACAGCGAGCCGGAGGCCGGTACGGACCTCGCCTCGATGCGCACCAGGGCGGTACGTGAGGGAGGGGGCGGCGCCGACGGCGACGGTCCCGCTGATGGCGGTCACTGGGTGATCGACGGACAGAAGATCTTCACCAGCAACGCCCAGAACGCCGACTGGATCTGGCTGGCCTGCCGCACCGATCCCGAGGCGCCCAAGCACCGGGGCATCTCGATCGTGCTCGTGCCGACCGACGCCCCGGGCTTCTCCTGGACCCCCATCGAGACGGTGGGCGGGCTGACCACGACGGCCACCTACTACGACGGAATCCGGGTGCCCGCCACCCACCTCGTCGGGCCGGAGAACGGCGGCTGGGGGCTGATCACCAACCAGCTGAACCACGAGCGGGTGGCGCTCGCGGCGATCGGGATGCAGGCCGAGGACTTCTACGGTGCGGCGCTCGCCCACGCCCGTACCCCGGACCCCGGGACCGGTCGGCGCCCGGCCGACGAGCCGTGGGTGCGGGCCCGGCTGGCCGAGGCGTACGCCCGGCTGGCGGCGACCCGGCTGCTCAACTGGCGGCTGGTGGCGGAGGTCGGGGCGGGTTCACCGGCCCCGGGCGAGGCGAGCGGGGTGAAGTTCGCGGGGACCGAGAGCGCCGTGGAGGTGTACCGGATGTGCCAGGAGATCACCGGGGAGGCGGGCCTGCTGAGGGGCGGTTCGCCGGGGGCGTTCGGGGACGGGGAGCTGGAACGGATGAACCGGGCGGCCCAGATCAACACCTTCGGCGGCGGGGTGAGCGAGGTGCAGCGGGAGATCGTCGCGACGATGCGGCTCGGCTTGACGAGGGGCAGGCGGTGACAGTGGTGAGGGAAGGAAGCCAGGAGGGCCTGGGGGGCCGGGGGAACCTGAGGAACCAGGAAGGCAGAGGGAATCCAGGCACTCCGGGGGACCAGGAGGGCGGAGGGAATCCAGGCACTCCGGGGGACCAGGAAGCCGGAGGGAATCCGGGCGTTCCGGAGAGCCAGGAAGCCGCGGGGAACGGGAAAGGCACGGGGAACCAGGGGCAGGACGAGCTGTACCGGCGGCTCAAGGCGTTCGAGGGGCGGCCCGCGGCGACCGCGGGAACCGGCAAGGACCCGGTCAACGAGCCGATGATCAGGCACTGGTGCGAGGCGATGGGCGATGACAGCCCGGCGTACGCGGGGCCGGACGCGGTCGCTCCGCCGACGATGCTCCAGGCGTGGACGATGGGCGGCCTGTCGGGGCACACCGACCGGTCGGCGGCGTACGAGGAGCTGTTCGGGCTGCTCGACGGGGCCGGGTGCACCTCGGTGGTCGCGACCGACTGCGAGCAGGAGTACCTGAGGCCACTGCGGCCCGGCGACCGGATCACCTTCGACGCGGTCATCGAAGGCGTCTCGGAGCGGAAGACGACCAGGCTGGGGACCGGCTACTTCGTCACCACGCGCATGGACGTCCGGGCGGACGGGGAGCTGGCGGGGACGCACCGCTTCCGCATCCTCAAGTACGCACCGGCGGCCAGACCGAAGCCGAGTCCGAGCTTGAGCCCGAGCCCGCAAGCGCACCCGACGTCCCATCCGCGTCCGCGTCCGCATCCGAAGCGACGAGCGCAGCCACAGGACGAACGCGTACATCCGCGTCCCCGGCCGGTGATCAACCGGGACAACGCCGGTTTCTGGCAGGGCGTGGCCGAACACCGGCTGCTGATCCAGCGGTGCGGTGACTGCGGGACGCTCCGCTTCCCCTGGCTGCCCGGCTGCAACGCCTGTGGCGGCCAGGCGTGGGACACGGTCGAGGCGAGCGGCGAGGGCACCGTCCACAGCCATGTGGTGATGCACCATCCGTCGTTCCCCGCCTTCGCCCCCGACGGTGAGGGCGGTCCGTACGCGGTGGCGCTGATCGAGCTGGCCGAAGGGGTGCGGATGGTCAGCAACGTCGTCGGGGTGCCGTACGACAAGGTCCGCATCGGCATGCCGGTGCGGCTCGCATTCCTGCGTACGGACCCGGAGCTGGAGCTTCCGGTGTTCCGGGGAGACGAGGGCTGAGATGGATTTCGCACCCACCGAGGAGCAGGCCGAGGCCCGGAGGCTGGCCGCCCGGATCTTCGGAGACCTGTCGACGCCCGAACGGCTGGCGGTGGCGGGCACCGGCACGGACGCCGAGCTGTGGAAGGAACTGTGCGCGGCCGGACTGATCGCGGCCGTCGAGGAGATCGGGCTGCTCGGCCTGGTGCTGCTGCTGGAGGAGCAGGGGCGTACGACGGCGCAGGTGCCGCTCGCGGCGAGCTGCGTCTACGGGCTGCTGGCGGTCGCCGGACACGGCAGCGCGGAGCAGCGGGAGCGGCTGTTGCCCGTGCTCCGCGACGGTACCGCCGTCGCCACCGGGGCCTTCCCGGAGCGCGGCGGCGTACGGTCCGACGGCGACGGGCGGCTGAGCGGGAGCGTGCCGTACGTACCGTGGCTGCGGGACGCGTCGCTCGTGCTCGTACCGGACCGGGAGCGGCGGCTGTGGCTCGTACGGACCGGGGGGCCCGGGGTGCTGGCCGAGCCGGTGGAGACCACCGCGCCGTGGTCGGCGGCGCGGCTGGTGCTGGACGGGGCGGTGGGGGAGCGGCTCGGCGGCGCCGGGGCGTACGCGGCGGTCCTGGCCGTGGGCCGGACGGCGTTCGCCGGGCTGCAGACGGGGGTGTGCGCCGGCTCGCTGGCCCGTGCCGTGGCCCATGTGAACACCCGGGAGCAGTTCGGGCGCCCGCTCGCGACCAAGCAGGGGGTGCTGCTGCGGGCCGCCGACGCCCATATGGACACCGAGGCGATCCGGGTCACCGCGTACGAGGCGGCCTGGCGCCACGACGCGGGACTGCCGTACGCGCACCGGGCGCTGACCGCGGCCTGGTGGGCGTCGGAGGCGGGCAAACGGGTGGTGCACGCCGGACAGCATCTGCACGGCGGCACCGGCGCGGACCTCGACCATCCCGTGCACCGCCACTTCCTCTGGGGCCGGCAGCTCGACGCCTATCTGGGCTGCGGCGGCGAAGTGCTTCAGGAACTCGGTGAGTCGCTGGTGAAGGAGGGCATGGAGTGAAGGCCGGTGATGAGCTGGCGCCGCTGGAGATCGCGGTGACCCGCACCCTGATCGTGGCGGGCGCGATCGCCTCCCGCGACTACCAGGACGTGCACCACGACGCGGAACTCGCCCGGGAGAAGGGCTCCCCGGACATCTTCATGAACATCCTGACGACCAACGGCCTGGTCGGCCGGTACGTCACCGACCGGCTCGGTCCCGGAGCCGTGCTCCGCCGGGTCGCCATCCGGCTGGGCGCGCCCAACTATCCCGGCGACACCATGGTCCTGAGCGGCACGGTCACCGCGGTCGGGGGCGACGGGACGGCCGAGATCGCCGTCGTCGGGACCAACGGCATCGGCCGCCATGTCACCGGCACCGTGACGGTGAACGCGACGGAGAACGCAACGGAGAACGCGACGGAGGACGCGAGCGGCGTCCACGCGGACGACGGGCGGGAGGCGGCATGAGCGTGCGCGGGGCCGACCGGCTGGGCGGCCGGGCCGCCGTCGTGGGGATCGGCGCGACCGAGTTCTCCAAGGACTCCGGGCGCAGCGAGCTGAAGCTGGCCGTCGAGGCGGTCCGGGCCGCCCTGGACGATGCCGGGCTGACCCCCGCCGACGTGGACGGGCTGGTCACCTTCACCATGGACACCAGCCCGGAGATCACCGTCGCCCAGGCGGCCGGGATCGGCGAACTGTCGTTCTTCTCCCGCGTCCACTACGGCGGTGGCGCGGCCTGCGCCACCGTGCAGCAGGCGGCGATGGCCGTGGCGAGCGGGGTGGCTGACGTCGTGGTCTGCTACCGCGCGTTCAACGAACGCTCCGGGCGCCGTTTCGGCTCCGGCGTGCAGCAGCGGGAGCCCACCGCCGAAGGCGCCGCGCTCGGCTGGAACCTCCCCTTCGGGCTGCTCACCCCGGCCTCCTGGGTCGCCATGGCCGCCCAGCGCTATCTGCACGCCTACGGGCTGACGCCGGAGGTCTTCGGCCACGTCGCGGTCACCGACCGGCGCCACGCCGCCCGGAACCCGGCCGCGTACTTCTACGGAAAGCCGATCACCCTGGCCGACCACGCCGCCTCGCGGTGGATCGTCGAACCGCTGCGGCTGCTGGACTGCTGCCAGGAGACCGACGGCGGGCAGGCGATCGTCGTCACCAGCACCGAACGGGCCCGGGACCTGCGCCGCCCGCCCGCCGTGATCGTGGCGGCCGCACAGGGCGCCGGGCGGGCGCAGGAGCAGATGACCAGCTTCTACCGCGACGACCTGACCGGCCTGCCGGAGATGGGCGTGGTCGCCCGGCAGCTGTGGCGCACCTCCGGTCTCGTCCCCTCCGAGATCGACGTGGGCATCCTCTACGACCACTTCACCCCGTTCGTCCTGATGCAGCTGGAGGAGTTCGGCTTCTGCGGGCCGGGCGAGGCGGCGGACTTCGTCGCGGCCGACGCGCTGCCCCTGAACACGCACGGGGGGCAGCTGGGGGAGGCGTACCTGCACGGGATGAACGGCATCGCGGAGGCGGTCCGGCAGATCCGCGGGTCGTCGGTGAACCAGGTGCCGGGCGCCGCGAGGACCTTGGTCACCGCGGGCACCGGCGTTCCCACCTCGGGCCTGATCCTCGGCAGGGACGGCTGACCGCCACTGGGTACGGGTTGCTGGTCGCTCGGCCTGCTTGCCGGTACGGGTTGCTGGTCGCCCCGCCTGCTCGTTGGTACGGGTTGCTGGTCGCTCCGCCCGCTTGCCGGTACGGGCTGCTGATAGCCTCGCCCGCTTGCCGGTGAGGGCCTGATCGCCCAGCCAGCTCCTTGGCTCGGGCCTGATCGCCCCGCCTGCTCCGGTGGCCAGCGGGGCCTACGCCCGGTGGTCCGCGGGCCCGCTCCGGCGGGGTGCCCGGCCTGGTGCCGGACACCCCCTGGAGGGATCGCCGGGCCTGGCGCGCCCCCTGAGCCGGGCGGACGACGACTCCACCTACAGGAGGTGGAGCTGGCCCTACCCCTACGCCCTGAGGCGGACGCGCTTTCGGGACCTGGGGCCGATCCCCGTAGCGGCACCCGCTCCTAGCGTGGAAGGCATGACCACGCCAGTCTGCACGGGCGGCTCCGGGGGAGCCGTCACCACCGGGCGCCCGCCGTACCCCGGGCAGGGGCCGCGCACCGCACGGGCCGCATACGCCACGCGGGCCCCGTACGCCCCGTATCCGTCGTTCACCTCCTTCGTCCGGGCGCGAGGGCCGGTGCTGCTGCGCGCCGCGCGTTCGCTCACCGCCAACCCGAGCGACGCCGAGGACCTGCTGCAGACCGCGCTCACCAAGACCTACGTCGCCTGGGAGCGGATCGAGGACCACCGGGCGCTCGACGGCTACGTCCGCCGGGCCCTGCTGAACACCCGGACCTCGCAGTGGCGCAAGCGCAAGATCGACGAGTTCGCCTGCGATGAGCTGCCCGAGCAGGAGGCCGCCCAGGGCCCCGACCCGGCCGAGCACCAGTCGCTGCGCGACGCGATGTGGCGCGCCGTGCTCAAGCTGCCGGACCGGCAGCGCGCGATGGTGGTGCTGCGCTACTACGAGGACCTGAGCGAGGCCCAGACGGCCGAGGTGCTCGGGGTGTCCGTCGGCACCGTGAAGAGCGCGGTCTCCAGGGCGCTCGGCAAGCTCAGGGAGGACCCGGAGCTGACTCCGGTGCGGTGATCCGTTCGGGGAGCTCCACCGGCTGTCCGCAGCTTTCCACCGGATACCCCACGGTTTCCACCAGCTGTCCCACTGTTCCCACCGGCCGCCCACCGGTTGCCCACCGGTTGTCTCGTCGAGCGAAAGACTCGAACGAAACCGATTCGTACTCCCGGAAGTAGTGACATACCGAGTGGTATGTGAGCAGAATCAGGCCAACCTTACTGCCGCGTAGCGCCCACCGGGAGGACGCCGTGCTGAGCACCATGCAGGACGTACCGCTGACTGTCACCCGCATTCTCAACCACGGGATGACCATTCACGGGAAGTCCCAGGTCACGACCTGGACTGGCGCATCCGAACCGCAGCGCCGCAGCTTTGCCGAGATCGGCCGACGGGCGACCCAGCTCGCACACGCGCTCCACGACGAGCTCGGCATCGACGCCGACCAGCGGGTCGCGACGCTGATGTGGAACAACGCCGAACACGTCGAGGCGTACCTCGCGATCCCCTCCATGGGCGCGGTGCTGCACACGCTCAACCTCCGGCTCCCGGCCGAGCAGCTGGTCTGGATCGTCGGTCACGCCGACGACAAGGTCGTCATCGTCAACGGCTCCCTGCTGCCGCTGATCGCCCCGCTCCTGCCCCAGCTGCCCTCGGTCGAGCACGTCATCGTCGCCGGTCCGGGCGACCGCTCCCTCCTCGACGGGGCGGTGCCCCGGGTGCACGACTACGAGGAGCTGATCGCCGGGCGTCCCACCCACTACGACTGGCCCGAGCTGGACGAACGCCAGGCCGCCGCGCTCTGCTACACCTCCGGCACCACCGGCGACCCCAAGGGCGTCGTCTACTCCCACCGCTCCATCTACCTGCACTCCATGCAGGTCAACATGGCCGAGTCGATGGGCCTGACCGACCAGGACACGACGCTGGTGGTCGTGCCCCAGTTCCACGTAAACGCGTGGGGTCTGCCGCATGCCACGTTCATGTCCGGCGTCAACATGCTCATGCCGGACCGGTTCCTCCAGCCCGCCCCGCTCGCCGAGATGATCGAGCGCGAGCGGCCGACCCACGCCGCCGCCGTCCCCACCATCTGGCAGGGGCTGCTCGCCGAGGTCACCGCCCGCCCCCGCGACCTGACCTCCATGGCCCGTGTCACCATCGGCGGCGCCGCCTGCCCGCCCTCCCTCATGGAGGCGTACGACAAGCTGGGCGTCCGGCTCTGCCACGCCTGGGGCATGACGGAGACCTCGCCGCTCGGCACGATGGCCCACCCGCCCGCCGGGCTGACCGCCGAGGAGGAATGGCCCTACCGCGTCACCCAGGGCCGTTTCCCGGCCGGTGTCGAGGCGCGGCTGGTCGGCCCCGGCGGCGAGCACCTGCCGTGGGACAACGCGTCGGCCGGTGAGCTGGAGGTGCGGGGCAACTGGATCGCCGGTGCCTACCACGGCGGCCCGGACGGCGAACCGCTGCGGCCCGAGGACAAGTTCAGCGCGGACGGCTGGCTGAAGACGGGCGATGTCGGGGTGATCAGCGAGGACGGCTTCCTCACGCTCACCGACCGGGCCAAGGACGTCATCAAGTCCGGTGGTGAGTGGATCTCCAGCGTCGAACTGGAGAACGTGCTGATGGCGCACCCCGATGTGGCCGAGGCGGCGGTCGTCGCCGTCCCGGACGAGAAGTGGGGCGAGCGCCCGCTGGCGACCGTGGTCCTCAAGGACGGCGTGGGCGTCGACTACGCCGTGCTGAGAGATTTCCTCGCCGCGTCCGGCGTCGCCAAGTGGCAGTTGCCGGAGCGCTGGACGATCATCCCGTCCGTGCCCAAGACCAGCGTCGGCAAGTTCGACAAGAAGGTGATCCGCAGGCAGTACGCGGAGGGTGAGCTGGACGTCACCCAGCTCTGACGCGTCCTGAAGCGACGAGGGCGGTACGGGAGTCTCCCGTACCGCCCTCGCGTCCGTTCGTTCCGGGCCCGCCCGTCCCGGCCTGTCCCTCCGGCCCGTACATCCGGGCAGTTCGTGCGCCCGGCCCGTCAGCCCGTCAGTCAGTCCGTCCGGTCAGCCAGCCCGTCAGTCAGCCCGTCAGTCAGCCTGTCCGTACGTCCGGTCAGTCCGTCCGGCCCGTCAGTTCGTGCCGATCTTCGCGAGCAGATCGACGATGCGGGACTGGACCTCTTCGCTCGTGGACCGCTCGGCCAGGAAGAGGACCGTCTCGCCCGAGCTGAGCTTCGGCAGCTCCGCCCCGGTCATGTCGGCGGAGGTGTAGACGACCAGCGGAGTGCGGTTCAACTGGCCGTTCGCGCGCAGCCAGTCGATGATCCCGGCCCGGCGGCGGCGCACCTGCATCAGGTCCATCACCACCAGGTTGGGCCGCGTCCGGCCGGCGAGCGACACGGCCTCGCTGTCCGTGGCCGCCCGCGCCACCTGCATGCCGCGGCGCTCCAGGGTCTCCGTCAGCGCGAGCGCGATCTCCTCGTGCTCCTCGATCAGCAGCACCCGCGGCGGATGCTGCTCGCTGTCGCGCGGGGCGAGCGCCTTGAGGAGCACGGCCGGGTCGGCCCCGTACGCCGCCTCCCGCGAGGCCTGCCCCAGACCGGCCGTCACCAGCACGGGGACCTCCGCCGCCACCGCCGCCTGGCGCAGCGACTGGAGGGCCTTGCGGGTGATGGGGCCGGTCAGCGGATCGACGAAGAGCGCGGCGGGGAACGCCGCGATCTGGGCGTCCACCTCCTCGCGCGAGTGCACGATCACCGGCCGGTAGCCGCGGTCGCTCAGCGCCTGCTGGGTGGAGACGTCGGGCGCGGGCCAGACCAGCAGCCGACGCGGGTTGTCCAGCGGCTCCGGGGGCAGCTCGTCGTCGACCGGCTGCGGCGAGGGACGGTTGGCGACCTCGACGGCGCCGCCCGGACCGTCCAGCGGCTCCGGACCCTCGGCGCCCTCGTCAGGCGCCCCTATCGCGTACGACCGCCCCTCGGCCTCCGGCACGGGACGCAGCTGCCCCGGGACGGACGGCACGGGCGCCGACGGGGCGGCCGTCCCGGCACGTTCGTCCTCGGGCGGGGCGGCGAGCTTGCGGCGCCGCCCGGCACCGCCGAGCGTCTGGTTCTGCTGGTGCGCGATGTGCTGGGCGAAGGGCACACCCTGCCCGAGCGTCCGCACGCTGAACGCGCGTCCCTGCGTCGAGTCCGGGGACACGCCCGGCATCAGGGCCTCCGCGGGCAGCGGCTGCCGACGGGCGTCCGGCACCGGCGCGGCACCCTGCGGATGGCCCTCCGCGGACTCGGGGGCCGCGACGGGCGCGGTGCCGGTGGCATGCGCGGTCGGTCCGGCGGACGACGGCTGCTCCGCGCCCTTGCCGGGTGCGGAGGACGTCTCGGCGGGGGCGGCGGTACGGGCCCGGCGGCGGCCGGTCGGCGCGGCCGGCACGGGGTGCGCCTGCGGCGGTGTGTGGTCCTCGTCGGGCGCGGTGCGCGCGGCGTCGTGGCGGCCGGGCAGCGAGGCGTCCGCGTCACCGGCCGTGACGGGGGCCCGGTCGGCCTCCGCGGGCGGCAGGGCGAACGCGGTACGCGGCCCGGTGGGCTCGGCCTGGGCAGCCCGCTCCCGGTCGGCGGCGAGCGCCCGCCGGGCCCGCCGCCCCTGAGGTGCCTGGGGCCCCTGCGCTGTCTGGGGTGCTTGAGGTGCCTGCGGTACGGAGCCGTCGGCGAACCGCGCGGGCGTCTCGGTCTCGGCCGCCGGAACGGGGGCGGTCGTGGGAACCGAGGAGGGCGCAGACGGGGCAGCGGGCAGGGCCAGCTGGCCCTCGGCGCCCTGCGGCGCCCGCGGGCCGCCCGCGGGCACCGGAACCTGTCCGTCCACCGGAACACCCTGCGGCGGTACGGTCCGACCGAGCTGCGGCCGGGCATTGCCCTGCGCGCCCTCCGCCGCCGTCACCACGGAGCCCTCGGACGGGGCGGGTGCCGAGGCGGCGGCGGGCAGCGCCAGCGCCTGCCCGGCTGCCTGCGACTGCACGTGCTGAGCACCCGGAGCCGACTGCGCACCGACCGGCGCACCGACCGGCGCACCGGCCTGAGCCCCGGCCTCGGCCGGGCTCGGCCGTCCCCGCCGACGCCCTGAACCGCCCTGGGTGTCCTGCGCCCCCGCCGACGTCTGGAGCGCCTGCTCGTCCTGGGCGGGCTCGCGACGTGCCCGCCGCCGACCGGTCGGCTCGGCCGCCGCCCGGTCGCCCCCCGGCGCGGTGCCCGGAGCGGGACCACCCACCGGGCTCTCCAGGAACGCGTCCGTGGACGACCGGCGCGCCCGCCGCCGCCCGCTTCCCGGCTGCTGCCCCGCGGCCTCCGGCTCCGGGCCGGGCGCGGCAACGGACACCTGCGCGCCCTCGGAAACGGACTCGGCAACAGATTCGGAAGCGGACTCGGAAACGGCGCCGGAAACAAACTCGGAAAGAGAGTCGGGACCGGCCCCGGAGCCAGCCGCGGGCAACTGCTCGGCCGCGGGCAGCTGTCCGGCCGCGGGGGCTGCCACGGTCCCCGACCCCGAACCCAGCGGCACCTCCAGCACATACGCGCTGCCGCTCATCCCTGGCACCTCATGCGTCTGGAGCACGCCACCGTGCGCCCGCACGATCCCGCGCACGATCGGCTCGTGCACCGGGTCGCCCCCGGCGTACGGACCGCGCACCTCGATGCGTACGACCTCGCCGCGTTGCGCCGCCGCGACGACGACCGTGGAGTCGACGTACCCGCCGCCGGGCACCACCCGGGCCTTGCCCGTCGAGTCGACCCCGGCGACGTCCGCCACCAGATGGGCGAGCGCGGTCACCAGCCGCCCCGCGTCGACCTCGGCCTCGATCGGCGGCGCGTGCACGGCGAACTGCGCGCGCCCGGGGCCGATCAGCTCGACGGCCGCGTCAATTCCGGCCGTCACGACCGAGTCGAGCAGCACGTTCGTCTTGACCAGCTGCTCGGAACCGGCGTCGAGGCGCTGGTAGCCGAGCACGTTGTCGACCAGGGTGGTCATCCGGGCGTAGCCCGCGGCCAGATGGTGCAGGATCTGGTTCGCCTCGGGCCACAGCTGGCCCGCCGGGTCCGCGGCGAGCGTGGCGAGTTCGCCGCGCAACTCCTCCAGCGGGCCACGCAGCGACTCGCCGAGCACGGCGGTGAGCTGGCCGTGCCGGGCGGTCAGCGCCGTCAGCCGGTCGCTCTGGGCCTCCAGCTCGGCCGCGTACCGCTCGGTCCGGTCGGCCAGTTCCGCGCTGTGCCGCTCCGTCAGCTCGGCCAGCTCGGCGGCGTGGTTCGCGGTCAGCTCGGCGAGCTCGTCACCGTGGCGCTCGGCGAGCTCCTCGTACGGCCTGCGGTCGGTGAACGTCATGACGGCGCCCACCAGCTGGTCGCCGTCGCGGACCGGCGCGGTGGTCAGGTCGACCGGCACCTGCGCGCCGCTCTTGGACCACAGGACCTGGCCGCGCACCCGGTGCTTGCGCCCGGAGCGCAAGGTGTCGGCGAGCGGCGACTCCTCGTACGGGAACGGCTCGCCCTCCCCCCGCGAGTGCAGGATCAGCGGATGCAGTTCCTTGCCGCCCAGGTCGCTGGCCCGGAAACCGAGGATCTGCGCGGCGGCGGGGTTGACCAGCACGACCCGGCCGTCCGTGTCCGTGCCGACCACGCCTTCGGCCGCGGCCCGCAGGATCATCTCGGTCTGCCGCTGCGAACGGGCCAGTTCGGCCTCGGTGTCCACGGTGCCCGACAGATCCCGCACGACGAGCATCAGCAGCTCGTCACCGGTGTACCCGCCGCCGTACCCGCTCTGGAAGTCGGTGTACGCGGCCTGCCCGTCCTCCAGGCTGGCGCTGGTGACCTCGGCGGGGTACTCGGCGCCGTCGGTCCGCCGGGCGGTCATCCGGGTCGGCTTCGTACGGCCCCGCTCGTCCGCCTCCTCGGGCCGCCGCATCGAACCGGGGATCAGCTTGGAGTCGAACTCCGGCAGCAGATCCAGGAGCCCGCGCCCGACGAGCGCGGTGCCCGGCGTCTCGAACATTTCGAGCGCGATGGTGTTGGCGTTGACGACCGTGCCGTTGCAGTTGACGAGCAGCAGCCCGTCAGGGAGTGCATCGAGTATGGCTGCGAGGCGAGCAGCGCCTCGGGATGGCCTGCTGCTCACGACGACGCTTCCTCCCTGAATACCGCACCTTGCTGACAGCGGGCCCCATCTTGCCCCTCGGGCCGCAGCCTGTCACTGAAGGAGTCTAAAGGCAGCGAGGCGGCGAGGGGCTGCGGATAGGGGGGAGCTCTCACCAAGGTTCTGTGCATACGGTGTACGACCCCGCCCTTCATCCCGCTTCGGGGAGCACCGGGCGCAGCGTGTTCCAGCGCGAGATTTCGCAGCCGCCGCTCCGGTTGAACGCCGCGTCGATGCTCCGTCCCCGCCAGATTCCGGTGATCCGGGCGGTGGCCGGGCCGCCGGACTGCAGGGTGCACAGCATGTCCCCGGGCACCGGGGCGAACGGATTCACGCCCTGGTCCGCCAGTTCGTCCAGTCGGCCGCAGGCCGCCCGCGCAGCCGGGTGACCGCCGCCCACCGGGGCGCATCGCAGCCGGAAAGTTCCATCGGCCCCGGCGTGTCCCGAGCCGGAGACCATGATCGTCAACCGGGTACGGACGCCGTCCGCGTCCGTCGGCGCGGCCACGGTCGGCGCGGCGAGGCTCGGCGCGGCGAGGGAGGCGACGGCGGCGAGGGATACGAGGGCGGCCGGGGCAAGGCGTTTCACGCTGGGCCTACGTGACGTGGAGGGCATGCGGGCTCCTGTGCTCATGAGCTTCGGCGAGCTTCCGGCGATCCGACACTCCAGCGGACCGTCGGACCGCCGGACGTACGGGCTGCCGGTCCGACGGACGTACGGGCCGACGGACGTACGGGGGAGAGAGGCGGCGGCAGCGGGAAGCAGGCTTCCTGTTTCTCCCGTTTTCCCGCCCTCCCTCCCTAACGCTCCGCACGCCCTGGCGTTGCGCGGCCGGAAGCGCTTTGCCCTCGCACCCGTCTGCCTAGTACCGTAGGCACCGATTGGTGACGCACCGCTTAGCTGTGTCATCATCTGCACGCACCACTCGCGCTCGCGCGGGGCGTGCATGGAGGCGTCGCCTAGTCCGGTCTATGGCGCCGCACTGCTAATGCGGTTTGGGTCTTAAAGCCCATCGAGGGTTCAAATCCCTCCGCCTCCGCTCTCCGACCAGGGAGTTCGGCCACTGCGGCCGAACTCCCTGAGTCATTTCCGGGAACCTTTCCGCGGCTACTTCCGGGTGGCGCAGGGGTCGCAGCATGTCGGCGCCGGTTCGACGCAGAGGGTGACGGCGTCGGTGTTGTTGCCGGGGTCGGGGTCCTTCTCGTTTCCGCGGACGGTGGCGGAGTTGGTCACCGAACCGGTCGCGGTGGCCTTGGCGCGCAGGACGAGGGTGGCTCGGGTGCCCGCCTCCAGGACGCCCACGGCCCACTGCGCGGTGGCGGAGTCGTAGGCGCCGGGGCCCTCGGCGGACAGGAGGACGAGGCCGTCCGGGAGCCGGTCGGCGACGGTGACGCCGGTGGCCCGGTTCGGCCCGGCGTTGTGCACGGTGATCCGGTAGGTCACGGTCTGGCCCACGGTGACGGTGGTGGCGTCGGCCGCCTTGGCCACGCTCAGGTCGGCGGCCGGGTTGACCTGTGTGACCTGCTCGTTGGACGTGGAGGTCAGCGGCTCCGGGGTGTCGCCGAGGCGGTTCTCGTAGGAGGCGGTGGCGGTGTTCCTGATCTGCCGGCCGCCGGAGGCGCGGTCGATGGTGACGCGGTACTCGGCCGTGGTGCCCGCCGGGAGCGTCTCGGTGCTGGGCAGACTTCCTCCCTCCCCGGCGGTGGCGGTGTTGCCGAGTCTGAAGACGGCCTTGTCGCCCTGGCCGTCGTAGTACGCCTGGTCGCCGTCGCGCGCGTCGGTCTTCACCCCGGCGTTCGGGCCGTCGACGATGCGCAGCGAACCGGGCACGTACGTCGTCCCCGGCGGAATGGCGTCGCTCAGCACGAGGTTCTCGGCCACACCGCCGCCTTCGTTCCGGGCGTTGATCCGGTACGTGATGACGTCGCCCACGTCCAGCGGCCCGGTCGGGGCGGCGTTCTTGGTGAGGACGACGTAGGGGGCGGTGCCGAAGAAGACGCCGTCCAGGAAGTTGCCGATGCTCTGGTTGCCGCCGGCCGCGGACACGGAGCGGAAGGCGAAGCGCGTCAGCGTCTGGCCGGCGGGGACGGTGTACGTGCCGGTGTAGTAGCCCCAGGCGGTGGTGCCGTCGGTGAAGCGTCGCTGCTGCACCGTGGCTCCGGGTGCTCCGATGTCCAGCGCCATGGTGTCGTCGCCCTGGCGGCCGCGGTGGTACAGCCGCCAGTACAGCTTCGTACCGGGCGTGGTGGGCAGGTCCTGGTAGAGCGTGGAGACCTGGTTGGCGTTGAGTTCGGCGAACTGGGTGCCCTCGGCCGACGGCACGCCGTTGAAGCCCGAGCGCCACAGCTCGATGCGATGGTCGGTGGCGGTGGTGAGCCAGCCGGGGACGCGCTTGGGCGCCTGCGTCTGTGAGGCGTCCGGCAGGATCTCCACACCGCTGACGGCGGGCTGTTCGAAGCTGCCGTTGGCCAGGGCGACCCGGAGCGGAGCAGGAGGTGTGGACATGGTTCTTCCCCTCACGTCGACGCTGCTGGAGCACACCGCCGTACGACCGCACCTTCGTGCGCCGCGGCGGAGCCGATACGCCCCGTAGCGCACCGCAGGTGAAGGGTTACGTAAAGTGATGACAGGCGGGGTTCGGCCAACCTGGCCCGCCAGGTTTGATCCCCTGCCTCCGGGCAGCCCCGGCCGCCCTGTTGCCCGCGCCGCCCCGCCCGCGCCACACGCGCCGCAGGGGTCTCCTGACTCTCTCCCGTCTGCCCCGTCATGGCCGGAAGGCTCCGCCGCGTCCCGGCGCCCCACCCTTGCGCAGAGTGAAACCATCACCATCGAAGTTGACGCCCGCCCCCGCCGCCCGCGATCACCCCACACCCTCGGCCAGGCGGGCGCGAATCGCGGTATTTCTGCAGGTCAGGGCGGGTTTGGCTAATGGATTTCGCGCTACGGCGCAGGTCATGTAATGTTGTTCTCGCAACGCCGACCGGGAAGAAAAAAACCGGGAAGCACAAGCACTCGTAGCTTAACGGATAGAGCATCTGACTACGGATCAGAAGGTTGCAGGTTCGAATCCTGCCGAGTGCACAGCAAGCGAGAGGCCCGGACGAAAGTCCGGGCCTCTCGCCGTATTGGGTTGCGGAGAAGCGGGGCGCCTGAGCTGATCGCCGTCCGTGACGGCTGTTCAAGGGGTGTGCGCACTTCGTGGTGAAGACGCGGCCTTGGTTGTTCTGGTGTGGTTCGCTGGCTTTCGCTCGTTTCGTGAACCGCACGCTGGATCTCTGGCGTACCCGGGTGTGGGGCCAGGTGTACCGCCTGCTGCTGGATGTCGCGGGGCGCACGTGCTTCTGTCCGCTCCGCTTACGCCTCCCCTCGCGGGGTGGGTGCTGGGAGTATGCCCGCGTTCGGTCAGTAGCCAGGCTGGAGAGCAGGAGGAGTGGGATGGCGCAGTCGAAGTGCGGGGCTCCCACGCAGAGCGGCGGCCGGTGCCAGAGCAAGGCGATCATCGGCAGCTCGCGGTGTGCCAGGCATCAGGGGGCGTGGTCCGCGTACGGGGTGGAGCAGAGGAAGAAGAAGGAAGCCGAGGCGAAGATGCGGAGGCTCCGGAAGAAGGGGTGACGGCGCTGACGGGCCGCGGGGCTGGCGGCCACGGCTGACGCTGCCGGTCCGCGAAGGCCGACCGGCACGGCTGGGCCCCGGCCGGCGGGTGCCGACCGGGGCCAGAGCGGACGCGCTACTCGCCCTCAAGTCCCTTGATGACCTGCTCGGCGAGTTTGGTCATGACCTCCAGGCGCTCCGCGTGAGGCAGCCTGGACCATTCCTGGAACACCTTCTCTATGTCGGACGGGGCCCGGCGTCCGGCCTGCATCCATCCGTAGAGAGTCCGCTTGTCCTTCAGGCTCCCGCGCGTGGCATGGGTCAGCACCTGCTGGCCCGTGGGCGGATCCACCGTGATGTCGCGGGACTCATCTCCGCACCGCTGGCACTCGACCCGCAGGTTGTCGTCGTTGTTCTGGCCGCCGCGGTTGACCGGGATGATGTGGCCGATCGTCAGAACCGCGGTGCGGCCAGGGGCGTCGGGGAACTCCTGTGTCGCGCGGATCCCGCACACCTGGCACATGTGGCCGTCCCGCTCCAGGATGCGTCGGCGCTTGGGGCCGGTGACGTTCTTCCGGACTGTCTTCGGCGGAAGCTCCCCCAGGTCCACCCGCGTTCCGAAGCCCCGGACGAGGTACTCATCCGGCTTGAGGTTCGGGTTCACCTTGTAGTTGTCGATCTTCCAGCCCATCGGTCGCAGATCCCGCATGCGGCGATCGGCCTGCGCGACATCCGGCACCGCCTGGAACAACTCCAGTTTGCTGAACTTGCCATCGATGCCGATGGAAGCCACGAACTCGGCCACCTTCACCAGTGACGTTCTGCGCACCGTGCTCATCTAATTCATTCCTCCCCTGCTCAGATGCCCCGTGGTGGGCGCCTGGCAACGTAAGGATTGCATGTGGCGCATCATCGGTCAACAGCGGCGCGATGTGCGGCAGCGTTCGGCGCAGCATTCGTGCGGCGTGGCAGTCGTGCGGTGCCTGGGGTTCAGGGGAAGGATCTGGTCGTTCGTTCGTGGTTCCGGCTTCTGCTCTCCAGGAGTTCCGTCGCGTGGAGCAGCCGGGGCCGGTGCCGTGCCTGTGTCCCTTCTCGGGGTGCCGTCAACACCACTTCCCTGCAGGGCGACTTCAGCGGGGACGGGTAGCGGGATCTGGTGGCGGGTGCGCCGCATGCCGCCCGGGGCAAGGCGGCGGAAGCCGGGGCCGGTCCCGTGCTGTGCGGGTCGGCCGCGTCGGTGGCGGCCTCGCGGTGGACGGTTGTCACGCAGGCGACCGCCGGGATCCCTGTGAAGGCGCGTACCCGCGCTACGCCGCGGTCTACGGCGCCCGGCCTAGGGAGCGGTGAAGGGTTCGTGGTGCCAGCGCCAGTCGGCGGTGCCGTCGCTGCGGATGTTGAGCAGGAACTCGGGGACGGGGGCGCCGTCCGGGAACGTCAGGGTGAGGGCGGCGCGTATCTGGTGGCAGACGGACTCGGCGCGCTCCCAGTCCTCCGCGTCGACGGCCCGTTCCTGCTCGGCGAAGAGCGGGCGGAACTCCTCGAAGCCGGGCAGCGCCTCGACGTCCGCGTACGTCCAGGGCATGTCCGAGCCGGTCACGGCCAGCCGGGCGATGGCGCGGTCGCCGTGGTGGAGGTGCCAGGCGCGGGGGGACGGGCCGGTGGTGGCCGGATCGCCTGGAGTCGGGGCGGGGGTGCTCATGGGGCCATGATGGCGGGGGCTGCTGACAGGGCCCGGTGGTCTCAGGGATATGGGGTTCGGTATGGGGTGGCGGTGCACCGGGCTGCGGTGGGGTGACGGGGTGCCCGTGCTCGGCTGGTGCCGGGGCGGGGAGGTGCGGGGGAGCGCGCAGGTGTACGGGACGGAGTTCGGGTTCCGGGCCGTGGGGGAGCGGGGCTGTGTCGGGGCGCGGGGGAACGTCTGTCCGGTGGGGGCCGTGGTGCCGGGGCGCAGTACGGGGGCGCGGTGCCCGGAGTGCGCGCGGCTGGACCGGGCGCATTCGGTGGCGGCCGACACGATCGCGGACGACCCGAGGACATACCGGGTGTATCTGGCCTGGTTCGGGCCCGGGATGGTGAAGGTCGGGATCACCGCGGAGGAGCGGGGCGCGGCGCGGCTGCGGGAGCAGGGGGCCGTGGTGTTCAGCTGGCTGGGGCGGGGGCCGCTGATGGCGTGCCGCCGCACGGAGGAGGTGCTGCGGGCGGCGCTCGGGGTGCCGGACCGGATTCCGTACGCGAGGAAGCGGGCGGTGCGGGGGGCGTTGCCGGGGGCGGCGGAGCGCGCGGGGGAGGTCGCCGGGCTCTACGGGCGGGCGGTGGCGCTGGAGGGCGGGGGCGGGTGGCCGGAATCGTTGGAGCGGTTGCCGTTCGAGGCGGTCGACCATGTCGTGCTGTTCGGCCTCGGTGACGGAGATGGTGTGGGGGAGGGCGGTGGCGCAGGTGGCGCAGGTGGCGGTGGTGGCGCGGGTGGGGTGCGGTGGGCGGTCACCGAGCTGGTGGCCGGTGGCGTGGTCGGCGGGCGGCTGGTGGCGGCGGCCGGGCCCGATCTGCACCTGGCGACGACGGGCGGAGTGGTGGTGCTGGACACCCGGCTGATGACCGGGTGGGAGCTGGTGGCGGCGGACGCGCGGGGCGGGGTCGGGGTGCCGGTCGTGGATCTCGGGGGTGGTGGGGTGCAGGGCGGGCTGTTCTGAGATCGTCGGGGTGGATTCGGGCGGCCGGAAAAGGGGTGGTGTCGTGAGTGACGTCGGTGGCGTGAGCGATGTCGGTGACGCGGGTGACGTCGTGCGGTTCTGGGAGCGGCTGGGACTGCCCGGGATCATCGACGTCCATACGCACTTCATGCCGGAGCGGGTGCTGCGCAAGGTCTGGGCGTACTTCGACTCCGCGGGGCCGCTGACCGGGATGGAGTGGCCGATCGCCTACCGGCGCGACGAGGACGAACGGCTCGCGCTGCTGCGGTCGTTCGGAGCGCTCCGGTTCACCTCCATGCTCTACCCGCACAAGGCCGGGATGGCCGCCTGGCTGAACGGCTGGGCCGCCGACTTCGCCCGCCGGGTGCCGGACTGCCTGCACACCGCGACCTTCTTCCCGGAGGAGGGCGTCGAGCGGTACGTGCGCGAGGCCGTCGAGGCGGGGGCGCGGGTCTTCAAGTCGCACATCCAGGTCGGCGCGTACGACGCCAACGACCCGTTCCTCGAACCGGTCTGGGGCCTTCTCGCGGAGGCCGGGATCCCCGTGGTGATGCACTGCGGTTCGGGCCCGGCGCCCGGCAAGCACACCGGCCCCGAGCCGGTCGCCCGGCTGCTCGCCCGGCACCCCCGACTGCCGCTGATCGTGGCGCACATGGGGATGCCGGAGTACGAGGAGTTCCTGGCCCTCGCGGAGACGTACCCGGAGGTGCGGCTCGACACGACGATGGCGTTCACCGACTTCACCGAGGACTTCAGCCCCTTCCCGGTGGCCGCGCGGGGGCGGCTCGCGGCACTCGGGGACCGGATCCTGCTGGGTACGGACTTCCCGAACATCCCGTACCCGTACGTGCATCAGCTCCACGCGCTGGAACGGCTGGGGCTGGGGGACGACTGGCTGCGGGCCGTCTGTCACGGGAACGCGCGGGAGCTGTTCGGGGTGGCGTGAGCGGGCCGGGCTGGGGTGGCGTGAGCGGGCCGGGCCGGGCCGGGCTGGGGTGAGGTGAGGTGACTGGGGCCGGGGCGGCTGTGCCGAGGAACGTTTTCTCAGGGAATTCACAGGAACGGGTAAGGGCGCTTTCAGAGGAGCCGCACAGACTCGGGGCATGACGACGACGACCTCGCCCCAGGGGCGTACCGAACTGCTGAGGGCGGACCGCACCCCCGTCCGCGTGCTGGTGGTGGATGACGAGGCACCGCTCGCCGAGCTGCTGTCGATGGCCCTGCGCTACGAGGGCTGGGAGGTGCGCAGCGCCGGGGACGGCGCGGGCGCGGTCCGGATGGCGCGGGACTTCCGGCCCGACGTGGTGATCCTCGACGTGATGCTGCCGGACACCGACGGGCTCGCCGTGTTGGGCCGGCTGCGGCGGGAGATCGCCGAGGTGCCCGTGCTGTTCCTGACCGCGCGGGACGCGGTGGAGGACCGGATCGCGGGGCTCACGGCGGGCGGCGACGACTACGTGACGAAGCCGTTCAGCCTGGAGGAGGTCGTGGCGCGGCTGCGCGGGCTGATCCGCCGGTCCGGCACGGCGGTCGCACGCGGCGAGTCGACGCTCGTCGTCGGTGACCTGGTCCTCGACGAGGACAGCCACGAGGTCGGCCGGGGCGGGGTCTCCATCCACCTCACCGCGACCGAATTCGAGCTGCTGCGCTTCCTGATGCGCAATCCGCGCCGGGTGCTGAGCAAGGCCCAGATCCTCGACCGGGTGTGGAACTACGACTTCGGCGGCCAGGCCAACGTCGTCGAGCTGTACATCTCCTACCTGCGCAAGAAGATCGACGCGGGCCGGTCGCCCATGATCCACACCCGGCGCGGGGCGGGGTATCTCATCAAGCCCGGTGAGTAGCCGCGCAGCCGGGCGCCGGTGGCGGGGGCCGTGGACGCTGCGGACCCGGCTGGTGGTCTCGGCGGTCACGCTGATCGCCGTCGTCGCCGCGGTCATCGGGTCGGTCACCACGATCGCCTACCGCAGCTATCTGTACGGCAAGCTCGACGACCAGCTGCGCACCGTCGCGGTACGGGCCGCGAAGCCGCCCGGGGGCGGGGGGCCGGTGCCCGGCGGCGGTGTCGTACCGCAGCTCCACGATCCGCTGGCCTTCGTCGACGTGCGGGGGCTGCCGGTCGGCGCGTTCGGGGCGGTGCTGGAGGAGGACGGTTCGGTCAGCGCCTCGCGGGTGGTCGTGGAGGGCAGCACGGCGTCCGGGGACGGGGACGAGACCGGGTCCGGGCACGAGGGCGGCGGGCAGCCGATGACCAGCGCCCAGCTGAGCGCCCTCGCAGCGCTGGACTTCGGCGACGGGGCCGATGGCGACGGGCCTGATGGCGACGGGGCCGGGCCGCGGAGCGTCGACCTGCCAGGGCTCGGCGCCAACCGGGTCGAGGCGGTCGTGGACCCGCTGGGCAACACCCTGCTCGTCGGCCTCCCCGCCGCCGAGGTGGGCTCCGCGCTGACCACCCTGATCGTCGTCGAGGTCTGCGTCACCGGCGCCGGGCTGGTAGCCGCCGGTCTCGCGGGCGCGGCGATCGTCGGGGTCGCCCTGAGGCCGCTCCGCCGCGTCGCCGCCACCGCCACCGTGGTCTCCGAACTCCCGCTGCACAGCGGCGAGGTGGCCCCGCTGGGACGGGTTCCGCAGGCCCTGGCCGACCCGCGCACCGAGGTGGGTCAGGTGGGCGCCGCGCTCAACCGGATGCTGGGCCACGTCGGTTCGGCACTGGCGGTACGGCAGCAGAGCGAGACGCGGGTGCGCCAGTTCGTCGCGGACGCCAGCCACGAGCTGCGCACCCCGCTCGCCTCGATCCGGGGCTACGCCGAACTGACCCGGCGCGGCGGTGAGGACATCGGGCCCGACACCCGGCACGCGCTGGGGCGGATCGAGTCCGAGGCGGAGCGGATGACGGGCATGGTGGAGGACCTGCTGCTGCTCGCCCGGCTGGACGCGGGGCGCCCGCTCGGCCGGGAGCACACCGATCTGTCCCCGCTCGTCGTCGACGCCGTCAGCGACGCCCGCGCCGCCGGTGCGGGAGCCGCGGCCGGGGCCGGCAGCCCGGATGCCGGAGCGCGTCCGGTGCAGTCCGGTGCGGGTGCCAGGGCCGGGACGCTGCCCGTGCGGTCCGGCGGCCGTCATCACTGGCGGCTCGATCTGCCGGACGAGCCGGCGACCGTGCACGGCGATCCCACCCGCCTCCATCAGGTGCTGGTCAACCTGCTGGCGAATGCCCGTACCCACACCCCGCCGGGCACCACCGTCACCGCCCGGGTACTGCGGGATGCCGCGCGGGCCCGGGTGACCCTGGAGGTCGAGGACGACGGGCCGGGCATCGCGCCCCGACTGCTGCCGCACGTCTTCGAACGGTTCGCGCGCGGTGACGCCTCGCGCTCGCGCGGCGCGGGCTCCTCCACCGGGCTCGGGCTGGCCATCGTGCAGGCCGTCGTCGCCGCGCACGGCGGGCGGGTCGCGGTGGAATCGGCGCCGGGGCGCACGGTGTTCGCCGTCCACTTGCCCGCGGCGGACCACTTGCCCACGGCGGACCACTTGCCCGCGGCGGACCACCTGTCCGCGGCGGACCACCGGCCGGAGCCGTACTCACAGGCCGGGGACAGGTTCGGCACACCGGTGTGACAGCGGGGGCGGCGAGTGTCGTCGGTATGCGAACCGACACTCCCTGGAGCACCCTGCCGCCCCGGGACCACCTCCTCTTCGGAACGGCCAGAGCGGCCCATGCGGCCAGTTCGGCCAGTTCGGCCAGTTCGGCCAGTAAGGCCGACGCGACCGGTGCGGCCAGTGCGACCGGTGCGGCCGATGCGTCCAGTGCGGCCGACGCGGCACGGGCGCGCGACGCCGCGGGGGCACCCGTGCTCGACGTGGTGATACCCGTCTACAACGAGGAGGAGGACCTCGAACCCTGTGTACGGCGGCTCCACGACCACCTGACGCGCACCTTCCCGTACGCCTTCCGGATCACCGTCGCCGACAACGCGAGCACCGACCGGACGCCGCGGGTGGCGGCCCGGCTCGCGGCGGCGATGCCCCACGTGCGTGCGTACCGGCTGGAGCAGAAGGGGCGGGGGCGGGCGCTGCGTACCGTCTGGTCCGACTCCGACGCCCCGGTCCTCGCCTACATGGACGTCGATCTGTCCACCGACCTCAACGCGCTGCTGCCCCTGGTCGCGCCGCTGATCTCGGGCCACTCCGACCTGGCCATCGGCTCGCGGCTGTCGCGCGGTGCGCGGGTGGTGCGCGGGTCGAAGCGGGAGTTCGTCTCACGCTCCTACAACCTGATCCTGCGCTCCTCGCTGGCCGCCCGGTTCAGTGACGCCCAGTGCGGGTTCAAGGCGATCCGCCGGGATGTCGCGGAGCGGCTGCTGCCGATGGTGGAGGACCCGGGCTGGTTCTTCGACACCGAGATGCTGGTGCTCGCCGAACGCGCCGGGCTGCGCATCCACGAAGTGCCGGTCGACTGGGTCGACGACCCCGACTCCACCGTCCACATCGTGCGGACGGCCGTCGAGGACCTGAAGGGTGTGTGGCGGGTGGGGCGGGCGCTGGCGGTCGGCACGCTGCCGCTGGACCGGCTGGCGCGGCCCTTCGGCGACGATCCGCGCGACCGGGCGGTCAGCGGGGTGCCCGGCCAACTGGCCCGGCAGCTCGTCGGCTTCTGCGTCGTCGGCGCGCTCTCCACCCTCTGCTACCTCGCCCTGTACTCGCTCTTCCGGCTCGGCGCGGGCCCGCAGCTCGCCAACGGCGGTGCGCTGCTGGTGTCGGCCGTCGCCAATACGGCGGCCAACCGGCGGCTCACCTTCGGCGTACGGGGGAGAGCCGGGGCCGTCCGCCACCAGGCGCAGGGCCTGGTCGTGTTCGCCATCGGTCTCGCGCTGACCAGCGGTTCGCTGGCCGCGCTGGGGGCGGCGTCCGGCTCGCCCTCGCACACGGCGGAGCTCGCCGTGCTGATCGCTGCCAACCTCGCGGCGACGGTGCTGCGGTTCCTGCTGCTGCGCGCCTGGGTCTTTCCCGAGCGGCGGGCCGCCCCCGGGGGCCGGACGCCCGCCGACGCCCTCCACCACGAACGGGAGACCCACCGATGAGCCGCACCGGCCACCGGCCCGGCGACCCGCGCTGGGCGCGGCCCGCCTTCCTCGCGCTGCTGCTGGTCATCGCGGCGGCGTACCTGTGGAACCTCAGCGCCTCCGGATACGCCAACTCCTTCTACTCCGCCGCCGCGCAGGCCGGCAGCCGCAGCTGGAAGGCCCTCTTCTTCGGATCGCTGGACGCGGCCAACGCCATCACCGTCGACAAGCCCCCGGCCGCCCTCTGGCCGATGGCCCTGTCGGTGCGGGTGTTCGGCCTCCACTCCTGGGCGATCCTGGCCCCTCAGGTCCTGATGGGCGTCGCCACCGCCGGAGTGCTCTACGCGGCCGTGCGGCGCCGGTTCAGCGCGATGGCCGGGCTGATCGCGATGGCCGTCCTCGCGCTCACGCCGGTCGCCGCGCTGATGTTCCGTTTCAACAACCCGGACGCGCTGCTGGCCCTGCTGATGACCGTCACGGTCTACTGCGTGCTGCGCGCGCTGGAGCACGGGCGTACGACGTGGCTGGTGTGGGCGGGCGCCGCGGTCGGCTTCGCGTTCCTGGCCAAGACCCTCCAGGCGTTCCTGGTCCTGCCGCCGCTGGCCGTGCTGTACGCGGTGTGCGCGCCCGGTCCGGTGCGCCGACGGCTCGGTCAGCTCGCGCTGTCGGCCCTGGTCATCGTCGTCGCGGGTGGCTGGTGGGTCGCGATCGTCGAGCTGTGGCCCGCCTCCTCGCGTCCGTACACCGGCGGTTCGCAGCACAACTCGTTCCTGGAGCTGACCTTCGGCTACAACGGGCTGGGCCGGATCAACGGTGAGGAGACCGGGAGCGTCGGCGGCGGGGGCGGACCGGGCGGTGGCGGTCAGTGGGGCGAGACGGGCATCGGCCGGATGTTCAACTCCGAGGTCGGCGGCCAGATCTCCTGGCTGCTGCCCGCCGCGCTGATCCTGCTGCTCGCGGGCCTCTGGCTGACCCGGCGGACGGCCCGGACGGACACCGCCCGCGCGGCCTTCCTCGCCTGGGGCGGGGCGCTGCTGACGACCGCGGCCGTGTTCAGCTTCATGGCGGGCATCTTCCACCAGTACTACACGGTCGCCCTGGCGCCCTACGTCGCGGCGCTGGCCGGGATGGGCGCCACGGTGCTGTGGGAGGAGCGGGCCCGGTGGTGGACGCGGGCCGTGCTGGCCGGGGCCGTCGCCGTGACGGCCTGCTGGGCGTACGCGCTGCTGGGGCGGACCCCGGACTACCTGCCGTGGCTGCGCTGGGCGGTGCTTCTCGCGGGCATCGCGGGGGCGCTCGGACTGCTGCTCGTCCCCCTGCTGGGGCGCCGGGCGGCGTTCCTCGCGGTGGGGCTGGGGCTCGCCGCGTCGCTGGCCGGGCCGACCGCGTACGCCGTCACCACGCTGAACACCGGTCACCAGGGATCGATCGTCACGGCGGGACCGCCCGGAGGCGGGATGTCCGGGCCCGGCGGGGGGCCGGGCGGCCGCGGCGGACGCGGTGGCTTCGCGGGAGGCGGGGACGGCACGCGGCCTCCCGGACAGGCCAGCGGTGGTACGCAGGGCACTCAGCCCGGCGGCACCCAGCCTGGCGGCACCCTGCCCGGCGGTATGCCGCAGGGGGGCACCCTGCCCGGCGGCACGGGCCAGGCGCCGTTCGGCACCCCGCCCGGCGCCCCCGGAGCGAGCTCCGGAGAAGGCCCGGCAGGAGGCGGCGCGGGAGGCCGAGGCCCGGGAGGAGGCGGCGGAGGCATGGGCGGGCTGCTCAACGGCGCCACCGTCGGTGCCGAGGCCGAGCGGCTCCTGACGAAGGACGCCGGGGACTACACCTGGGCCGCCGCCGCCATCGGTTCCCAGAACGCCGCGAGCTACCAACTCGCCACCGAGAAGCCGGTGATGGCGATCGGCGGCTTCAACGGAAGCGACCCGTCCCCGACGCTCGCCCAGTTCAGGCAGTACGTCGAGGACGGCCGCGTCCACTACTTCATCGCGGGCGGCATGGGAGGCGGCGGAGGCATGGGAGGCAGGGGAGACGGAGGCGAAGGCGTCGCCTCGCGGATCTCCTCCTGGGTGACGGAGAACTTCGAGAAGGTCACCGTCGGCGGCGCCACCTTCTACGACCTCACCAGTCCGAAGAGCGGGTCGTAGCGCTCAGCGCCGCAGCAGCAGATCCGCGACGACGGGGCGGTGGTCCGAGGCGAGCGACTCGGCCACCGCCGCGCCGCGCGCCCGTACCGTGTCCTTCGACACCGCCACGTAGTCGATCCGCCGCACCGGGTCCTGCGCCGGGAACGTCGGGCCGCCCGGCTCGACATCCGTCAACTCCTCCCACAGCGGAGCGAGTTCGGGTGCGTCCGGCGCCGCGTTGAAGTCGCCGAGCAGTACCTGCCGCACCGGGCCGCGCTCCGGACCCCGGCCTTCCACCCGGTCCTGCGCCATGATCCGGCGGGTGTCGGCGACCTGGGCGATCCGGACGGACGGGTCCGCGCGGTAGTCCAGGTGGGTCGCGTAGACGTGCACCGGCAGCCCTCGCACCCGTACGACCACCTCGCCGAAGCCGGGCGCGGGCGCCGGGACCGGATCCGGGTCCTGGGTGGAGAGCCGGGTGAGGTCGTGGTTCTCGGCGCTCACGATCGGATACTGCGACAGCACCGCGACCCCGAACTCCCGCCGGGGCTCCCCGGAGGTGGCCGGACCGAGGCTGTAGATCGGCGCGAACGACACCCGCATGCCCAGCCGCCCGGCCAGCTCCGCCGCCAGGTCCCGCCACGCGCTGCGGGCCCCCCAGTGCACGTCGACCTCCTGGAGGCCGATCACATCGGCGTCCAGCGCGCGCAGTGCGGCGACCTGCCGGTCGAGATCGAAGACGTTGTCCATGCCCGCGCCCGCATGGATGTTGTACGTGGCCACGCGGAGCGGAACAGACGGCCCGCGCCCCTCTCCGGCGGCCGCCGCGCTGGGCGCGAGCGCCCCCGCCAACAGGCTGGCCGCGACGAGCACTTGCACCGTACGGCGACGCACTGACATGTCACTCCAGCTCTGGGATAGGGAAGGAAGGGTCGATCAGTGCCGGGCACGGTACCGCGCGGAAAGGTGTTGTACACCGTAGAAGCAAGCTATACGGTGTACAGCGCTTGCTCCTCGTACACCGTATAAGGAGCCGGGAATCCAGGAATCAGGAGACCGTATGACGGCGACCGCCGCCGGGCAGAAGACCCTCTCGTCCCCCGGCCATCCGCAGCGCTGGCTGATCCTCGGCGTCATCTGCCTCGCCCAGCTCACCGTGCTGCTCGACAACACCGTTCTCAACGTGGCGATCCCCTCCCTCACCCGGGAACTGGACGCCTCCACCGCCGATGTGCAGTGGATGATCAACGCCTACTCGCTGGTCCAGTCGGGCCTGCTGCTCACGGCCGGCAGCTCCGCCGACCGCTACGGCCGCAAGAAGATGCTGATCGCCGGGCTCGCGCTGTTCGGCATCGGCTCGCTGATCGCCGGGCTGGCCCAGTCGTCCACGCAGCTGATCGCCGCCCGCGCGGGCATGGGCGTCGGCGGGGCGCTGCTGATGACCACGACCCTGGCCGTCATCGTGCAGATCTTCGAGGAGGGCGAGCGGGTCAGGGCGATCGGCATCTGGTCGACCGTCAGCTCGCTCGGCTTCGCCGTCGGACCGCTGATCGGCGGCGTGATGCTCGACCACTTCTGGTGGGGCGCGATCTTCCTGATCAACATCCCGGTCGCGGCCCTCGGACTGGTCGCCGTGGCCCGGCTCGTCCCCGAGTCGAAGAACCCCGCGGGCGAACGGCCCGACCTGCTCGGCGCGCTGCTCTCCACGATCGGCATGACCTGCGTCGTGTACGCGATCATCTCCGGACCCGGGCACGGCTGGACCTCCGGCCGGGTGCTGCTGACGGCCGTCGCCGGGGCCGCCGTTCTCACCGGCTTCGTGCTGTGGGAGCTGCGCATCCCGCATCCGATGCTCGACATGCACTTCTTCCGGAACCAGAGGTTCGTCGGGGCGGTCGCGGGCGCGATCCTGGTCGCCTTCGGGATGGGCGGCTCGCTCTTCCTGCTCACCCAGCAGCTCCAGTTCGTCCTCGGCTACGGGCCGCTGGAGGCCGGGCTGCGTACCGCGCCACTGGCACTGACCGTCGTCGCGCTCAACCTCACCGGGCTGGGCGCCAGGCTGGTGCCCCGGCTGGGCACGCCGGGCACCATCGTGTCCGGGATGAGCCTGCTGGCCGCGGGCCTCGCCGCGATCGCGCTCTTCGGCGGCGACGGTTACGGGGGCATGCTGCTCGGGCTCGTCGTGATGGGCGCGGGCATCGCGATCGCCATGCCCGCCATGGCCAACGCGATCATGAGCGCCATTCCGCCGGAGAAGGCGGGCGTGGGCGCCGGGGTCAACGGCACGCTCGCCGAGTTCGGCAACGGCCTGGGCGTCGCGGTCCTCGGCGCGGTGCTGGGCTCGCGGTTCTCGGCGCTGGTGCCGACGGCCGTGGGCGCCGCGTCGCTGCCCGCCGCGCTCGCCGCGGCCGCCGACGCCGGGGAGCGGACACGGATCACCGACGCCTTCGCCTCAGGGCTGGAGACCAGCCAGCTCTTCGGGGCGGTCGCGGTGCTGCTCGGCGGGGCGCTCGCCGCCGTACTGCTGCACCGCGCGCAGCGGACGGAGCGGGTGCGGGCGGACTCCGCCGGTGGGACGGCGGCGGCATAGCATCAGGGGCAGGACGAGGAGGGTGCGTCATGGTGTCCGCGGCCGACCGAGTGAAGAAGCCCGTCAGGACCAGCGTGTGGCTGGAGCAGCGGGCCCCGTCGCGTACCCGCAAACCGGATCAGGCGGCCGGGCTGGACCGGGAGAGGATCACCACGACCTCGGTCCGGCTGCTGGACGCCGAGGGGCTCGCCAAGTTCTCCATGCGCAGGCTGGCCGCCGAGCTCGACGTCACCGCGATGTCCCTGTACTGGTACGTGGACACCAAGGACGACCTGCTGGAGCTGGCCCTCGACGCGGTGTACCGCGAGTTCACCCCGCCCCGCGAGGAGGCGCACTGGCACGAGCGGCTGCGCGGGCTGGCCGACGAGTACCGGGCGCTGCTGGTGCGGCACGTCTGGGTGTCGACGCTCGCCGGGCACTTCCTCAACATCGGACCGCACGCGATGCTGATGTCGTACGCGGTCCAGGACGTGATCCGGGCGACCGGCCTGCCCTCGCACCACCAGGCCGGGGCGCTTTCCGCGGTCTTCCAGTTCGTGTACGGGTTCGGCACCGTCGAGGGGCACTTCGCGGAGCGCAGCGCGGCGGCCGGGCTCAGCCAGGAGGAGTACTACCAGCGGGCGGTGAGCACGATCCGTTCCCAGCCGCAGCACAGCCGGATCGTCGAGTCCTCGCAGGAGATCATGGACGCCCGCGGCGGCGGCACGGTCGAGGAGATGCGCGACCGGGATTTCGAGGTCGCCCTGGAGCTGCTGATCGCGGGCATCGAGGCGGTGCGGGACCGCTGAGTCCCGCACCGCCCGCCCGCTTCTCCGCGCGTCCTCAGCCCTCGGACGCCAGCCGGGCCGGGAAGCCGCCCGTGGCCACCGGCCCCCAGCGTTCCGGAGTGATCCGGATGATCGACTTGCCCTGCTTCACCATCGCCGCCCGGTACTCGTCCCAGTCCGGGTGCTCGCCCGAGATGTTCCGGTAGTACTCGACGAGCGGTTCGACCGACTCCGGAACGTCGATCACCTCGGCCGAACCGTCGACCTGGACCCACGGGCCGTTCCAGTCGTCGGACAGCACGATGACGCTGACCCGCTCGTCCCGCCTGGCGTTGCGGGACTTGGCCCGTTCGGGGTACGTGGAGACCACGATCCGGCCCGCGTCGTCGACCCCGCAGGTCAGCGGGGAGCCCTGGGGGCGGCCGTCGGCCCGGGTGGTCAGCAGGACCGCCCGGTGCCTGGGGCGTACGAAGGCCAGCAGCTCATCGAGGCCCACAGCCGTGTTCGTCGCGATAGGGGGTGCCATGTCCGCAGACTACGACGGGAGTCCGCGGACCACGAGGCGGTGCGCACCGGCCGCGACGGGAGCCCCGCCGACTACGACGGCAGCGACTCGCCCTGCACGGCCTGGACGTCGAGTTCCACCCGCAGCGTCGTGCCGATCGCCGCGATGCCCGCCTGCACCACCTGGTTGTAGTTCATCGCGAAGTCCTCACGGTGCAGCTCCGCCGTGGCGCTGAAGGCGGCGCGCACCCCGCCCCACGGGTCGGGGCTGGTGCCCAGGTAGCTCAGGTTCAGGTCGACCGGGCGGATCACGCCGTGCATCGACAGCTCGCCGTGGACCAGCCAGCGGTCGGGGCCGGTCGGGGCCAGCCCGCTGGAGCGGTACGTGATCTCCGGGAAGCGTTCCGCGTCCAGGAAGTCGGGCGAGCGCAGGTGCTTGTCGCGCATGCTGTTGCCGGTCTCGATGCTCGATGCGGCGATGACGGCCTCGACCCGGGACAGCTGGACGTCCTCCGCGATCTCGATCCGGCCGCTGAACTCGGTGAACCGCCCGCGCACGCTGGAGATCCCCAGGTGCTGCGCGACCGCGGCCACCGAGCAGTGTGCCGGGTCCAGCGACCAGGCCCCGGGCGGCGGCAGCTCCACCCCGCCCTGCCGGTTCAGCACCACGGTCCCGGCCTCGACCCGGCCGCTCGCGGTGACCATGGCGGTGGAGGCGGCGGGGGCGTACCCGACCGCTGTGACGATCACCGTGTACGCCCCGGCCGCCAGGGGGCCGTCGGTCCGTACCGCCCCGTCCTCGTCGGCGGCGGCCCGCAGCACCTGCGTACCGGTCATGTCGGTGACCGTCACGACCGCGTGTTGTACCGCCCAGCCGTCCCGGGTCCGTACCTGTGCGCGAAGTCCCATGCCGTTCTCTCTCCTAGCTCCATGACTCAATGAGTCGGGCCCCGGGCGGGGACGGCAGGCCGTCCCCTGCCTGTCGTCCCCGCGCCGGGGCCCATTTCCACCTGCCGGCCGGTGCCTCCGCTCGAAGCACCGGCCGGCCGGGGGTCTGTTACTCGCCGGGGTGGGCGAGTTCGATGTCGTGACCGTCGGCCCCGCCGCCGGTCACGGTCAGCGCGCTCGCCACCGGCGGATAGCCGGTCGCGACGACCGAGTACTCGCCGGCGTCCAGGTCGGTGAAGGCGTACGCCCCGTCCTCCCCGGTCGTCGAGGTGGCGACCACATTGCCCGCCGCGTCGACCAGTGTGACGCGGGCGTCCGGCAGCGGGCGACGCGCGGTACCGGCCCGCACGGTGCCCTGGACCAGCGCACCGGCCTGGAGCACGGCCTCGACCCGGGTGACACCCTGGCCGCCGACCTCCACCGGCAGCGCCAGCGGCCGGAAGCCGAGGGCGTTGACCGCGACGGTCACGGTGCCGGGCACCAGCTCGCCGAAGACGAACTCGCCCGCCCCGTCGGACGCCCCGGTGGCCAGGACGTCGCCGCGCACATCGGTCACGACGACCATGGCGCCCTCGACCGGATCGGAAGATTCCGCCGACCGTACGAGACCGGCCAGCCCGCTCGTGCCCGAGAGCAGGATGTCGAACGCGAGCGGCTCGTCACCCACGACCACGGTGGACGCCTGCGGCTGGAAACCGTCGGCGGATGCGATCAGGACGTAGCTGCCGGAGCCCGGCGCGTCCAGCCCGTACGTACCGTCGGGCTGGGCGACGGAGCGCCCCAGCTGCCGGCCGGCCAGCGAGATCAGCGTGACGGCGGCCCCGGCCACCGGCGCGTTCTCCGCACCGCGCACCACACCGTGCACGGCCGTGCCCTGGGGGGCGGTGGCCCCGGCGACCGCGGCGGGGGCCGGAGCCTCGACCGCGTCGGTGACGACCGTGCCGGTGCCGGTGCTGGCGCCGGGGGCGGCGGCCACGGCGGCGACCGGGACGTCGGCCACGGCCTCGACCGGGGTCTCGGAGGTGGCCGGGGTCTCGCTCGACGCGCTGGTCTTGAGCGCGACCTCCTTGATGAAGAGCGTGATCAGGAAGGCGACCAGCGCGGCCGGAGCGGCGTACAGGAAGACGTCGCCGACGCCGTGCCCGTACGCGCTCTCCACGATCGTGCGGAACGGCTCGGGCAGCTTGTCCACGTCGGGGATGCCCCCGCCGCCGGTGCCGCCGTGGCCCAGGGCCGCGCCCTTGGGGCCGAGCTCCGCGATCCCTTCCTTGACGTAGTGGGTGACGCGGTTCGCCATGACGGCGCCCAGCGCCGAGACGCCGATCGCGCCGCCGAGGGAACGGAAGAAGGTGACGACGGAGCTGGCCGCGCCGAGGTCGGACGGGGCGACCTGGTTCTGCGTGGCGAGCACCAGGTTCTGCATCATCATGCCGATGCCGAGGCCCATGACGGCCATGAAGACCGCGATGTGCCAGTACTCCGTGTCGTAGCGGAGGGTGCCCAGCAGGCCCAGTCCGGCGGTGACCAGGAAGCCACCGGTGACCAGCCAGGCCTTCCAGCGACCGGTCTTGGTGATGATCTGGCCGGAGACCGTGGAGGAGACGAACAGACCCGCGATCATCGGGATCGTCATGACGCCCGACATCGTCGGTGACTTGTCGCGTGCCAGCTGGAAGTACTGGCTGAAGAAGACGGTGCCCGCGAACATCGCGATACCGACGAAGAGCGAGGCCAGCGAGGCCAGCGCGATGGTGCGGTTACGGAAGAGGCGCAGCGGGATGATCGGCTCGCTGGCCTTGGACTCGATGGCCACGAAGACCGCGCCGAGCACGACGGAACCGGCGACCATCACGGCGGTCTGCCAGGACATCCAGTCGTACTTGTCGCCCGCGAAGGTCACCCAGACCAGCAGCAGCGACACGGCGGCGCTGATGAAGAACGCGCCCCACCAGTCGACCTTGACCTGACGCTTCACGACCGGGAGCTTCAGCGTCTTCTGGAGCACGATCAGCGCGATGACGGCGAACGGCACACCGACGTAGAAGCACCAGCGCCAGCCCATCCAGCTGGTGTCCGTGATGACACCGCCGAGCAGCGGGCCACCGACGGTGGCGACGGCGAAGACCGCACCGATGTAGCCGCTGTAGCGACCGCGCTCGCGCGGGGCGATCATCGCGGCCATCACGATCTGCGCGAGGGCGGAGAGACCGCCGACACCGATGCCCTGGACGACACGGCAGGCGATCAGCATCCCGCTGCTGGTCGACAGACCGGCGACGACCGAGCCCGCGACGTAGATCACCAGGGATATCTGGACCAGCAGCTTCTTGCTGAACAGGTCGGAGAGCTTGCCCCAGAGCGGAGTGGTGGCGGTCATCGACAGCAGCGAGGCCGTGACGACCCAGGTGTACGCGCTCTGGCCGCCGCCGAGGTCGGAGATGATCTCGGGCAGGGCGTTGGAGACGACCGTCGACGACAGGATCGCGACGAACATGCCGAGCATCAGCCCGGCCAGTGCCTCCATGATCTGCCGGTGTGTCATCGGCGCGCCGGACGCGGGATCGGATGATCCCCCGTGCTTGGCGTGGCCGCCCCGCACACCGGTCGGTGTGGTCGTAGCCATTTAAGTCCTTGTCTTTGCTTCTGTTACACAGGTGTACGGGTGTGTACGTCGTTGTCGTGGTCGCTGCCGACCGGCCGGGAGCGGCAGTCGCCGCTGTGCTTTCCGGGGGCGCACCCGCCGGGCCCGCGGCAGACGAAGCTGTCGCGCAGCCGGGCCAGCAGCGTGTTGAGCTGCCCGACCTCGTCGTCCGACCAGTCGGAGAGGTTGTGGGCGAACATCTCGGTGGTCCGCCGGTTCAGATCGCTGAGTACGTCACGTCCCTCAGGGGTCAGCCGCAGGATGCGGGACCGCTTGTCCGCCGGGTCCGGGGACCGCTCGATCCAGCCGCGCTCCGCCACATGGGCGACATGACGGCTCGTCACCGACATGTCGACGTCCAGCAGCTCGGCCAGCCGGCTGATCCGCATCTCGCCGTGCCGCATGAGCAGGGCCAGCACGGCGGCGGACCCGGCCGGGCACTCGGCGGGAAGGGTGCGGGCCAGGCCCCGTTTGACGGCTCCGACGGCGCTGAGCTGCCGGGCCAGCTCTTCGTACTGACTCCGTGCCGCCACAGGCTCCCCCAGACATCTCACCGGTGCATCTTGTTGCTTAGGGCAACGATAGAAGCCGTTGGTTGCTGCAGGCAAACGAAAGGGGGCTTGCAGAAGTAAAGGAACGCAAAAGGCTGCGTAGGGTCGAAGTCAAGCCCGCAGCGTAGGGGCTACGCGTGGGGCGCAGTGTGTGTCATGCCACAGCAGAGGGCCCGGTGGCACCCGTATCGGAGCTTCGCCGCGTGTCCGGTGTGTCCTCGGCGCGTGCCCGCCGCGCCCTCGCCGCGTGCCCGGCGTGTCCTCGGCGTATGTCCGGCGTGTCCGGCGTGTCCGCGGCGCATCCTGCCCAGGACCGCCCCTGCCCTCACCGTGATCTGCCCGGCCTCGCCCTGTGCTGCTGCTCCCCGCACTCGTGTCTCCGGACCGCGCCCGCCTCCGCCCGGACCGCGTCCGTCCTCACGCCGGACCGCGTACGTCTTCACGTACGGGCCGTGCCTGTCCTCGCGCCCCCGGGCCGTGCCCGCTTCCGCCCGGCCCGTGGCCGCCCTCGGCCCAGACCGTGCCCGCCTTCGCCCCGGACCGCGTCCGTCCTCGCGCCCCCGGACCGTGGCCGCCTCAGCCCGGACCGTGCCCGTCCTCACGCCCCGGACCGTGCCCGTCCTCGCGCTCGGACCGTGCCTGCCTTCGCGCACGGATCGTGCCTGCCTCACCCCGGGCCGCCCGTCGCGCCCTCCGCCGTGGACCGGGCGCGTGCGCCCCCTTCCCCTCTCTCCCCTTCCGTGGCCTGCCCCCTTGCCCGACCCGGGGGTTGGGCGGCAGGGGCGAGTTCGCTAGGGTCCTGGCCCATGGCACACAACCCCCACGCCCCGCAGGGCCCCGAGGGCAACCACGACCCGGCCGGCAGCACCCAGATGTTCCGCGCCTTCGTCGACGAGGGCGAGCCGCAGCGCCGGCAGCAGCCGGCTGTCGCCGCCTCGTCCGGACCGAGGGTCGGGGTGATCGTCGGCGTCGTCGTGGTGATCGCCGCCCTCGCCGCGGTCGCCTGGCTCGCGCTCGGCTGACAGCCCCGGGCGCCGACCGGCGCACACGTCCCCCCGTCACTTCGATACGGCGGTGACATCCCGGGTCTCGACATGCATGCCCAGGGGCACCCGCCAGGCGTCCACGCAGACGGTGTACGTCGCCGTCCGCGCCGCTCCCGCGTCGATCGGCGCGGGCAGCGGCCCGGTCGACTCCACGGTCGCCCAGTCGACCCCCAGCGAACCGATCACATGCGTGGCGAACGTGACCGTTCCCGAGCGCACCGGTGATCCTCCGGCGTTCCGGAACTCCACGGTCACCTTCTCGCACCAGCGTTCTTCCCCCGCCTCCCGCACCGGGGCGCCCACGCTCAGTTCGGCGGGCCCGGAAGGCGTGCCGGGGCGCGAGGGCGACGAGGGGCCGGAGGGTGAGGAGGAGGCCGAAGGCGACGAGGGCGCCGACGGCCCGGTGGGGCGGGGTGACCCGCCCGTACCGCGCCCGGGGCCGCCGCCGGAGGGTGACCGGGAAGCGTCGGCGGACGCGCCGCCCGAGAGCCCCTCGCCCTCGCCCGCACGCGCGCCACCGCTCCCGCCCCCTTTTCCGCCCCCGCTTCCGCCGGGACGTCTGCCGTCCGGGTCGAGCGGGACCATCGTGACCCTGCCCGGCGCGATCCCCGTGCCCGCCGAGGCCGCTCCGGGGTCCGTACCCGCCGCCCCGAGCGCCACGAAGCCCTCGTCCGCCGTACCGCCGCCGCAGGCGGCCAGCACCCCGCCCAGACACAGCACGGCCGCCGAGGCGGCGATCACGGTGCCCCGGCGGCCGTTCGATCCGAGAATCCGACGTCGCATCGCGCCAGTGTGGCTGACGGTCCGTCAAATCGGAAGGGTCGCGCTCCGGTACGGAAATCCACGGCGTCAGTCGGCGATGAGTCCTTCCCGGAGCTGGGCGAGCGTACGGGTCAGCAGGCGCGAGACGTGCATCTGCGAGATGCCGACCTCCTCGCCGATCTGCGACTGGGTCATGTTGGCGAAGAAGCGCAGCATGATGATCTGGCGCTCGCGCGGCGGCAGCTTGGCCAGCAGCGGCTTGAGCGATTCGCGGTACTCGACGCCCTCCAGAGCGGAGTCCTCGTAACCGAGCCGGTCCGCGAGGGAGCCCTCGCCGCCGTCGTCCTCGGGGGAGGGCGAGTCCAGCGAGGAGGCGGTGTACGCGTTGCCGACGGCGAGTCCGTCGACCACGTCCTCCTCGGAGACCCCGAGCACCTTCGCCAGTTCGGGCACGGTCGGCGAACGGTCGAGCTTCTGCGCGAGCTCGTCGCTGGCCTTCGTCAGCGCCAGCCGCAGCTCCTGGAGGCGGCGCGGTACGCGCACCGACCACGAGGTGTCGCGGAAGAAGCGCTTGATCTCCCCGACGACGGTCGGCATCGCGAAGGTCGGGAACTCCACGCCCCGCTCGCAGTCGAACCGGTCGATCGCCTTGATCAGGCCGATCGTGCCGACCTGGACGATGTCCTCCATCGGCTCGTTGCGGCTGCGGAACCGCGCCGCGGCGTACCGCACCAGCGGGAGGTTCAGCTCGATGAGCGTGTCCCGTACGTAGGCGCGCTCCGGGCTGTCCGTGCCGTCCGGGGACGGTCCGAGCGCGGCGAGCCGCAGGAACAGGGAGCGGGACAGAGTGCGGGTGTCGATGGCTTCCGGCGAGCTGGTGAGCACAGCGGGTGCCGGTTCGCTCTTCGTGAGCGTGAGCACCTTCGAGCTGCCCTGTTCTGCGGACATGCCACCCCCTTTGAGGTCGCGGACGGTCGCGTCGAGCCGCGACCATCGGAGGAACGCAGCCTCCACCTGAATACCGGAGGCGAGGCCACGGCAAACGCGGTTTCCGCAGAATGTCACATGTCGGCAACACGCTGTAGTGACAAGTCGACAAGTCTTTGTGACATAAGCGCAGTTAACAAGGGGTGTACGCCATTCGGGCCCTGTGAAACGGACTTTGAGTGCTCTACCCGATCCGGTTAGGCATCGATCCTGTTTGCGGATCGGAGTCGGGCGAAGCTGCGGGCCAGCAGTCTTGACACGTGCATCTGGGAGACGCCCAGTTCGGCGCTGATCTGGGACTGCGTCAGGTTGCTGTAGTAGCGCAGCAGCAGGATGCGCTGCTCGCGCTCGGGCAGCTGTACGAGCAGGTGCCGTACGAGATCGCGGTGCTCGACCCCGGCGAGCGCGGGGTCCTCGTAGCCGAGCCGGTCCAGCAGTCCGGGCAGCCCGTCGCCTTCCTGGGCGGCCTCCAGCGAGGTCGCGTGGTACGAGCGTCCCGCCTCGATGCAGGCGAGTACCTCGTCCTCGGAGATCCTCAGCCGCTCGGCGATCTCCGCGGTGGTGGGCGAGCGGCCGTGCGCGGTCGTCAGGTCCTCGGTGGCCCCGGTGACCTGGACCCAGAGCTCGTGCAGCCGCCGGGGGACGTGGACGGTCCGCACGTTGTCCCGGAAGTATCGTTTGATCTCCCCGACCACGGTCGGCATCGCGAAGGTCGGGAACTGGACCCCGCGCTCCGGGTCGAACCGGTCGATGGCGTTGATCAGCCCGATGGTGCCGACCTGGACGACGTCCTCCATCGGCTCGTTGCGGCTGCGGAAGCGTGCCGCGGCGTACCGCACCAGCGGCAGGTTCGCCTCGATGAGGGCCGCCCGTACCCGGACGTGCTCGGGGGTTCCCGGCTCCAGGGTTTTGAGCTCCCCGAAGAGGACCTGGGTGAGTGCCCGGGTGTCCGCCCCCCGGCTCCGGGCGGCCTTCGCCGGCCCGGCGGGTGCGACGGGTTCGGCCTGACCGGACTGGGGAGGCACCTGAGGCGCTGTACTGGCCGGCACGATGACGCCACCCCTTTGCGGTCAACTTTATCAACGCATCCATCAAAAGCGGTCATAGCATCACAAGACATGCCCACTGTGTGCAAGCACCGTATAGCGTCGTGTTGGGTTCAACTTGGTTTAAAAACACGGAAAAGCCCCTCACCGTGGTGGTGAGGGGCTCGCAGGCCGTACGAACCGGAAGGGGAAGCCGGTCCGAACGGGTCAGAACGGGTAGTCGGCGATCACCCAGGTGGCGAATTCACGCCACTTGCCGGCGGCGGCCTGGTGGGCGGGGTGCTCGATGTAGCGCTTCAGCGCGTCCTCGTCGGCGACCGCGGAGTTGATCGCGAAGTCGTAGGCGATCGGCCGGTCCGTGATGTTCCAGGCGCACTCCCAGAACTCCAGCTCGGGGATCTGCCCCTCAAGCTCCTGGAAGGCCTTGGCCCCGGCCACGACGCGCGGTTCGTCCCGCTCGACGCCGTCGTTCAGCTTGAACAGGACCAGATGGCGGATCACGGCCTACTCCCACTCCTACTTGATGAGCTCGGACATGAACTCGCCGACGCCCTGTGCGGCACTCGCAATGCCCTCGAACCCTACCTGCACGAGATCGGCCGCGCGGGCGGGGGACGTGATGATCGTGTACAGCACGAAACCGACTATCACGTAGAGCGCTATCTTCTTCACTTGCGCCATCAGCCCCTGTCTCCCCTTCGGCCGCCTGTGTCGATCCCCTGCGCAGTCGGGTGATTCTATCCGTACGCATGGCCGGATCCCGGGGAGTACCGCGACCGCTCACGTCACCTTTAAGGACCAAGGACCCGCCGATCGAGGCCCTTCGCCCGCCCGTTCAGCCCCCGCCGAGGAGCAGGATGGACGGTGAGCCCGGCGGATGAGGCAGGAATCCGACGGGCGAGGAACGGCCCTCACTGTGGGGCCCTCCCGCGGTCCACCCCCCCCGTACCGCGCGGAGGACCTGAGGCCCGTTCTCATCGGGGGGAGCGGCTTGTCCCCCCGATGCCGCTTCCCCCGACCTGCGTCTTCCGATCTTCTGCGGCAACGTGCCGAACGCCCTGTGGTCCCCGCACACGCGAGGACCACAGGGCGTTCGGCACGTTGCGGCTTCCCGGGTGGGTGGGGTCGTGGCCCCCCAGCGGTGCCGGGTCACCCGGTTTCTCCGGTCGGTACGTCACGCGCGGTGTAGTACGCGCGGAGGGCGGCTTCGGCGCCGGAGCCCAGGGCGGTCTGGATGCGTTGGTAGCGGGGGGACCGGAGGTCACCGGCGACGATGAGACGGGGGTGCTGGGCGGCTGGGGGGCAGTAGCCGCCGGGGGCGGGGCGGAGGCCGCCGGGCGGGGGCGCGGGGGCGCTGCCGATGCTCAGGTAGGTGGCGTCGGCCGCGAGACGGTGGGGGATGCCGTCGCGGCCCCGGGTCTCCGCTGTGGCCAGGCGGTGCAGGGTCAGGTGGGCTACGGGGTGCAGGGTGACGCGGGGATCGTCGCGGATCTCCTCGACCTTGTAGTCGTCGCTCGCCGGGTAGGCGACCAGCAGGCGGGTGCGCGTGCGCGGGTGGGCGCGCAGGAACGTCCCGATCAGGCGGTCGCCGCCGAGGACGAGGAGGGTGCGGTTCTCGGCCTCCTCCGGCCCGGCCTGCCAGAGCGGGGGGAGGGGAAGCGGGGAGGAGACGGTGATCCAGGAGACGTCCCGGGGCTGGAGCGGGGCTACCCCGGTCGCGGCGATCGCGTACGGGGCGGTCAGGCGGCGGCCGTTGTCGAGGGTGGCGGTGACGTGGTCGTCGTGGGCGCGCAACTCGGTGACGTACCGGCCCAGTTCGATGTGGCAGAGCGCGGTGTTGTTCAGTTCCCCGGTGATGGCGGTGGCCAGGGAGGCGCCGTCGGTGTGGCCGCCCAGGGTGTTGTTCAGGGCCGGGATCCGGTACAAGTTGCGGCACAGGGCGTCCGGCTCGATCAGGACCGACCTCATGCCCACGCTCGCGGCCATACGGGCCGCCGCGCAGCCGGCTGGACCTCCGCCGACGATGAGGAGGCCGGTGTCCGGAGCGGGGTGGTGGAGCGGTGGGGTGGACATGGGGGCATTCCAGCACCTCGCCACCCGTGTCGGCCGGTCGCGCCGAGGCGGCGAAGCCCGGCGCTCGGCTTCCTCGGTCGGACAACGCCGCGATCCCGAGGCCGATGCCGACCGCCCGGACGCCGGTGGACCGCGCCACGGCAGCCGGACCGCCGATGGTGACGGTCGAGGAGTCTGGAGCACCCGGGGCGGTGCCTTCCGGCCTCGCCCGGCGCCCGCGGCCGGTTGCAGGCCGGGTGTCCACGCGAGGCGGCACGGCTCGTCCTGACGGGGCCTCGTCCGGTTGAGCTGTCGCGCGCGATCACGCAAAAATGTCCTCCGAACTGTGTTTCCACAGTTCGGAGGACATTGTCAGCGGTAGCGGAGGGATTTGAACCCTCGGTGAGTTTCCCCACACTCGCTTTCGAGGCGAGCTCCTTCGGCCGCTCGGACACGCTACCGAGAGAGAGCTTAGACCATCGCGGGCCGTGGAAAGAAATCGATTCTCAGCGGCTGCGGAAGAAGTCCGTCAGGAGGCTCGCGCACTCCGGTTCCAGGACGCCCTGGATGACTTCGGGGCGGTGGTTGAGGCGGCGGTCGCGCACGAGGTCCCAGAGGGAGCCCGCCGCGCCCGCCTTCTCGTCGCGGGCACCGTAGACCACCCGGTCCACGCGGGACTGGACCAGGGCGCCCGCGCACATCGTGCAGGGCTCCAGCGTGACGACCAGGGTGCATCCGGTGAGCCGCCACTCGCCGAGGGACGCGGCGGCCCGGCGCAGGGCGAGGACCTCGGCGTGCGCGGTCGGGTCGCCGGTCGCCTCGCGTTCGTTGTGACCCGTGGCGAGCGGGGCGCCGTCCGGGCCGAGGACGACGGCGCCGACCGGCACATCGCCGGCCCGCGCCGCCAGATCGGCCTCGGCCAGGGCACGGCGCATGGGCGCCCGCCACGGGTCTCTCACGGGGTCGTGCGGGTGCGCTGCCGGGGCCCGGGTCCGCGAGGTCGGCGGTACCGGTGGCTCCGGAGGGTGCGGTGGTTCGCTCACCCGCGGACCTTAACGGACGGTCTCCAGGACCTCGGCCGCGCCCAGTGCGTCCGCGATCTCCGCCAGCGCGTCCGTGCGCAGCATCAGCAGCTCGGCCTCGGGGAGCCCGAGGTCGGCCAGGACGAGGGTGTCGCCGAGCGGGCCCGCCGGTACGGCGTCGGCGTCGAACCCGTCGTCATCGTCCGGATCGTCGGAATCGGTGTCGGTATCGGTGTCGGAGTCGGAGTCTGATTTGTTGTCGGGGGTCGTGTCCGGTTCGCCGTCCTCCGTGCCGTCGAGGCCGACGAGCTCTTCGAGAGCGGCGATCGTGTCCTCGGCCCCGGGTTCGCGGCCGAGCAGTTCGTCGGTGAGCAGGATCTCCCCGTACGAGGAACGGGCGGCGGCGGTGGCGTCCGAGACGAAGATCCGGGGGTCGTCCTCACCATCCACCCGGACGACGCCGAACCAGGCGTCCTCCTGCTCGATGAAGACGAGCACCGTGTCCTCGTCCACCGAGGCATCACGGGCCAGATCAGTCAGATCGGACAGGGTCTCCACATCGTCGAGTTCCGTGTCGCTCGCTTCCCACCCGTCTTCGGTGCGCGCGAGCAGTGCGGCGAAGTACACCGTGACTCTCCCACTGGTCATAGGGGTGTCGGTCCGGCGGGAGGGCATCCGGTGGCCCGGCTGTCCTGCGTCCCGCCCATCGGAATCGTGGCAGAAACTAGGCCTTCGGGAGAGGAGTTCGGCCGTTGCGTCGGCTATCAGTTCTCCCGGACGCCGCCACCAGAGGGACTCCGGGCCGCCGTACGGGCACCGGCCGGGCGCGTCGGCGGAGGGGCGCCCGGCCGGTGTGCGGCTACCAGCGGAAGGTGCGCATGCGCATCGCCTGGCGCATCCGGGCCGCCCGCGCACGCCGGGGCTGGACCCGGTCGCGGAGCGCCTTCGCCTCGTGGAGCTCGCGCAGGAACTGGGCGCGTCGCCGCCGCCGGGCCGCGCCGCTCTCCTCCGGGTCCGGGCCGTCCGGGCCGTCCGGGGCGCCCTGGGGATCCTGAGGGCCCTGGGGATCCTGGGCGTCCTGGGCGTCCCGTGGGCCGCGAAGGCTCCGTGGATCCCGCGCGCCCTGCGCGTCCGGCTGGTTCCGCTTCCGCTTGTCGCCGTCCGGCATCGACTCATCACCCCAAGGCTGGGTCCGCATGCCCCCACCTTCCCCCCGAACATGCGGTTGATGCCAGCGCACGGGTGCGGGAGGCCCGGCTACTGTTGAACCCATGCGGATCCACGTCGTCGACCACCCACTGGTCGCGCACAAACTCACCACCCTGCGCGACAGGCGCACCGACTCGCCGACGTTCCGGCGCCTCGCCGACGAGCTGGTCACCCTGCTCGCCTACGAAGCCACCCGGGACGTGCGCACCGAACAGGTCGACATCGAGACCCCGGTCACGACCACGACCGGCGTGAAGCTGTCGTACCCGCGACCGCTGGTCGTGCCGATCCTGCGGGCCGGTCTCGGCATGCTCGACGGCATGGTGCGGCTGCTGCCCACCGCCGAGGTCGGCTTCCTGGGCATGATCCGCAATGAGGAGACGCTCAAGGCGGAGACGTACGCCACCCGGATGCCGGAGGACCTTTCCGGCCGCCAGGTGTACGTCCTGGACCCGATGCTGGCCACCGGCGGCACGCTGGTCGCGGCCATCCGCGAGCTGATCGACCGCGGTGCGGACGATGTCACCGCGGTCGTGCTGCTCGCGGCGCCGGAGGGCGTCGAGGTCATGGAGCGCGAGCTGGCCGGTACGCCGGTGACGGTGGTCACCGCCTCGATCGACGAGCGGCTCAACGAGAACGGCTACATCGTGCCGGGCCTCGGGGACGCGGGCGACCGGATGTACGGCACGGTCGACTAGGGCCTCTCGTTTGGATCATGCCGGGCTCGCGGGGGCTGGCACGCACATCTGCCGCGTTGTCGTCAGTCACCGACGCTCCGCGTCGGCTCCTTCCTCCGCCTTGCAGCTGCACGCACCAGCCCCCGCTCCCTGATCCAGCCTGATCCAAACGAAAGACCCTAGGAAACCCTGTGGTGCGTGCGGCTGCCGGGACGGAACCGGCAGCCGTCAGCAGGACGGTGCGGGGGCCGGCTTCGTCAGCTCGGCGAGGGCCGCCGCCGCTGCCGCGGGGGTGTCGAACGCCGTGAACTTCTTGCCGAGGATCAGGTCGACATCCGCCGTCCTGCGGGCGTCGGTCTTTGGCGTGGCGCCGTGCAGCTGTGTACCGAGCACCGGGAACGAGCCGTTGGTGGCCGACGGGGCGCCCAGCAGCAGACCGCGGCCGGGGACCTTCTTGTCGTACGCGGCCGGGGCGTTGCCGACTTTGCCGATGGTGAAACCGCGCTTCTTCAGCTCGTCGGCGGCCTTCTTGGCGAGGCCGCCGCGCGTCGTCGCGTTGTAGACGTTGACGGTGATCTTCGCGGGTTTCGGCAGCGCCTGCACGGGGGCCGCGGAGGCGGACGGCCGGGCGGACGGGCAGTCCGTCTTGTGGTCCGCGGCGTCGGTCTTCCGGTCGCCGCCGGTGAAGACGTCGATGAGCTGCATCGTGCCCCACCCGGCCAGCCCGAGGGCCACCACGGAAGCGGTGGCGGCGAGGATCAGCTTGCCGCGGCGCCGGGGGCGGCGCATCCGCGGGTAGGCATTGCCGGTGATGCGGTACTTTCCGCCCATGCCGGGGGGAGTGAGCATGCTCATGGGCGCAGCGTAATGCGGCCCGGAGATGATGCCTACTAAATGATCAACGGATCGCACCCGTCCGAGTGCGAAAGCACCCGAACGAACCCCGGGGCGGCCCGTGGGCCGTACAGGGGCTCGCCCGCCTCCGGGGCCGCTGGCCGGGTGGGGCGGGGGCCGCGTCGGTCAGCCGAGTTCGAGCACCCGGGCGTGCAGGACCTGGCGCTGTTGAAGCGCGGCGCGGACCGCGCGGTGCAGACCGTCCTCCAGATAGAGGTCGCCCTGCCACTTCACGACGTGCGCGAACAGGTCTCCGTAGAACGTCGAATCCTCGGCGAGGAGGGTTTCGAGGTCCAGGTTGCCCTTGGTGGTCACCAGCTGATCGAGGCGGACCGGGCGCGGCGCGACGTCCGCCCACTGCCGGGTGCTTTCCCGGCCGTGGTCGGGATAAGGCCGCCCATTTCCGATGCGCTTGAAGATCACACGGAAAGCCTACCGGGCAAGAGCCTCCGGGCGCAGCCACGGGGCCGGACTGCGATGCTGTCGAGAACGCCACAAATGCAGGCATTCCGGAATGGGGCCCTGATGAGTGACAGCGATGGCGCGGACGGCGGTACGGCCAACGGTACGGGGCCGGGCGCCGGTTCTGAGGCTGGTCCGGGGCCTGCTCCGGGCGCGGTCGGCGGCGCGGGTCCGGGCACGGGCGGGGGTGCTGGGGGAGGCGCGGGCGAAAGAGCGGGTGAACGCGCGGGTCCGGGCGTGCCGCGGGACGGGCGCGCGGGCGTACGGGATGCGGGCGCCGGGGCGGCGGGCGTGACTCCGGAGGGTGCCGGGGTGCCGGGCGTGACTCCGGAGGGTGCCGGGGCGGCGCGCGGCGACGGCGGCGGACTGCCGGAGCAGGCGCGGGGGATCGCCGCCGGGTACGCCGTTGCCGGGGACGCGCTCGAACTGGGCGCGCTGCTCTGGGACGGGGCCTGTCTGCCCGATGCGCCGATCCGGATTCCGCTGGCGATGCTCAACCGGCACGGGCTCGTCGCGGGCGCCACCGGGACCGGCAAGACCAAGACGCTCCAGCTGGTCGCCGAGCAGCTCTCGGCCGAGGGCGTCCCCGTTTTCCTCGCCGACGTCAAGGGCGACGTCTCGGGCATCGCAGCCCCGGGCGTGCCGGGCGGGAAGGCCGGGGAACGGGCGGCTCAGGTGGGGCAGGCGTGGCAGCCGGAGGGTTTCCCCTGCGCGTTCTACGCGCTCGGCGGCATCGGTCCCGGCGTACCGCTGCGGGCCACGGTCACCAGCTTCGGCCCCGTGCTCCTGTCCAAGGTCCTGCAGCTCAACCGGACCCAGGAGCAGTCGCTCGGCCTGATCTTCCACTACGCCGACGCCAAGGGCCTGGAACTGGTGGACCTGAAGGACCTCCGGGCGGTGGCCGCGTTTCTCGTATCGGACACCGGTAAGGCGGAACTCAAGGAGATCGGCGGACTTTCCACATCCACCGCAGGAGTGATCCTCCGGTCCATCACCGCCTTCGAACAGCAGGGCGCCGGTGATTTTTTCGGCGAACCGGAATTCGATACGGCGGAGTTTCTGCGCCAGGCACCGGACGGGCGCGGGATCGTCTCCGTACTCGAATTGGCGGCGGTGCAGGACAAGCCGCAGCTCTTCTCCACCTTTCTGATGTGGCTGCTTGCCGATCTTTTCCATGATCTTCCGGAAGTCGGCGATCTTGACCGGCCGAAGCTGGTCTTCTTCTTCGACGAGGCGCACCTGCTCTTCAGCGGGGCCTCGAAGGCTTTTCTGGAATCGATCACCCAGACCGTGCGGCTGATCCGTTCCAAGGGCGTGGGCGTCTTCTTCGTCACGCAGACCCCGCGGGACGTGCCCGCGGAAGTGCTGGCGCAGCTCGGGAACCGGGTGCAGCACGCGCTGCGCGCCTTCACCCCCGACGACGCGAAGGCGCTGCGGGCGACGGCGAGGACCTTCCCTGACTCGCCGTACGACCTGGAGGAGCTGCTGACGCGGCTGGGCATCGGTGAGGCCGTGGTCACGGTGCTGAGCGAGAACGGCGCGCCGACGCCGGTTGCCGCGGTCCGGCTGCGGGCGCCGAGGTCGCTGATGGGGCCGTATCCGGCGGCGGAGCTGGACGCGGCGGTGCGCGCCTCGCCGCTGTACGCGCGGTACGCGCAGGCGGTGGACCGGGAGTCGGCGTACGAGAAGCTGAGCGCCGCGGGGCGGGAGGAGGCCGGGGAGCGGGCGGTGGCCGGGGCGAAGGCTCCGGGGAGGGGCCGGGAGGAGGACACCTCGCTGGTCGAGCAGGTGGTGTCGAGCGGGATGTTCCGGTCGCTGGCCCGCTCCGTGGGGACGCAGCTGGGGCGGGAGATCTCGCGGTCGCTCTTCGGTACGGCCCGGCGCAGGCGGTAGCGGCCCGCGGGTGCGGCCGTGGATGTGGTCTGCCGACGTGATCCGCTGGCGTGGGCCGCTGGCGTGGGCCCGGGGCTACTGGTCGGCGGAGCGTTCGGCTGTTCTGGCCGCCTGCTTGAGGTGCTGCTTGTACGCGCGTACCTCGGCGAGCGACTCCGGGCCCGTGATGTCGGCGACCGAGCGGTGCGATCCGGCCTCGCCGTACGGGCCCGCCGCCTCCCGCCAGCCCTTGGGGCGTACGCCGAACTGCTTGCCGAGGAGCGCCAGGAAGATCTGAGCCTTCTGGGTGCCGAAGCCGGGCAGCGCGTTCAGCCGTTTACGCAGGTCGGCCCCGTCGGACGCGCCTGTCCACACCGCGCTCGCGTCGCCGTCGTACTCCGTGACCAGGTACTGGCACAGCTGCTGGACCCGCTTGGCCATGGAGCCGGGATAGCGGTGCAGGGCGGGCTTCGTGAGGAAGAGCCCGGCGAATGCCTCCGGGTCGTAGGCGGCGATCTCCTGGGCGTCCAGATCGTCCCGGCCCATGCGCCGCGCCAGGGAGCGCGGGCCGGTGAAGGCCCACTCCATCGGGACCTGCTGGTCCAGCAGCATGCCCACCAGGGCGGCGAGCGGGCTGCGGGCGAGCAGCGCGTCGGCCTCCGGATTTTGGGCGATCCGCAGGGTGACGGGCGGCCGGTCCTTGTCGCTCTCGGTCATGCCCCGATCATCGCGACGGCGGTGCGGCCCGGCCACTTCACCGGCGGCGGGTGCGCCCGTTTGCCGTACGGAACGGCCGGGTGCCCGAACGGGCAGCACCGGCTGCCCCCGGCCGACGGGGTCCGGGCTGGACGGGGCAGGGGCGGCGTCGTGATGGTGGAACGGTGAGGCCACCATGACGCGCCCCCGGCCGGGGCGCGGGCAGGGGAGATGACGATGCACGCACAGGAATGGGACCAGGAGCACGACCACGAGCACGGCCACACCGGGCATGACCACACCGGGAACGACCACGATCTCGACGGGACCGCGCACACCGCGCGGGCCCCCGAGGTGCGGGAGCCCGCTGGCACCGGGCAGCTCTACCGCGCCGCGGCGGCCGGGCGGGCCGATGTGGTCGGGGCCAGCGGCATGGGCGTGCTGCAGCGGGCGGTCGGCAACAGCGCGATGGGCTCGATGCTCCAGCGCAAGGAGGACCGCGCGGAGGAGGAAGAGCGCTCTCCCGTGCACGACGTGGTCTCGTCGGGCGGCGGCGCGCCGCTGGACACCGACACCCGGACCGACATGGAGGCCCGGATGGGCGCGGACTTCTCCGACGTACGCGTCCACACCGACTCGGCCGCCCACGAGTCCGCTAAGGGCGTCGGCGCGCACGCGTACACGGTCGGCAGCAACGTGGTCTTCCAGCGGGACGCCTACGACCCGTCCTCGACGCAGGGCCGCACCACCCTGGCTCACGAGCTGACCCATGTGATCCAGCAGCGCAACGGCCCGGTGGACGGTACGGAGGCCGCGGGCGGCATCCGGGTCAGCGACCCGTCCGACCGGTTCGAGCGCGAGGCCGTCGCCAACGCGGACCGGGTGCTGGCCGACCCGGCCCCGGCGCCCGCCCCGGAGGCCCCCGCGCCCGCACCGGCTTCGGCCGCCGGTCCGGCGGCGGTGCAGCGGGCCGCGACGGAGGACGAGGACGAGCAGCCGGCTGACGTACAGGGCTCCTTCGTGCAGCGGGCGAAGAAGGACGGCGAGGAGGAGGAAGAAGAGGCTCCGGCCTAGGGTCTTTCGTTTGGATCAGGCTGGATCAGCGTGCGGCGTCAGACGCGGTGCGTCGCACGGCGGAGGGACGCCCGAATACTGGATGTATCCGGGCGTCCCGACAACGCGGCGAGGTGCCCTGGCTGTCGTCGCACGCCCGCCAGGGATCACGGGACATCTCTTAGTGAGCCGGAGCCTCCTGCCGGACGCGGTGGGCTGGCCGGCTCGGTCAGTCCGTCGCGTTCGTCTTCATCGTGCCGCCCAGGAACAGCGACTCCGAACACCGCGAGGGGGTCGGCGCGTTCACCGGCTTGCCGACCTTCCGGCAGTCAACGGTCATGGTGACCTTGCCGCCAGCGGGCACCATGATCGGTGTGACGAAGTGGTAGTCGGAGTCCCGGAAGTTCTCCAGGGCCAGCCGGAGGACCGGGGCGTTCCGGCCCGAGGAGACCTCCAGCGTCCCCGCGTCACCCTGCGGGTTCTGGACCACGATGTCGGTCAGCTGGAAGGTGTGCCCGATGGGCACCTGGAGCGCCGTAGAGGTGTTCGATCCGCCGCCCACCGAGTCCCTGACCTGCGCCTGGGCGCTGGTCGGGGTGGTGACTCCGGCGTCGGAGGACGCGCCGGGGCTCGGTGAGGGGCTCGGCCTGGCCGCGCCGCCGTTCGCCCCGGAGGAGTCGCCGCCGCCGTTTGAGGCGCCCGCCGGTCCGCCCTTCTCGGGGGCGTTGCTCTTATCGGCCGCGGCGGCGGAACGCACCGCGTCCGGAGTGATCGCCTCCCTGGCCGCCGACTTCACGGCCGGGCGCAGCAGCGCGTACCAGAGCCCCACCAGCGCGATCAGCAGGACGGCCGCCAGGATCAGGGCCCGGGGCAGCCAGCGCGGCAGGACCGGTTCCTGCTGGTAGGTGCCGTCCACGACGACCGGCGCGACCGGGGCCTGGTCCTCGCCCACCTCCGGGGTGGCGACCAGCTGGAAGGGGTGCGTGAGGGGGATGCCGCGCCACATGCGCTTGGCGGGGCGTATCCGCACCTTGCCGAACTCCGCCCGGCCGGGCTCGATCCGCAGGGACTGCGCCGCGAACGAGACCCGGGCCCGCTCCGTGCCGGACTGGGCCCCCAGCCGCACGGTGAGCGGGGCGTTGCCCCGGTTGTCGACGGCGAGCTGATGCCGCCCGCTCCAGGCGCCGTGCGAGCTGCGCGGCACCAGCTCGGCGGTCGTCTCGACGAAGGGGAGTACGGTCACCTTCCCTTCGGGCACCACCGCGTCGCCCTGCTCGCTGGTGGGCACCACCCGGATCCCGAAGGTCGTCTCCCCCGCGGGCACGGTCGAGTCCCGGGGCGGGCGCAGCTTGAGGGAGACGCTCTGGGTGTCGCCGGGATACAGCGAGAGCGTGGCCGGCTCGACCGTCGACCAGGCGGCACAGGCACCGAGCACCTCGAAGCGGTACTCCTCGACGGTGCTGCCGGAGTTGAGGATCCGCAGAGGGAGGGCCGTCTCCTCGCCCGGTGCGGCCGTGACGGATGCCTCGTCGAGGCTTGCCGTGAGACTCATAGGCGCACCGTAGGTTCGGCGCTGGGCGTCGGCATCGGCCGCGGAGGAACACATTCGGGCAGATTCCCTGCCCGGATCGGCTTTTTTGTTTCCCTGTAAGGAAACAAGGGCATCTTCTGACCGCCTCAGGCTAATGAGGCAGACGAAACAGCCGGGTTGGTTGTGTTCGACGTGATGCCATCGGCTGTTGCCCAGGGGGAGCATTGCCATGGATCGCACCACCGTCGCATTGAGGGCGCAGGACCCCATCTCGCAGGCAGGCGTGGCCAGTCAATTACGCACGCGGCCCGAAGTCAGCGTGGTGGAGTGGGGGGAGGGGGAAACCTCTCCGCAGATAGTGATCGTCGTCGTGGACGCGGTCGACGAAACGGTACTGACGATGTTGCGTCATATTCAGCGCACCAGCGCCTCGCGCACGGTTCTGGTGACCACGGACATCGACGAACAGAAACTGGTGAGTGCCGCGGAGTGCGGTGTCGCCGGGGTGGTCAGGCGCTCCGAATCGACGCCGGAGCATCTGGTGCAGGTGATCGGCACGGTGGCGCGGGGCGAGGGTCACCTCCCGTCCGACCTGCTGGGACGGCTGCTGGAGGAGGTGGGCCGCCTCCAGGGGCAGGTACTCGGCCCGCGGGGGCTGCACTTCACGGGGCTCGCGGCGCGTGAGGTCGATGTGCTGAGGCTGGTCGCGGAGGGGTACGACACCGCGGACATCGCCACCAAGCTCTCCTACTCCGAGCGCACCATCAAGAACGTGCTGCACTCGGTGATGACCCGGCTGCAACTGCGCAACCGTTCGCACGCGGTGGCGTACGCGATGCGGCAGGGGCTGATCTGAGCCGACCCGCTCCGTCGGCGCGGACCGCGCGGGGCCCACTGCCCTTTCGGGCAGCGGAGGTTTCCCGGGGGTGTGACTTCCGTACCGCTGTGCGCCCGCCGTCCGGGCAGGACCCTGACGTCCGGTGTGCCGATCGGCATCCGGTGCGCCGGGTCGGGCGAGGACGGGGAGGCTTCCGTGCGCTGGTTAGAGCCGCTTCGGCGGACGTCACGGTCACGGCCGGGCGGTCGGGTGGCCGGTCGGGTGGCCGGTCGGGCGGCTTGGAGAACGGGCGTACGCGGCGGTCCGCGGCGGGTAGCAGGGGCGTCCGGTGCGCGTAGGGCTCTCGCGGTGCTCCGGATACCGGCCCTCGCGCTGCTGCTCGTGACCACCGGCGTCGCGCCCGGTTCAGCCGTTACCACCGGGGCGCCGTTGGCGGACTCGGTGCCCGAACCCTGGGTCACACCCGCCGAGTTCACCGACACGGTCGACCCGGGCGGCTCCACGGGCGTGGACAAGCAGGTGCGTACGCCGGCGATCCCGCCGCGGCCGGACGTGATCCTGCTGGTGGACGGCACCCGCAGCATGACAACGCCGATCGAGGTGGTGAAGAGGCGCATCCCCGAGATCACCACGGCGATCCGCAAGGAGCAGCCGGAGTCCCGTTTCGCCGTGGCCACCTTCGGAGATGAGTGGGCGGACCCTCCCGAGGCCGGATTCAAGGTGACCCAGGGGCTGACGTACGACCTGGACAAGGTCCAGACGGGCGTCGACGATCTCAAGGCCAATCTGGGCACCGACAGCAAGGGGCCCGCAGAGGACTGGCTCTACGCCCTGTGGAAGCTGGCCAACGGCGGTGACGGGCAGACCGTGTTCCGCCCCGACTCCAGCCCGGTCGTCGTCCTGGTGGGCGACGCGTCCAGCCACGAGCCCAGCAACTACCGATGGAGCTTCAGCGACGCCGAGTTCGCCCTCCAGGACGCGGGAGTGCGGCTGATCGCGGTCGGGCTGACCAGTGATCTGGGCGACGGGCTCAACGGCAACGGCCAGATACCCGATTACGACGACGATCCGCCGCACGAGCCGAACCAGGCGCTGCGCATGGTGAACGCCACCAACGGCCGGATGATCGACGGCATCGAGGGCGACGACGTCGTGGACGCCATCATCGAAGGTTTCCGCAACCTTCCCACGAACGTGAGCTACCGCCTCGACAACTGCGATCCGCATCTTTCCGTCAGCCTCGACCCGCCCGTCCGGCAACTCGTCAGCGGCGAGACCGCGCACTTCGCGGAGAACATCGACGTCTCCGCCGACGCGCCCCAGGGCACCCGGCTGAGCTGCACCGTCCAGTTCCTGATGGGCACCCAGGCCCCGGGCACGGAGACGATCGGGCCCGCCGCTGCCGCCGACCCGAAATACCAGGAGCAGATCAGCATCGACGTGAACGACATCGCCGCACCCGTGGTCACCGTGGACGATCTGACCGTCCGCGCCAAGGACAAGGACGGCGCGCGCGTCACGTACACCGCCACCGCCGAGGACACCACCGACGGAACGCTCCCGGTGACCTGCACGCCCGCCTCCGGATCGCTCTTCCCGGTCGGCCGGACCGCGGTGACCTGCACGGCGACCGACTCGGCGGGCAACACCGGGACGGACACCGCCGAGATCGAGGTCCTGGAGGCGCCCGTCCCGCCCTCGGCGGACGTGGCGGTCAGGGCCGACGTCAGCCCCGACCGCACCTACACCGGGCGCCAGGCCCACGCCCGCTTCGTCGTCACCAACGCGGGCCCGGACCCGGCGACGGGCGTGGTCATCGGCACCACCTGGCCGAAGACGTCCAAGAAGGGGGACCGCACCCTGCCCGCCCTGACCCGCTGCACGGCGGCGAAACCCTGCACCGTGCCACCCGGCGGCCGGATCGAGGTGACCCAGGACGCCACGTACCGCGCGGCGGTCACCGGAGACGTACGGGCCACCGTGCGCGGCACGCTGCCGGACCGCCGCGAGGCCAACAACCAGGACACCGACCGGTTGCGCGTCCTGAAGCCCTCGCTGACCGTCACCCCGCAGGTCGCCAAGCCGGGGCAGCCGGTGCTGGCCCGTGGCAAGGACTATCCGCCGGGCGCGTCGGTACGTTTCACGTGGAACACCGGCATCACGCCCGGCGGAGCCACGGCCACGGTCGGCCGCGACGGCGCCTTCGAGGTGCAGGTCCTGGTCCTGCGCAAGGACAAGCTGGGACCGCGCATCCTGCGGGCGGACGCGCGGGACCTGGCCCGGCTCCAGAAACCGGTCCTGGTGGTGCAGCGCAACCTCCAGCCGCCGGACTTCGCGGGGCGCGCGTGAGCACCGCCGGGCATCGCGGGGCGTGTGTGAATACGGCCGGACTTCGCGGGGCGTGTGTGCCTGTCGTCGGGCTTCGCGGGGCGCGCGTGAGTACGGCCGGGCTTCGCGGGGCGTGCGCGGGCGCCACGGACCGTGCGGGGGTGACCGGGTGATCCACGAGGTCGATGACGTACTGCGGGCCCTGATCAGGGCGGAGGTGCTCGGCGGCGGCCAGATCGCGGTGGTCTTCGACGCCCCGACCCGGGAGTGGGCGGCGAAGGTCAACGCGCCGATGGTCAACCTGTACCTCTACGACATCCGCGAGGACATGCGCCGACGCGAGCGCGGTCTGCACAACGACTACGACGAGCGGGGCACGATCATCGCGCGCCGCCGCCCGCCCCGGTTCTTCAAGCTGTCGTACCTGATCACGGCGTGGACCAAGCGCCCGGAGGACGAACACCGGCTGCTCTCGTCCCTGCTGGGCTGCCTGCTGCGGTACGAGGCGCTGCCGCCGGACCGGATGGCGGGAACCCTGGCGGAGATCGGGGCGCCGGTGCCGATGTCGATCGCTCTGCCGCCGCCGGAGGACCGCTCGTTCGCGGACGTGTGGAGCGCGCTGGGCGGGGAGCTGAAGCCCTCACTCGACCTGGTCGTCAGCGTGCCGGTGACCGCCTCGCCGAGCTACGCGGTCGGGCCGCCGGTGGGCGACGAGGGGATGGAAGCCCGGTTCGGGGACGTGCCCGCCCGCGCCGAACCCGTCTCGGAGCCGATGCCGGGGCGCGGCGGACTCCCGGTGTACGGGGGCCGTCCGGGGCGGCCGGGGCGGCCGGACGGGGACCTCGCCGCGTCTCGCGTCCCCGACGCGGAGCGGCGACGGGGTCTGTCCCTCCGCATCACGGAGACCCGGAGGACGGGGAGCGGGCGCGCCGGTGCCGGGGCGGGGACTGCGGGGGCCGGGGCTACGGAGGACAGTGCTGAATGACCACCGCCGGTGATCCGAACCTGCGCCATCTCCTCGCCCGCGCGGTGGTCGTGGAGCAGCGCGTCCGACGGGCGGTCGAGGCCCGGCAACTCACCGATCCGGACCCGGACGACGCCTTCCGCGGCCTCTACCTCACGGACGAGAACATCGCGCGGCTGCTGGACGAGGAAGCGGCCCGCGCGTTCCCGGACCCCGTTCCCGTTCCCGTTCCGGCGTCCGTGGCCGAGTCCGGCCCGGGTGGGGAGAAGGAGGCCAGGCTGACGTCGCTGGCCGCCGAGTTCGGACTGACCGACCTCGACATCGAGATCCTGCTCATCGCGCTCGTACCGGATCTCGACGACCGCTTCGAGGCGTTCTACGGCTACCTCAACGACGACGTCACCCGCCGCCGCCCCTCCATCGGCCTGGCCCTGGGCCTGTGCGGGCTGTCCCCCGCCGACCAGGAGGCGCGCGGCCGGCTCGCGGCCCGTGCCCCGCTCCGCGAGGGACGCCTGCTGCTGGTCGAGGACCTGGACCGGCCGTTCCTGAGCCGGGCGCTGCGCGTTCCCGACCGGGTGACCGCGCACCTGCTGGGCGATGACACCTCCGACCCGCGCCTCGTCGGCCTCCTCGCCCCGTGGCGCGCCGTGCCCGGCGTCGGCGACCCGGTCCCGCTCGCCGGGGCGCTCGCCCACGGCGTCCCGCTCGCCTACCTCCGCGAGGACCAGGGCGGCGCCGGAACCGCCCTCGCGGCCTCCGCGCTGACCCGCGCGGGCCACCGGGTCCTCGGCCTGGACCTGGCCCGCCTCGCCGAGGACCCTGCCCCCGCCGAGGCCGTCCGCTCCCTGGTCCGGGAGGCCCGGCTGACCGGCGCGGGCGTGGTCTGTGCCCCGCTCGACGCGGTCTGCCGCGAGCACCCGGGGCTGCTCAGGCTGCTCACCGGCACCCCGGTCCCCACCGTGCTGGTGGGCCGGGCCCCCTGGGACGCGGCCTGGTCCGCCGCCCCGCCGCTGCTCCTGCACGCCCCGCGCGTGGAACCCGCCACCCGGGCGGCCCTCTGGAGCGAGGCCTACGACGCGCCGGTTCCCGCGGCCGTCGACGTGGACCGGCTGCTCTCCCCGTTCCTGCTCACCCCGGAACAGATCACCCGCGCCGCCCGGGGCGCCGCCCAGACCACCCACCTGGACGGCGGCACCCTCACCCCCGACCACGTACGTCAAGGCGCCCGCGCCCAGAACGCGGCGGGCCTGGACCGCCTGGCCCGCCGTATCGAACCCGCCGTCGGCTGGGACGACCTGGTGCTCCCGCCCGACACCCACGCCCAGCTCCGCGAACTCACCGCCCGCGCCCGGCACCGCGACCGGGTCCTGGGGGAATGGGGCATGCGCCCCGGTGGCGGCCGGGGCCGCGGCGTATCGGCGCTCTTCGCGGGCGACTCCGGCACCGGCAAGACGATGTCGGCGGAGGTCATCGCCGCCGATCTGGGCCTGGACCTCTACACGGTCGACCTCGCGACGGTCATCGACAAGTACGTGGGCGAGACGGAGAAGAACCTGGAGCGGATCTTCTCCGAGGCGGCGGGCGTGAACGGCGTCCTCCTCTTCGACGAGGCGGACGCGATCTTCGGCAAGCGCTCCGACGTGAAGGACGCCCACGACCGCTACGCGAACGTCGAGAGCGCCTACCTCCTCCAGCGCATGGAGTCCTTCGACGGCCTGGCCATCCTCGCCACCAACCTCCGGGCCAACCTGGACGACGCCTTCACCCGCCGCCTGGACCTCGTCATCGACTTCCCGGTCCCGGACCCGGAGCAGCGCCAGGTCCTCTGGGAACGCTGCCTGGGCCCCGTACTGCCCCGTGGCACGGACCTGGACCTCGCGTTCTGCGCGGAGAACTTCGAGCTGGCGGGCGGCAACATCCGCTCGATCGCGGTGACCGCCGCGTACCTGGCCGCGGACACCGGCGAACCCGTGACGATGCCGACGCTGATCCACGCCGTCCAGCGCGAGTACCAGAAGCTGGGCCGGCTGACACTGGCGTCGGAGTTCGGCCCGTACCTGGAGCTGCTGGGCTGAGCACCGGCCGGCGCGGGCCCTATTGCGCGGGTGCGGAGTTGGCGCGACCGTGGTCCGGAACCGGTGAACCGTTCCTCCGTACCCACGTACGCGTATCCGTACTGCCATGGGAGTCAGCGTGACCGCACTGCCCGTTCCGCCCCGCGAGTTGCCTCACGAGTTGCCTCACGAGTTGCCTCATGAGCTGCACGGCGAAGGCCCGCACAAGGTGATCGCGGTGCACGGCTGGCTCGCCGACCGTTCCGCGTACGCCCCCGTGCTCCCCGACCTCGACCTCGCCTCGTTCACGTACGCGGTGGTGGACCTGCGCGGATACGGCGAGGCCCGCGACGCGGACGGTACGTACACCACGGCCGAGGGGGCCGGGGACGTGCTCGCACTGGCCGACCGGCTCGGCTGGGCGCGGTTCTCGCTGATCGGCCATTCGATGGGCGGATCGGTCGTCCAGCGGGTGCTGGCCGACGCACCGGAGCGGGTGCGGAGGATGGCCGGGGTCTCGCCGGTCCCCGCCTCCGGGCTGCCGCTGCCGCCCGAGCAGTGGGAGCTGTTCGCCGGGGCGGCCGACACCCCGGCCAACCGCCGAGCCATCCTCGACACCACCACCGGCGGCCACCGCCCGGCCGCCTGGCTGGACCGGATGGTGCGCCGCTCGGTGGAGTGCAGCGACGCGAAGGCGTTCCGGGCCTGGCTGGACTCCTGGGCGGGCGAGGACTTCCACGACCGGATCGAGGGCTCGCCGGTACCGGCCCTCGCGGTGGCGGGTGCCCTGGACCCGGCCCTGTCCGCGGAGCTGCAACGCGGCACCTGGATGCGCTGGTACCCGAACGCCGAGCTCGTGGAACTGCCGGGGTGCGGCCACTACGCGATGGACGAGACCCCGCTCGACGTGATCCGGGTGGTGGAGGACTTCCTGCGGGCGGACGCGGACGCGGACGCGTGAGTGGTTCCGTGCCCGTGACCGTCCCGCAGGTCTTCGACCCGAGGCTGTACGGGCAGGGCGTCCCGCACGACCGCTACCGCCTTCTGCGCGACCACCACCCGGTGGCGTGGCAGGAGGAGCCGGAGGTGCTCGGCTGGCCGGAGGGACCGGGCTTCTGGGCGGTCGCCCGGCACGCGGACGTGGTCCGGGTGCTGAAGGACTCCGCGACGTACTCCTCGTACCTGGGCGCCACCCAGATCCGCGACCCGGACCCGGCCGACCTGCCGTTCATCCGCCGCATGATGCTCAACCAGGACCCGCCGCACCACCGCCGCCTGCGCACCCTGGTCAGCCGCGCCTTCACCCCGGGACGCATCGACCGCTTCGCAACGGTCGTACGCGAACGGGCCCGCGCCCTGCTCACCCGCGCCGTCACCGACGCGCGGGACGGGAACGGCACCTGCGACCTCGTCGCCCAAGTCACCGACCAATACGCCCTGCTCAACCTCACCGACCTGCTCGGCGTACCGGACACCGACCGCGCGCTGCTCCTCCACTGGACGCGGCGCGTCATCGGCTACCAGGACCCCGACGAGTCCGGCACCCCCGTACCCGGCCCGGACGGCAAACCGCTCAACCCCCGCTCCCCGTCCGCCCTGCGCGACATGTTCGACTACGCCCACGACCTGGCCGCCCACAAGCGCCGCCACCCGGCCGACGACGTGATGACGGCCCTGGCCACGGACCCGGAACTGACCGGCCCTGAACTGGAGATGTTCTTCTTCCTCCTGGTCATCGCGGGCAACGACACGGTCCGCAGCGCCGCTCCCGGCGGGCTGAGCCTGCTGGCCCAACATCCGCAGGAGTACGGCAGGTTGTGCCGGGGCGAGGCGGGGACGGCGACGGCCGTGGACGAACTCCTCCGCCGCCACCCCCCGGTCCTCACCTTCCGTCGCACGGCCACCCAGGACACGGATCTGGCCGGCACCCGCATCCGCGCGGGCGACAAGGTGGTCGTCCTCCACGCCTCCGCTAACCACGACGAACGCGTCTTCCCGTCCCCCTTCACCCTGGACCTCACCCGCACCCCCAACCCCCACGTCTCCTTCGGCGACGGCCCCCACGTCTGCCTGGGCGCCCACTTCGCGCGGCTGCAGCTGAGCGCTCTGTACGAGGAGACCTGCCGGGTGCTGCCGCCGGGCTACTTCCAACTCACCGGGTCACCCCGTTACTTGGTCTCGAACTTCATCAACGGGGTGAAGTCGCTGCCGATGACGGTGGCTGGCGGATAGGGCCCGGCCGTCTCCACGGGACGGCAGCCGTTGCTCGTGCCGCAGGGAGGTGGTCGGCGCTGTCTGCTCACGGCTTCGTGTCACCGGAGTCCGCAGTCTGAACGAACGCCCGCTCCAGGGCCCAGTCGGTCGACTTCTTCGCCAGCCAGGCCGTCTTCCGCAACGTGTGCTCGCCCTTGCCCCGGGCATCGAGGGCGATCTGATTCAAGGAGCGGTTGCCGGGCTCATCACTCTCTACTTCTTTCTGCTGTCCTTCTCTCGCCATGAGACTCAATGCCGTTCCCATCCGGATGGCTGGCGAGGGATCTTTCAGTTTCTCATGGAGCCAATGCAATTCTGCTGCGGGAACAGGGTTTTGCCTGAAGATCAAATTTGTCATGCCTTCGATGATGTCGATCCGAAATGCGTCTCCCGCCTGTTCCGCGTACATGTTTCGGAAGGTCAAAGTCAGGTTATTTGGACATTCCTTGATTCGCGAGAGAAGGAAGACTGACGATCCTCGGACCGATTCATCGTTATCTCTTCCCAAGAGGTGAATGACTGAAGGCATGCAGCTTCTGTAAGTTTCCGAAATAGCCTGCTCCCACGCCACCATTTCGGTGAAATAGTGGCGTGTTTCTGGATCTTCGTCCCATCGGAACTGCCAGGTTCCCAATGTGTCCTCGTAAGCGCTTCCCAGGTAGTTCAGAATCTCCCTCCGAGCCTTTGTTTCGGAGCGTGTGGCGATGTCAAAGAGCAAGGGGATTGCCATGACGGCCTCCTCTGAGAAAGCCGCCCCTTGTGGGCTGATTTTTTCTTCGATCGAACTCAGGGCGGAAACGGCTGTCCGGTGATCTGCTCTGCGTAGCTTCTTGATCAATTTCTGCAACTTCATCGGGCGCTCCATTGTGCTCCCTCGACTGTGGTCGGCAATCAGCGATTCAGAATCCTTATGCCCATGTCGGATAACAAGAGTTTGCATAAGTCGCAGGGCATGTAGACGTCTCCGCAATTGTCCATCTCTGCCTTTGCGGCTTCCATGGAACCGTTCCGTGCCGGATTGCTCTCCTCCTCGCTCACCGTTTCGTATATTCTATTGCGCCTGTTGTATTCCTCCTGCTTCTTCTCCTTTCTTTCTTTTTCTCTGTAGGCTTCACTGATGCATTCTATTTCGGCGCATCCTAGGTGGTGGTTCTTGCGCAAGCGTTGTATCTCCTTGAGTGCTTCCGGGTGGACGGACGACTTTGGTCGATTCTTCATGCTCTTTCCTTCGTAGATGCCTCCGCCAACTGTGCGTAATATCGCGACTGCCTTGCATTTTCCCTTGTTGTTCTCGGCGAGCTGCGTGAGGGCTTCTGAGTTCTTGCTCTCTTCTTTCCCCTTCTTTTTGGATTTTTTATTTCCTTTGGGGTTGATTTCCCCAAAGATTACCCAGTTCGATCCTTTGAGCGCGGCGTAGAGTCGAGTCAGGCTGTACTTTGACCGAATGGGGCTCAGTGTGGGATCTATTTCTCTCTTTTCTATGTTTTCTCCAGGTATTGCATCTACCTGGTCGACGGCGGCTTGAATGGCCTTTTGTAGACGGTTCTCCTTTTCTTCGAGGGGGGATGGCTTCCCTTCCTTCTTTTCTCCTTCCTTCTTTTTCTTCTCCCTGAGTTTGTTCCAGAGGGCTTTGCCTTTTTTGGTGATGAGGTTGATGATTTTGTCGATGGCGCGGGTGACGGGTTTGGATACGGTGTGGAAGACGGATTTGACTTTGTTGGCGAGGCCGCTGATTCCGAGGATTGAGGCGAGGAAGCCGATGAGGAGGGGGATGCTGGTGGCGAGGGCGGTTTCGATCATTTTGGGGACGCCTGCTGCGCCGCCGTTGGCGATGGTGATGACGGCGTCGAGGACGGCGTTGACGAAGTCGGCGATCTGGGCGCCCTGGGTCACGATGAATGTGACGATGTCGATGATGCCTTTGACGGCGCGGATGAAGGCGGAGGCGGGGTTGAGGAGGGAGAGGATCCAGGTGATTCCGGCGATGAGGACGGTGGGGATGAGGTAGGTGGTGAGTTTTTCGAGGATGGTGGCTTTGAGGTCGCCTGCTTCTGCGGTGATTTCGCTGACGGCGCCGGCGGGGCCTTCGGTGGCGAGTTTCTTCGCGACGGGGACGGAGGTCTCGATGGTGGTGAGGGCTTGTTCGGGGATGCCTTTCTGGGTGATGCGGGTGCGGATGCTGGCCCAGGTGAGGCCGAGGAGGGAGCCGATGAGCTG